>NZ_JANINM010000276.1 GCF_024509055.1 Mesorhizobium sp. | reverse complement strand
GATGCCGCCAGTCCACCCCTTCGAGCAGCATCGACAACTGCGCCGGGGTCAGCACTGCGACGCCGTCCGCGGTCGTCGGCCAGGTGAACCGACCACGCTCCAGACGCTTGGCATGGAGGACGAGGCCCTGACCATCCCACCACAGCAGCTTGACCAGATCGCCGCGCCTGCCCCGGAAGGCGTACACCGCACCCCCGAACGGATCCTGGCGCAGCCGCTGCTGCACCAGCGCCGCCAGTCCGTCGAAACCCTTGCGCATGTCCGTGACCCCGGCCGCCAGATACACCCGGACGCCGCTCGGCGGCCCGATCAAGCGAACCCGGCCAGCACGGCCTTCAGCACCCGCGCGTCGATGGGAGGTGCCAGGCGGATGCGCTGCCCGGCCGGGCCGACCACCTCCACCACACCCGGTCCGAGCGGCTCCGGCTGCGGCGCCATGGGCACGTTCGCCACCTCGACCGGCACGAACGCCGCGCCCGGCAAGGGCAAAGCTTCGCTTGCGACCCCGTCGCGCAGCAGCGTGCGTCGCCAGCGGTACACCAGCGACGTGCACACCCGGTGACGCCGTGCCACGTCCAGCACGCTCGCCCCCGGCATCATCGCCTCCGACACGATCCGCGCCTTGTCATCGTCGCTGAACCGTCGCCGCGGCTCTGCCCCAACCATCTCGATAATTCGCGTCGCCATAATGCCGCACCGGTGCCTGCCACAGTGCCGCACCTGTGGCTTGCGCATCACCTCGTCAGCAAGGCGGGGAACACCGGACGCTTACGGCGGCCCTGGCCGAGCTGTTCATTGACCGGGGCCCGCCTGCCCATATCAGATCGGACAACGGCAGCGAGTTCATCGCCACCGCAGTCCAGAAATGGCTTGGGCAGATCGGCGTGAACACGCTCTACATCACGCCAGGCTCGCCATGGGAGAACGGCTACAACGAGAGCTTCAATGGCTCGCTGCGTGACGAGCTGCTTAACGGAGAGATCTTCTACAGCCTCGCCGAGGCCAGAGTGCTGATCGAGGCGTGGCGGCGCCACTACAACACCATCCGGCCACATAGCAGCCTGGGCTATCGCCCACCCGCACCAGAAGCGGCGACGCCGCCATTGCCGGCCTCCGGTTCCGCTTCGCTCCACCTGCGCCCGGCAATGGCGGCGGAGACGACAATGCACTAACTATCTACCCGGACCACCCGGTGGGGGCTGCTCAGCGAACACCCAGCCGAACGCTGATGGCGTGCTACCCCGCATGTTCGCCGCGGCGGGGTTCGATCGCGTGATCGAGCGCCAGTCGATATCAACGCCGACCGGCTCCATTTCTATCTACTCGGCACACAAGCCTTAGCTCGGTATCAGCCGAAAAGGCGGGGGCGGACGGTTGCCTCCATCAAGGGCGCCTGTCGCGAGAACTCTCTGTCATCACGGCCCTCCGTCCGTAGCTGCCGGGCGTTCAGCGCCATTCCGGCGAAACGCTTCTGCCGTCGATCCTCTTGCGGGTAAGTATGGCCCGAGCAGCAGTAGCCCGACCCCGAGCGAAATCCACACGTCGGCGAGGTTGAAAACGAAGGGGTGCCAGCTCCCGAAGTGCAGCCCGAGGAAGTCGGTTACAGACCAGCGTGCGGCGCGGTCGATCAGATTGCCCACGGCGCCGGCCGCGGCGACCGCTAAGGCCGTGCGCTGCCAGCCCTGCGAGCGGTAGGCCCACGCGACAAGGCCGAGGGTCAGGATTGCCGTGAGCCCGATCAGGAGGGCGCGCCCGACGTCGCCATCAGAGGCGAGCAGGCTGAACGACACGCCCTCGTTAAAGGTCAGGCGCAGCGAGACGAAGGGCAGGAAATCGCCCGCCGGCCCATAGGGTTCGAGCGCAGCCCGCGCCCATGCCTTGGTCGCCAGGTCTAGCGCGGCCCCCGTGGCGATCAGCAGCGTGGCCGTGCCCGCTTTCATGTCCGCTGCGTACCCGCGAGGTCCTGGCGCCCGTCGCGGATGCGCGACATGCCGGCCAGTGTGCGCGAGCGAAGCGGGGGCAAATGCGAGCCTCGCCTAGTGAGCCGTCGCCGGGCCGGAACCCGAGCGAGATCGGTTGCGCCGATTCCAGGCAAACCCCACTGCGATGGCGACCGCCATCAGGAGTTGCGCCAGCACCGATTGCCAGGTGGGGAATAACCCTAGCATCGACAGCCGCGGCACGTCCGCGAGCGGTGCGATGTTGATAAGGCCGGCCTCCTGGAGAGCGGCGACGCCCTTGCCCGCAAGCACGACGGTCAGAACGGCCATGAGCCAGGAGCTATAGCGGAAGAACTGCGCGATCGGCAGCTTGCGGCTGTAGCGGAGCATTGCCCAGGCGATCACACCAAGCAGTCCAATGGCCGATCCGGCGCCGGCGAGCAGCATCCCGTTGTCACCTTGCGCGGAGAGAGCGGCGTAGAACAGGATCGTCTCGAAAACCTCGCGATAGACGACCACGAAGGCGAGTCCGAACAGGAACCAGCCCGACCCGCCCGAGAGCGCCCGCGACATCTTCTCGCGAATATAGCGCTGCCACTGATCGGCTTGCGCCTTACCGTGCATCCAAATCCCGACCGAGAGCAGCACGAACGCGGCGAACAGCGAGCCGAACCCTTCGGTCAGCTCCCGGCTCGCGCCGCTGATCCCGATTGCATAGGTGGCGACCGCCCAGGTGATTCCGCCCGCGATGATCGCGCTGACCCAGCCGCCATGAACGTAGCGCAGCGCCTCGCCGCGGTCGGCTTTACGCAGGAATGCGATCATGGCGACGACGATGAGCAGGGCTTCGAGCCCTTCACGCAGCAGGATCGTGAACGCGCCCAGGAACGTGGACGCCTCGGTGGCGGCATCGGGCGCGAGCGCCGCTTCTGCATCATCGAAAAAGCCGCCCAGCACCGTGACCTTCTCCGCGAGATCATCGGGCGATGCGCCCCGGTCGATCGCGGCGCGGAACTCCCCCATGGCGCCCTCGATTCGGCCCATCAGCGTCGCGTCGCGCGCGGTGAGCGTTGGTTCGATCGGCTCGAACCCATCGAGATAGGCTGACAGCGCCAGCTCTTTTGCCATCCGCGCATCGCCACGCCGGGCAGCGGCCACGCTTTCGGCGAGTTTGGCGCGGGCGACCGCGAGCGAGCCGGGAGCCTGTTGCATCACCTGTTCAGGGTGGCGACGCAGGAACGCGAGCACGGCGTCAGCCTTGGCGTCGCCGATCGCCGCGCCGAGCGCGGCCGGGGTGAGTGCGACCAGGGTTTTCAGGTCCGGGATGCGACGGCGAAGGGTCGGATCGGATTTCCACAGCCGCTCGCCTTCGCGCGCCTGCGCGTCCGTGAAGGCGAAGCTCCCGGCTCGGAATGCTACCGCCCAGCGCTGATCGTTCGGCAGATCGGCGAAGCTCTGCATCGCCGTCCCGTCGATGCCCTGCGTCACCACCTGATAGAGCGCGAAGACGCTGCGCTGGCGCGCACGTTCGGCATCGGTAAAGGCGATCGGGGGTGTCGCGAGCTTGGCGGCGTCGGGGCCACGGCCGTTGCCCGTCATGCCGTGACAGGACGCGCAGGATTGTTGGAACAGGGCATGGCCGGAGACGAGGTTCGGAGCCTTATCGGGCGCGAGCGGCACCGGGTAGGCGCGCAGCAGATCGGCCGCGAGCCCGTGCGCCAGTGTTGCCACCTGTTCAGTCGATCCCTTTTCCGCGATTACCGCTTGGAGGTTGGCGGCCCGCTGAATGAGGGCTTGGCGCTCCGGCTTCGCCGGCAGGCCTTGAAGCCGTGTCGAGACCGACGCGGCAAACTCATTCATTTCGGCGTATTCCGACGCGCTCTTGATCCGACCGTTCGCGACCGCGCCTCCATAATCGACGGCCATATAGTCGAGCAGCCGCCATGCGGTTTGCACGTCGCCGGGTTCGGCGAATGCCGCAGCAGGGATCAGCAGCGCAGCGAGCGCGGCGAGCAGCCGCAGCGAGAGCATTGCCCGGATCAAGGTGAGCAGACGCACTACCGCTCTCCCAGTTCGCGCCGAGCGCCAGTGACGATTTCATAAGCGGAGTGGAGGAACAGGAGGGCGATGAGGCCGGCGACGGCGAGGTCCGGCCAGGCGCTTCCTGTCCACGCCACCAGACCGGCCGCGGCGATCACCGCGACATTGGCGAGCGCGTCGTTGCGGCTGAACAGCCAGATCGCGCGAACATTGGCGTCCCCTTCCCGGAAACGCGCAAGCACCAAGGCGGACACGACATTGATCGCGAGCGCGACAACGCCGATTGTGCCCATCAGTTCGGCATCCGGCGCGGTTGCGTTCAGGGCGCGCCAAATCGCGAAACCGATTACGCCCACGCCAAGCGCACCGAGAAACAACCCCTGCGTCAGCGCGACCTTTGCCCTCGCCCGTGCGGACCAGGCAAGCGCGAGAAGACCGATAAGGCTGATCGACCCGTCCCCGAGAAAATCGAGGGAATCCGCTTTCAGCGCTTGGCTATCGGCGATGAACCCGCCGAACAGCTCGGCGACTCCGAAGCCGAGGTTGAGCACCACGACGGTCAGCAGCGCACGGCGATAGGCCGGATCGGTTTGCGCGCGCGCGGGCTCCCCGTGGCACCCGCAGCTTTCGGTAGAAGCATTCATGCGGCCTTCCTTACCACCTCCAGTCGCTGTAGAAGCAAGCGAAATGTGCGACACGTTCGCATTAGCAAGGATGGCATGATGAAGCCGGTGATGATTGGGCAGCTCGCCAGCGAGACGTCGACAAAAGTGACGACGATCCGGTTTTATGAGTCGATCGGGTTGCTGCGCTCCGCCCCGCGCACGGCGTCGGGCCGTAGAACCTATGATGCCAGCGACATCGAGCGTTTGCACTTCATCCGCAACGGTCGCCGGCTCGGCTTTTCGGTCGACGAAATACGATCGTTGATGGGGCTGGCGCAGAACCCGGACCAGGATTGTGGTGCCGCCTCAGCTATCGCTGCTCAGCACCTCAAGGATGTTGAGGAGAGGCTGGCGCAACTCGCGGTGTTGCGGGATGAGTTGGCAATGCTCAGCCAGAGCTGCACCAAGGCGCGCATGGCCGATTGTCGGATCATGAAGGCGATCGGCAAAGGCCACCCTCAAGCCGATCAGTAATAGTCGGCTAGCCTGAGGTCGCGCACATCACCCGAGGCCATCGTCAGCTTTACGAGGGTGCCAGCAGGCCGGGAGCGCACTTGCCAGAGCTCCCCACGCGTATAGTTCGCATCGATCGAATGGCCGTTCACCGCCACGATCCGGTCGCCGACCGCCCAGCCAGCCTTTTCCGCGGGACTGTTCGCCGCCACATGAACGACGGTGAGCGCCGTTGGTGAGGCTGCGAGGCCAAGGCCGCTACGGTCCTTCAGCATCGGCAGGCGACGACGAGGACCGAGTGGCCGGAGCCACACGAATCCGGCGGTCACGTCGAACACCACGTCGAATTGAGCGATCAGCGGTAGGCCGACATTGCCAACCGTGCTGGTGGAGAGCCAAGCTCTCATCCCGAGTGTGGGGACGTTCGAGACGCCAAGCCCTTCAATGTTGATGTTCTGGGTTGTGAAAGCATCGTTGACTCGCACGCCATCGACGCCGCCGATCGCCGCGGTCGAGACGAGCTTCCCGTTCAACAGCCCTTGATCGCGGGCATAGGCCGACGAGAGCATCAGCGCGGCCGAGCTGCCAAGATCGATCATCAAGGGCACGGGAGACAGGCCCTCGACGGAGGCCCGGATGAACAGCTCCTGCTTGGCACCGCGTCCGAGCGCGACAGCGCGCCAGTCGGGGCCGGCGAGAAACGTGCCTGACTTGACGACCGCCATACGCCTGTTCGCGAAATCGAGCGCGATGCAGCTGCCCGTGAACATATCGGCACCGAGGAGAACGTCGATCGGTCGTCCGAAGGCCGCCGACACTGAACTCAGATCACCAACAACGGCAAAGGGTAAGCGACGGGTTTCGCGGGCGAGCTGTACGTCGATGTCGCGGACCAGCAGCACCGGGGCCTTGGCGCTCAGCCCGCTAATCATGCGCCGCTCACCATTGTTCAAGCCGAGCTTCGCCGCGAGCGCCGTGCTCATGATCGACGCGCCGCTGCCACTGTCGAGCACCGCCCGCGCCGGCACTCCGCGCACTTGTGCCGAAACAAGGAGGGTATCACCCGTGCCGACTTCCAGCGGCTCCCATTCGAGGTGAGCCGCGCCGAAGTTCCACGAGGCCGCAGACCGGGAAGTCTGTCGCGCGAGCGTTGGAGAACCGAGCACCAAGCCGGTTCCACAGGCCACCAGCCGCGCCACTAATGAGCGTCGAGACATACCGATTGCTTCAACACGGGCCGTCAAAAAGCCACCTCCAGCCCCCCGTCCGCAGGAGAGCAAATTGCGGTTACATGCTCTAGCAACTGGAGGAGCAAGGGTTTTTGAAGCGCCCGAAATGCTATCCTGTTCAAATGCCCTCTCGAAAATGAGCAGTTGAGGCAGGTCAGGAACCGGTCGAATAAGACCGAAGTAGGCAATTTCGCTTGCGCGACCTTGGCGAGCAGGACCCCAGTTCACGAAGAAACGTGAAGCTATCGCCTCACCCGCAGCAGCCCGCCACAGTCCCGTTTGCTTTCGCTTCCTGGATCGGAGGGCATGGGACATCGCCAAATGAGCAGAACACGCAGCAGTCGCCAGCCAGGGGCCGCAGCACCACCGCGCAATGCCGGCAATCATAGAAGAATTGGCAGGCGTTGGTGGGCATCCTTTCGGTGGCCACCCCGCCGCATTTGGGACAGGTCAGGGTTGAGGTGAGCTGCATCAGGAAAGCGCGTTCATCAGCGGCGCTTCTAGGAGGTCCCAGGCGAACGCGATAAGCGTCAGAACCGTTCCAATCGCGAGCAGGATAGGTGTCGCGCGCGAGGGCAGCGGCATTGTGCAGGACCGGTCCCCAGCACAGGACCTCCGCCGCTGCGCGTAGGCCCACCACCCAGCAGCCAAGCCGATGAGGGAGGTCGCCGTTAGCGGCCACCGTAGTGGTATCAGCGCGGCGAAGTTGCTGGACAGGCCCGCCCCCAGGCCGAGCGCCGCGAGTGCGAGGGGCAGGACGCAGCATGACGCCGCAGCTAGAACAGCGGCTAAGCTCGCAAGCGCGCCGAGGGCGGATAGCCCCGTGTCGGCGCGACGTCGTGACGTTGGTGCGCCTAGGGGTTCACGCGGGATGGTCTCTTGGTTCATCTATCGCCTCTAGCGGGTTAGCCCGTTATGCATCCTGTAGTGACTACAGGAGCAAGCAATATATGCGCGTTGAGGAAAGCATCACGATCGGCGAGCTGTCTCGCCGGACTGGCGTGAATATCGAGACGATCCGGTACTTCGAGCGCGTTGGTGTTCTCGCAACGCCACCCCGCACAAGCGGCGGGCGGCGGGTATATGGGACCGGTCACGTCCGCGCACTTGGGTTCGTCCGTCGCGCGCGCGAACTCGGCTTCTCCCCGGCCGAGGTGCGCGCGATCCTGTCTCTTGGCGGTTCTGCGCAGGCGTCATGCAGTGAGGTCCGCGAGATCGCGGCTCACCATCTAGAGCGTGTGCGCGCTAAGATGGAGGATCTGGCGCAACTAGAAAGCCTGCTGGCTGCGACCATCGACCGTTGCGAAGGCGACGGGGCGGCGAGGTGCGCCGTGATCGACTTGCTGAACCAACATTCGACTGCGTAGATGTCGCATCGCACCCCGTACTCGCGCAAACGGTCGATAACGGAGCCGATCACCATCACCACGGCACGCGGCCCTAGCCACCTATGTGGACGTTGCGCATCACGAAGCCGCTTTTCGGAAGCGCTGGCAGCCTGGCGAAATCGATGCTCAGGTCTTGGTCCGGTACGTCATAGCGCATCGCGTTGACGAGGAGGTGTGCCGCCACCTTCATGATCGCGAGGACGATCCATTCGCCGGGACAGCGATGGCCGAGATAGTGATCGCCGCCGCCCTGCGGAATGAAGTTGAAGGAGTCTTCGTCCCAAGCCCTGAAACGCTCAGGGCGAAACTCCTGGGGGTCGGCCCAGGTCGCTGCGTCGTGATTGCTCCCATAAAGGTCTAGCACCACTTGACGCCCTTCCGGAAAGGCCATCCCCTCCCACTCGAAATCTTGGCTCGCGCGCGCCACCACAGCGGGAAAGAAGGGATAGAATCGGCGGACCTCTTGGACGAAGAGCTCGGCATAGTCCGGCTGCTGAACCAAGGCCGCCCTGATCCCTGAACAGGTTTGCAGCGCGTGGGCGACGAAGGTGATGTACACTGCGATCGCGACGGTCGGGCGAAGGACATTTACCAGTTCGACCGCTGCGACGTGCGGCGAAAGAAGATCGTCGTGCCGGTCGCGATGCCAGGCTATCGCGTAAGCCGCGGTCCCCGAGCCCGAGCCGATGCTCCCGGCCCGAATGCCTTCAATGATCCGCTTCGCCCATGCGTCGACGCGACGACGGGCCAGCCGTGACCAAAGATGCCTTGGGCTCGCCGAGCCGGCGGCGTCGAACAGCGCCCGCAGCTCGCCCGCGCGGTTGCCGGCTTCATCGTCCGGAAGAGGAACTCCCGCCCAAGCGCATACCGCTCGCGTCAGCGGCTCATGCAACTCGTCATAGAAGACGATCTCTCCTTTGCGCGTCCAGCCCGGCACCGCCCTGCGCCACTCGGCCTCGAACAATTGCGCCAGCGCCCGCACGCGCTCTGGTGTCATCAGGCCCATGAACATCTGCTTGCGGTGCCGATGGGTCTCGCCGTCCAGACCCTGAACGCCGCCTTGGCCCAGCAGTGTCTTCTGAATAGCGACCGGCATGGCACCTTCGCGCTCGAAGCGGGTCGTATCGTAGAAGATTTCGGCGGCCTTGGCCCCCTTAAGGCAGTTGGTCTTTTTCAGCAGGAAACGGGATTCAAAAGCGTTTGCGCCTAGGCGCTGGCACTGCCTGGAGATGAACCGATAGGGATCGGCGAGGAGAGAAAGGGTTTCGTCCGGGCCTTTCGTGTGTGGTGTCTTAGGCATGACCGGTCCGGTGATTGTTGGGTCTCCTTTGATTAACTCGGAGGAATATCACGGGTTGCAGGCTCACGACAGGTGACGAACGAGGACGATCAGGGCGGAGCAGGCGCGGCCGAGGCGTTCGAGGCCATGCGCGGCGAGCTGGCGCTGCGCCGTGGAGGGCTTGGCGGCCGAGCGCGGCGATCGACATACCCGACCATACCGAGACGCTTGGCGTGCTCCAGCAGAACGTGAACACGGCAGGCGAGAACGTCGCGCGCATCGGCCAATTCCTGAAAGCGGCCCCGGCGCTGGCGATGACGCCGGAGCAGATGGCGCAGCGCATCGCCGCGGCGGGCAGCGCCGCCCGGCGCGAGGATCAGGCGGCGCTCGCCAAGGCGGGCGAGGACAAGGCCCGCATCATGGCCGATCTTCGCGCCATCGCCGGGTCCGCATGGACACGCGCCGACCAGAAGAATCGGCAGCTATGGTTTGCCCTGGGTGGGGTGGCGGCCGGCATCCTCGCATGGGCGATCGTGCCGGGCCTGGTCGCGCGCGAGATCGCACCGGCGAGCTGGCAATGGCCCGAGCGCATGGCGGCGCGGACGCTCGACTTGCCCCGCTGGGAAGCCGGGCAGCGTATGATCCAGAGCGCCAGTCCCACCGCGTTCCGCGCCATCGTCGGGGCCGACAGGATCGTGACGGCCAACCGCGCGGCGATCGAGGGGTGCGGCAAAGCCGCAGCGCGAAACGCGTGAAACGGTGCGACGCACGATCACGCTCAAGTGGAGTAAAAGTTAGCCGCGCAAGTTATTCAGCCAAGCGTTCGATGATCGGACAATCAGGCCGATCATCGCCATGACAGGCTTGGGCGAGCCCGGTAAGCGAGCGGCGCATGGCGTCCAAGACGCGGACCTTGCGGCCCAGTTCGGCAGCGCGGGCTTCCGCCAGCGTCTTCACTTCCGCGCTCGACCGATCGCGATCCGACCACAGCCCCAGCAGCGTGCGGATTTCCTCGATCGGGAACCCCAGGTCGCGCGCGTTGGCGATAAATCGCAGCCGATGAACGTCAGCGTCGGCGTAGTCCCGGTAGTTCCCGCGCCGTGGCGGCGCGGGCACCAAACCAATCTTTTCATAGTGGCGGATCATGCGTTGGGAGACGCCGCTGGCGTCCGACGCCGCTCCGATGTTCACAGCTTTACCGCGTTGAGCCGCAGTGCGTTCAGGACCACGGTGAAGGACGAGAGCGCCATCGCTGCACCGGCCAGCATCGGCGACAGCAGGATACCGGCAACCGGGTAAAGCACGCCGGCCGCAACCGGCACGCCGATTCCGTTGAACAAGAACGAGAAGAACAGGTTTTGGCGGATATTTCGCATCGTCGCGCGAGCGAGCTTGCGGGCGCGCACGATCGCCGAGAGATCGCCGCGCGTGAGCGTCATGCCGGCGCTTTCGATCGCCACGTCTGTTCCCGTTCCCATCGCCAAGCCGACATCCGCGGCGGCGAGCGCCGGGGCGTCGTTGATCCCATCGCCCGCCATTGCGACCCTTGCGCCGCTCGCTTTCAGCTCGCCGATGATACGCGCCTTGTCTTCCGGCAGCAGATCGGCGCGCACGTCATCAAGACCGCCCACGGCGCGCGCGACAGCATCGGCCGTCCCACGATTGTCGCCGGTGAGCATGACGACCCGCAGGCCCTCCTTGCGAAGCGCGGCAATAGCGTCGCGCGCCGATGCGCGCACCGGATCGGCGACTGCGAGCAGACCGGCGAGCGCCCCGTCGATCGCGACGAGGATGATGCCCGCGCCTTCGCCACGGTGACGATCGGCCGCGGCGTCGACCGGCTTGAGATCAGCGCCGATCCGGCTCATTTGCACCGCATTGCCAATCACGA
Source organism: Mesorhizobium sp. (assembly GCF_024509055.1). Classification (GTDB taxonomy): domain Bacteria; phylum Pseudomonadota; class Alphaproteobacteria; order Rhizobiales; family Rhizobiaceae; genus Mesorhizobium. The sequence continues at coordinate 26,504 of NZ_JANINM010000276.1, read as the reverse complement.
CCGAGCGGCCGCCCACCGTGGCGCTGACACCCAGCCCGGTTTGCGAGGCAAAGTCCGCGACTGTGCCGAGCTGCAATCCTCGTTCTTTGGCGGCAACGACGATTGCGTGCGCGAGCGGATGTTCGGATTGGCCTTCGACGGCCGCGGCAAGCGCGAGCATGTCGTTCTCTCCGACCGCGCTGACCGTCTCGACCGCGATCAGCTTGGGCTTGCCTTCCGTGAGCGTACCCGTCTTGTCGATGACAAGGGTATCGACCTTTTCCAGCCCCTGTAAGGCTTCCGCGTTCTTCACCAGCACGCCGGCCTGAGCGCCGCGTCCCGTGCCGACCATGATCGACATGGGCGTGGCGAGCCCGAGCGCGCACGGGCAGGCGATCACCAGCACTGCGATGGCGTTAAGCAGGGCATGGCCCATGCGCGGCTCAGGGCCGACCAGCGACCAAGTGATGAAGGTCGCAATCGAGATCAGCACGACGAGCGGCACGAACCATCCTGAAACCCGATCGGCGACCGCCTGTATCGGGGCGCGGCTTCGCTGCGCTTCCGCGACCATGCGGACGATACGCGCGAGCATCGTGTCCGAACCAACCGCGCGGGCTTCCATCACCAGGCTGCCCGTCCCGTTGACGGTGCCCCCGGTAACGATCGCCTCGACTTCCTTGAGGACCGGCGCGGGTTCGCCGGTGAGCATGGCTTCGTCGACCGACGAACGACCCTCGACCACGACGCCATCGACCGGGATGGCTTCACCGGGGCGGACCCGCAGCCGGTCACCGGTTGCCACGTCGGCAAGCCCGACTTCTTCTTCAGAACCGTCAGGCTGCAAGCGTCGCGCCGTCTTGGGGGCGAGATCCATGAGAGCGCGGATCGCGCGCCCTGTCGCCGCCCTAGCGCGCAGTTCGAGCACTTGCCCGAGCAGCACCAGTGTCACCACGACGCCAGCCGCCTCGTAATAGACGGGAACCATGCTCCCATGCGTGCGGAAGGTCGCTGGGAAGATGCCCGGCGCGAGCGTCGCGACCACGCTATAGAGGAAGGCGGCACCTACGCCGATCGCGATCAGTGTGAACATATTGAGATGGCGGGTACGAAGCGATGTCCACCCCCGCTCGAAAAACGGCCAGCCCGCCCACAGCACGATCGGCGCGGTGAGTGCGAGCTGGACCCAAGGCGAGGCCGCAGGGCTAACCACATGCAGGCCTAACATTTCCGCGAACATCGAGACGACGAGCAGCGGGATCGTGAGCGCGCCCGCCACCCACAGTCGGCGCGTGAAGTCGACCAGCTCAGGGTTGGGAGTATCGTCGAGCGACGGTTCTTCGGGTTCGAGCGCCATGCCGCAGATTGGGCAAGTTCCCGGCCCTTCCTGGCGAATCTGCGGGTGCATCGGGCACGTCCACATCGCCCCCGGCGTCGCCATCGGCTCCGGTTTCGGCTTATCGCTCAGATAGGCGTCAGGATTGGCGACAAACTTGCTCCGGCACCCTGCGCTACAGAAATGATAGGCATGACCAGCGTGCTCGGCATGGTGTGTCGTTTTTGCGGGATCGACCGTCATGCCGCACACCGCGTCGATCACTGCTGCTGCGGCATCGTTGTCCTTACTGCCCGAGCAGCAGCCGCCCGCTTCGGTGTGATGATGTTCGTGCTCGATCTTTGCGGGAGCGGCCGAGCCGCCCCCGCAACAGGATGAGGGCGTGGAGACCGATTGAGGCGCAGGCTTCGAACAGCCGCAACCCCCGGCTTGGGAATGGGAATGAGGGTCGTTCATGGCAAGACTCCTTCGACCCGAGAGCATGTAGGGTATGACACCGTGTTAGGGTCAAGGCCCTGTCGGCACCGCTGGCGTGTATGTTGAATCTACGCGCGGGAGCGGCGTTGCCCTCATATTGCGGGGGCCAGCTCTACACCCTCGACGCCATAAGGGCCGCAGCTTAGGTCTATTACTAGCTCGCCAAACGCGGGCCGGGGGCAATCGGGGACATATGGCAGCGCAGATCGACAGTCTTTCTACTGGCACCGACCATGACGGCCTGGTGCGCCGCTTAATTGCCCGCTGGCGTGACGATCAGGGCGCGACCTATCGGAGCTGGTTTCTTTGGGACGAGCGGTTGAAGAACTTCCGATCAATCCGGCGCGGCATCACCCAGGTTGTCGGCGAGATCGAGCGCGGCACGTTCGGCGTCGCCTACCGCGGATCGTCGCTCGAAACCGTCGTCCATTCCGTCGCCGAGCAGCGGCAAATCTTCAAGGGCGCGGACCATGCGTTCCTCTGGAAGCCGAAGCTCCGCATCCCCGACATTTACGAGAGCCCCGACAATCAGCGCGCGTTCGGCCGCTTGCTCGACGCCTGTTCCTGTTGCGACACGGCCGAGGAGATCATCAGCCATATCCACGCGATCGACCGTTTGAAGATCAAGGGGCTGGGTCCGGCGGTCGCCAACCTCCTCTACTTCCTTCACCCGACGCTGGTGCCGCCCTTCAACACCGCAATCGTTAAGGGCTACAACGCGCTGACGGGGGCGAATGTGAAGCTCGGGAGCTGGGAGCATTTTCTGGCGATGCGGACCGGCATCCTCGATCTCAACGACCGCTTCCGCGAGCTGCTATCGAATGATTTAGGCGCGATCGGCGGTCTGTTGTTCGACATCGGCTCCGATCGCTATCCGGCTCCGCCCCTCGACGTGAGCGGCGCGACGCTGGCGAGCTGGGGGCAGCGGCTTGAGGCGGCGCGCGAGGAAGCGCGCACGCTCAGCAAGGCCGCTCAGCGCGAGGGCGAGAACGAGCGCACCCATACCGAAATCCAGGCATGGCTTCGCGATCTAGGGTTGGCGCTCGGCTATGACGTATGGATCGCCGCGAACGACCGCAGCCGCGCCTTCGACGGATCACCCTTGGGCGCAGGATGCCTTGAGCGCCTGCCCGACACGATCGCGACGTCGAAGGGCGCGGATTCCATCCGCCTGATCGATGTGCTGTGGCTTGATAAGGCCGGCGATCACGTTGCGGCGGCGTTTGAGGTGGAGCATTCGACGTCGATCTATTCGGGCATCGTCAGGATGCTCGACTTGGCCTTGAGCGGCAGCGACCTTCACGCGACCGCGGGGCTGTTCCTTGTCGCGCCCGACGCCCGCGAGGCGGACGTTCGCGCACAGTTGCAGCGGCCCGCGTTCAGCCGCGTCGCCGACCTCGACATATCCTACCTTCCCTATGGCGAGCTGGAGAGGAACCGCGAGGCCATAGCCCGGTTCGGCTCGGGGCTGAAAGCGATCAAAGCCGTGTCCAGCAAACTCGCCTGACGCCGCCCCCCGCGCGAGGGCTGGCGCCGGAAGCCGCGTATTCTCTAGCAATAGAGGAGAGCTGCCGTGACGATGCCATCCCCGGCCCCCTGGCTCGACGCTGTGCTGATCGGGTGGTTCGTGCTGACCGCAATGTCGGTCGCCTACGTCGCGTGGGATGCCTTCACCCGCAATCCTGAGCTGCGCGTGATGAAATGGGGCTGGCTGCTGGTCACGCTATATGGCGGCCCGATCATGGCCGCGGCCTACGTCCTGTCCTGCCAAGAGCCGGCTAATGAACGCCACGAAGATTTCGTTCGACCGCTTTGGAAGCAGGCGTTCGGCTCGTCGATCCATTGCCTAGCGGGTGACGCGACCGGCGTCATCGCTGCGGCCGCGATCACCACGGCGCTCGGCCTGCCGATGTGGCAGGACGTGATTGCGGAATATGCCTTCGGCTTCGCGTTCGGGCTGCTGATTTTCCAGGCACTGTTCATGCGCGACATGGCGGGCGGTTCTTATTCGGGAGCGCTTCGCATGTCGTTCATCCCCGAATGGCTTTCGATGAATGCTGTCATGGCCGGGATGATCCCGGCGATGGTGGTGTTGATGAGCCACGACATGGCCGCGATGCACGCCAGCTCGCTTCGTTTCTGGGGCGTCATGTCGCTGGCGACGCTCGTCGGGTTCGCAGTCGCCTATCCGATCAACCTTTGGCTTGTCGGCGTGCGCTTGAAGCACGGCATGGGCACGGTGCGCGCGCTGGGGCATGGCGGACACGAAGTCGGCGCTGACCGCCAATCGGCCACGCCGATGCCGGACATGGGACAGGACGCGATGGCAGGGATGAGCGGCATGGCGACGGCCACGCGCGTGACTGGGCCGCAGATCGCCGCGATGACGGTGCTGACGCTTCTCATGCTTGGCGCGGGGATCATCATTGCCACACTGTTCGGCCGATGGGCCATGTAATGGTTGATAAGACCCTGAATTGTTGCGGGCTGCTGGCGTCCCTCGATCGTCGTCATCGTCTATGCAAGCTAAGAAGGGCGCCTCACGGCGTGTGCATCGTCGGCAAGGAAGGAGATCTGGTCAGCTTAAGCGCTTTGTCGCTCTAAGTTGCTCTCAGTAGGCGTGTGGCGACCTTGGCGAAACGGCCTGCGACATCATCGCGAGCTCGATGGCGGCCGTTGCTGACAAGCTGAATCCCGCGACACCAGACCGTGTCCACCGCAGGACCACCGCCAGCGAAGATCCAGCGGTCCAGGACACCGTCCCCCAACTCCCCGAAATGGTCGTGCGACAATGCCACTAGGTCGGCCGATGCGCCGACCTTGATGGCGCTCTCACAGCCAAGCGCCTGTACACCGCCCCGTAGCGCCTCGTCGACGAGCGTGCGGCCGCAAGATGCGTCGTTCGCCGCCAGCACGCTGCGGCGATGCAACGATAGGCGTTGGCCATACTCCAGAAGCTGAAGTTCTGTAGCGGCGCTGATACAGACATTGGAATCACTCCCGATGCCGAACCCGCCCCCGGCCGCAAGGAATGCGTCTGCCGGGAAAATCCCGTCACCTAAATTGGCTTCTGTGATGGGGCAGAGCCCAACCACGGCACCGCTCGCTGCCACTGCCGTGAGTTCGCTCGAATCGATATGTGTCGCATGGACGAGACACCAGCGCGGGTCGACCAGAGCGTGATCCAGCAACCAAGCCACCGGCCGCTGTCCCGACCATGCGATGCAGTCCGCGACCTCCTTGACCTGCTCGGCAATATGGATGTGGATCGGGGCCGCGGTCGCCATGGTCTCCAAGGCGAGGAGTTCCTCGGGTGTTACTGCGCGCAGCGAATGCGGCGCAATCCCTACCAACGCACCAGGCAGACAGGCCACCGCACCGCGGCTCGCGTCTAGCAGCCGGGCGAACCTGTCGAGGTCGTTGACAAATCGGCGCTGTCCTGCGTTCGGCGGCGCTCCGCCAAACCCGGCGTGGGCGTAGAACACGGGCAGCAAGGTGAGCGCGATGCCGGATTCGGCAGCCGCACGTGCTATCGCCACCGCCATTTCTGCGGGATCGTCATAGCGGGAGCCGTCCGGCTGGTGATGGAGATAGTGGAACTCGCCGACGCGCGTGAAGCCGGCCTCGAGCATTTCGACGAACGCCATCGCGGCGATCGCGGCAACGTCGTCCGGCGTCAGGCTGCCGACCAGGCGGTACATCAGCTCGCGCCAACCCCAGAAATCGTCCTTTGCGGGCCCGGCCGGTGCTTCTGCCCGACCCGCCATGAGCCGCTGGAAGGCGTGGCTGTGCAGGTTAGGCAGGCCGGGCATCGCCGTTGCGTATCGCTCGTCTCCACGTTGAGCGTGCGCTCCTCGCTCAATGGCCGCTACCCGACCGTCCGCTAGCCTGATCCGCACCGCGTCCGCCCAACCTTCGGGGAGTAGGGCCCGCTCGAACCACAAGGTTTTCACTCGCGCCTCCATCAGGGCTGGACTGTAATCCGCGCACGTGCTGTTGTATATACAGGTTCGAAGGGGGAAATGGTGCTCTGCGATACGGTTTGGTTTAACGCCCGACTGGCGACGATGGCCGGTGATGGCATCGGCGTCATCGAAGACAGTGTTATCGCAGCGGCAGACGGCCGCATCTCATACGCCGGACCGGCCGAACCTGGCGTGGCGTTCACCGCTGCCGACAGACGTGATTGCGGCGGGCGCTGGATCACGCCGGGACTGATCGATTGCCACACCCATCTGGTTCATGCCGGTAACCGCGCCGGCGAGTTCGCGCAGCGGCTCGCGGGCGCAAGCTACGAGGAGATCGCCCGCGCCGGGGGCGGGATCGTCTCGACGATGCGCGCGACCCGCGACGCAAGCGAGGAGACGCTGATCGCACAGACCCTGCCCCGGCTGGATGCGTTGATCGCCGAGGGCGTGACCACGGTCGAGGTGAAATCTGGCTATGGCCTCAATGCCGCCGACGAGGCGAAGATGCTGCGCGCGGCGCGGCGCTTGCCCGACAGTCGCGACGTGCGCGTCGTCACGACCTTTCTCGGCGCGCACGCGCTGCCGCCCGAATTCGTCGGCAACCCCGACGGCTATATCGACGACGTCTGCGCGCAGATCCCGATCCTCGCCTCGGCTGGCTTGGCCGACGCGGTCGACGCCTTCTGCGAGGGGATCGGGTTCACGACCGCGCAGGTTGATCGGGTATTCGCCGCGGCGAGCGCGGCCGGCCTGCCGGTGAAGCTCCACGCCGAGCAGTTGTCGGCGCTGGGGGGAGCCTCGCTGGCGGCGCGTCATGGCGCGTTGTCCGCCGACCATCTCGAGCATGCGACGGACGCCGACGTCGCCGCGATGGCGGCAGCGGGAACCGTCGCGGTGCTGCTTCCCGGCGCCTACTACTTCATGCGCGAGACGGTGCTGCCGCCGATCGCCGCGATGCGCGCTCATGGCGTCCCGATCGCGCTCGCCACCGACTGCAACCCGGGCACATCGCCGCTGACGTCGCCGCTGCTTGTGCTCAACATGGCCGCGACCTTGTTCCGGCTAACCGTCGAGGAGGCTTTGCGAGGCATGACGGTGAACGCCGCTAGGGCCCTCGGCATCGACGCCGAAGTCGGGACGCTGGCGGCGGGCAAGGCGTGCGATCTCGCAATCTGGGACGTCTCCGACCTTGCCGAACTGGTTTACCGGATCGGCTTCAATCCCCTTCATTCACGCATCAGGAACGGCCGATGATCCTTCATCCCCGAGCGGTCACCTACGACCAGTGGCTGGCGATCTATCGCGGCGCCACTCCGCGCCTTGACCCCGCCTCCGCGGAAGCAGTCGAGGCGAGCGCCGCCGCGGTCGCGCGGATCGTGGCGCGGGGCGCCCCGGTCTACGGCATCAACACCGGCTTCGGAAAGCTGGCGAGCGTCCGCATCGACGACGCCGACCTCGCCACGCTCCAGCGGAACATCGTCCTCAGTCACTGCGCAGGGGTGGGGGAGCCGATGCCGGTCCCGATCGCGCGGCTGATGATCGCGTTGAAGCTCGCCAGCCTCGCCCAAGGCGCGTCGGGAGTGCGCCCGGCGACGGTCGCGATGCTGGAGGCGATGCTGGAGCGCGACTTGATCCCGGTGATCCCCGCGCAGGGTTCGTGCGGAGCAAGCGGCGACCTCGCGCCGCTCGCCCACATGGCAGCGGCCATGATCGGGGTCGGCGAGATCGTCTGCCGGGGCGAGATCCTGCCGGCGAGCCTGGCGCTCGCCGGCGCCGGGCTCTCGCCGCTGGAACTCGGGCCGAAGGAGGGGCTGGCGCTGCTCAACGGCACGCAGTTCTCCTGTGCCTATGCGCTTGCCGGGCTGTTCGAGGCCGAACGCCTCTACCGATCGGCGCTGGTGACGGGGATCGTGTCGACGGAGGCGGCGAAGGGTTCGGACGCGCCGTTCGATCCGCGCATCCACGAGCTGCGTGGGCATCGCGGTCAGATGGACACGGCCGACGCTCTTCGTGCGTTGATGGCGGGCTCCGCGATCCGCGCCTCCCACCGAGACGACGATGGCCGGGTGCAGGATCCCTATTGTCTGCGCTGCCAGCCGCAGGTGATGGGCGCGGTCCTCGATCTGCTGAGGCAGGCCGCAACCACCCTGATCACCGAGGCCGGCGGGGTCAGCGACAATCCGCTGATCTTCCCGGGCGAGGACGGCGACGAGGCGTTGTCAGGCGGCAACTTCCACGCCGAGCCCGTCGCCTTCGCCGCCGACATGATCGCGATGGCGCTGTGCGAGATCGGCAGCCTGTCCGAACGGCGCGTGGCGATGCTGGTCGACCCCGCGCTATCGGGGCTGCCCGCGTTCCTCACACCGCGGCCAGGGCTCAATTCGGGGTTCATGATCCCGCAGGTCACCGCCGCGGCGCTCGTCAGCGAGAACAAGCAGCGCGCCTATCCAGCCTCCGTGGATTCGATCCCGACCTCGGCCAACCAGGAGGACCACGTCTCCATGGCGGCACACGGAAGCCGGCGCCTCGTCGCGATGGCAGCTAATGTAGACGCCATCCTCGGCATCGAGCTGCTCGCGGGAGCGCAGGGCTGCGACTTCCATGCGCCGCTGGCCTCGAGCGAGGCCGTCGAGAAGGTCCGGTCGCTGCTCCGCGCGCGGGTGCCGACGCTCGCGGACGACCGCTACATGGCGCCCGACATCGCCGCGGCGACCGGACTGATCTTGCGAGGCGCGCTGGCCGACATAGGCGGTCTTCCAGGGCTCGCGCCATGACGTGGCTTCGCGTCACGCCGGCGGACAGCCCGCTGATCCTGGCATTCCCGCACGGGGGGACCGAACTGCCGGTCGGCAGCTTCCGCTCGGAATGGTGGGCGCGTCGCGACGCGGACTGGCACATCGGCAGTCTCTACGACGGGCTAGCCGACGCGACGGTGGTCGCGACCGACATCTCCCGCAGCGTCGTCGACGTGAACCGCGACCCGAGCGGCGCTTCGCTCTACCCGGGCCAGGCGACGACGGGACTGTGTCCAACGACCAGCTTCGACGGCGATCGGCTATACGACGGCGCGGCACCGGACGAAGCGGAGATCGCAGGCCGTCGCGCCAGCTATTTCGATCCCTACCACGCCGCATTGGCAGGAGAGATCGCGCGGCTGCGGGCGCGCCACGATCGCGTGGTCGTCTACGACTGCCACTCGATCCGCAGCCGAATACCGCGCTTGTTCGAGGGCGATCTCCCCGAGCTCAGCATCGGCACCAATGGCGGCGGCAGCTGCGCCCCGGAGCTGCGCGACGCCGTGGCCTCCGTCGCCGGCGCATCGGGCCGCAGCCACGTCGTCGACGGCCGCTTCCGTGGTGGATGGACGACGAGGCGTCACGGGCGCCCCGATCAGGGCGTCCATGCGGTCCAGATGGAGACCGCGATGCGCGCCTATCTGCGCGAACCGGTCGGCGTCGTCACCCCGGGCAACTGGCCGCCCGAGTATGACGCCGACTTCGCCGCACCGCTTCGCACGACGCTTGCCGCCATACTCGCAACCTGTCTGGAATTCGCCCGATGAACCGCCTCGATCCGACCCGCATCGTTCGCGCCGCGACCGGCACCGCTCTCAGCGCCAAGAGCTGGCTTACCGAGGCGCCGCTGCGGATGCTGATGAACAACCTCGATCCGGACGTGGCGGAGAACCCGCACGAGCTCGTCGTCTACGGCGGCATCGGTCGCGCCGCGCGGGACTGGGACAGCTACGACCGCATCGCCGGCACGCTGCGCCGCCTTGGCGACGACGAGACCCTTCTGGTGCAGTCGGGAAAGCCGGTGGGCGTGTTCCGAACCCACGCCGATGCGCCGCGCGTGCTGATCGCCAACACGAACTTGGTGCCGAAATGGGCGACCTGGGAGCATTTCGACGAGCTCGATCGCAAGGGGCTGGCGATGTATGGCCAGATGACCGCGGGATCGTGGATCTATATCGGCACGCAGGGCATCGTTCAGGGCACCTACGAGACGTTCGTCGAAATGGGACGCCAGCACCACGGCGGCGACCTGTCGGGCAAGTGGCTGCTGACGGCGGGTCTTGGCGGCATGGGCGGAGCGCAGCCGCTGGCGGCGGTCATGGCGGGAGCCTCGTGCCTCGCCATCGAATGCCAGCAGTCGCGGATCGATATGCGGCTGCGCACCGGGTATCTCGACCGCGCCACCGACAGTCTCGACGAGGCGCTCGAAATCGTCACGAGAGCAACCAGCCCCGTGTCGGTCGGACTGCTCGGAAACGCAGCCGAGCTGCTGCCCGAGATGGTCGCGCGCGGGGTCCGTCCCGATCTGCTCACCGACCAGACGAGCGCGCACGATCCGGTCAACGGGTATCTGCCCGCCGGATGGACCGTCGAGCGCTGGCACGCCAGTCGCGAGCAGGATCCCGCCGGAGTGGCCGTCGCGGCGAAGGCGTCCATGGCGCGGCACGTGCGCGCGATGCTCGACTTCCAGGCCGCGGGAGTCCCCACCGTGGATTACGGCAACAACATACGTCAGGTAGCAAGGGATGAAGGCGTGGCCGATGCTTTCGCGTTTCCGGGCTTCGTCCCCGCCTATATCCGACCGCTCTTCTGCCGGGGGATCGGCCCGTTCCGCTGGGTCGCGCTGTCGGGGGATCCCGAGGACATCTACCGCACCGACGCCAAGGTGAAGGAGCTCCTGCCCGACGATGCCAATCTGCACCGCTGGCTCGACATGGCTCGCGAGCGGATTCGCTTTCAGGGGCTTCCCGCGCGGATCTGCTGGGTCGGTCTCGGAGACCGCCACCGCCTCGGCCTGGCGTTCAACGAGATGGTCGCGTCGGGCGAGCTGAAGGCGCCTGTCGTGATCGGCCGCGATCATCTCGACAGCGGATCGGTCGCCAGCCCCAATCGCGAAACCGAGGCGATGCGTGACGGCAGCGATGCGGTCAGCGACTGGCCGCTGCTGAACGCGCTGTTGAACACCGCCAGCGGCGCGACCTGGGTGTCGCTCCACCATGGCGGCGGAGTCGGCATGGGCTATTCCCAGCATAGCGGGATGGTAATCGTCGCCGACGGCACGCCCGAAGCAGCGAAGCGGCTGGGCCGGGTGCTGTGGAATGATCCTGCAACCGGTGTGATGCGTCATGCCGATGCCGGCTACGACATCGCGCTTGATTGCGCGCGCGACAAGCATCTCGACCTTCCAGGCAGTCTTTGACGGTCAGCATCGTCCGTTACGCCGACGCTGTAGATACCACGTGGGCGAACGGCGGCGGCACGACTCGACTGCTGTGGTCTGACGCCGAGGACGCACGCCGCATCAGCATCGCTACTTTAAGGCAGCCTGGAGCATTCTCGTTGCTGCCGGGAATGCTGAGGACGTTGGTCGTGCTCGATCCGGTGATGGTGAGCCTCGAGATCGATGAGCAAGCCGTGGAGCTGAAGCAGGGCGACATGCTGAGCTTCCTTGGCGCGCAGCGCGTCTCGCTGCTCGCGCTGAATCGACCGGGACGAGTGCTGAACGTGATGGGGCGCATCGGCAGGTGGGAGCCGCACGTGTCGCGAGACTCCGGGAGCCTGGCGCTTAGCGGATGGGTGGCCGCCGACGCCATCACCTGGAACGGCGACGCATTGGATCGGGGTGATTTGGTGCTCGGCGTCGCTCCGCCCACGGGCATGCTGGCCATCGCATTCCGACTGATCGCATCATCGACGACGACCTAACCAAGCAGGCATTTTGGGCAAACCGACTTTGCGGCTGTTACCTATCGACAAAATGGCCAGCCGACATAACGGTCCTCGCCTACCTGATTTGCGACCGGCAACGGAATTCTCTTGACCTGTATATACAGTTGCTGTTGATTTAGACTCACCAGCCAAAGACGCCGGGGGGAAAAATCTTGAAGCTCGCATCCGCACTGCTTGCCGCCACCTTCCTTACTGCCGGCACGCCTGCGCTTGCGCAGACCGCCGAAGCCGTGGCGGTGCCGACTTCAGCCGATGGCCAGCAGGCCGATGGTCAAAGCGATATCCTGGTCACCGGCAGCCGCATCCGGCGGCAGGACATCGTAGGCGTCGCACCGGCAACCGTCGTGGACGCTCAGCAGATCGAGAGCACCGGCATCGTCAATGTGGAGACGCTGCTGCAGCGGCTGCCTGCGAACGCGGGCTTCGCGGGCAATCAGACATCGGCCTACTGGACCGGCAACGGCTACGGCACCGCGCAGGTCAACCTCCGCGGACTGGGCATCAAGCGCACGCTGGTGCTGCTCAATAACCGCCGCCTCGTCGCCGGCGGCACGGGTGCGAACTCGTCGCCCGACCTCAACATGATCCCGGTGGTCGCGCTCGCGCGCGTCGACGTCCTGAAGGACGGCGCCTCCGCCATCTACGGCGCGGATGCCATGGCCGGCGTCGTCAACATGATCACGCGCACGGACTTCAACGGGATCGGCGTCAGCGGTCGCAGCGGTGTCACGGAGCGCGGCGACGGGGCCGACTTCACCGTCGATCTGCTCTTGGGCAGGCGTGGCGAGCGCGGCGGCATTCTCGCCGCTGCGACATACCAGAAGACGAATGCGGTCAACCTGGCCTCGCGGGCCCCCTGCTCGCTCGCGGAGACCAGTCCCGGGGCGCTCAGCTGCGTCAACAGCGCCTCGACCATCGGCGGCCGCGCCGTCCTTCCGAACGGTCGGCAGATCAACTTCAACCAGGTTCCCGGCGGGGACGGCAACTTCTTCGAGCCCTACAGCGCGGCCAAGCACAACTTCAACTCGAACCCGTTCCTCAATGCAGTCAGCCCGATCGAACGCATCGCGACCGCAGTATTCGGCGATTACGATCTCACTGATGGCGTGGAGGCGTTCGGCGAGTTCCTCTACACGCACCGCAAGTCGGACCAGATCGCGACCCCAGGCACGCTTCGCAACCTTTCCATCTCGGCGGCCAATCCGACCAACCCGACGGGACAGAACATCGTGCTGGTGCAGCGCCGCCTGGCCGAACCCGGCCCACGCCGGTTCTTCCAGGAGACGAACACGTGGCAAGGCACGTTGGGCTTCCGCGGCAAGCTGTCCAACGACTGGGCTTGGGAGATCGCGGGCGCCTACGGCCGCAACACCGCCGTCGACGGTTCGACCAACATCGCCAATCTCCAGAACGTCGGCAACACGCTGAACACGTCCCTGTGCAGCCGGGCCGCGGGCGCTTCGGTCCCGTGCGCCGACTATCTGGGCTTTGGCGACCTGACGCCGCAGGTGCTCGACTACATCCTCTTCACGTCGCGTGACAGAGGCGGCAACTCGCTTCTGTCGCTTACGGCGGATCTCAACGGTGACCTCTTCCGCCTGCCCGCGGGGGCGGTCTCGTTCGCAGGCGGCGTCACCTACCGGGAGGAGAAGGGGTGGAGGAACCCCGATCCCCTGACCGTCGCCGGCATCGCGAACACGAACCAGCAGTCCCCGATCTCAGGCGCGACGAAAGCCAAGGAGGCCTATCTCGAGCTGTCCGTTCCCGTGCTCGCGAACGCTCCGCTCTTCCGCGCGTTGACCGTCGACGGCGCGGTTCGCTACTCCGACTACGACCTGTTCGGCACCGACTGGAACTACAAGCTGAGCGCGGACTGGATGGTCGTCGACGGCTTGCGCGTCCGCGGCACCTACGGAACGGGCTTTCGCGTGCCCAACGTCCCCGAGCTATTCGGCGGCGTTTCCGAAGGCAACCTGACGACCACCGATCCGTGCAGCCGCTACTCGACGAGCACGAACACCACGCTGGTGGCGAACTGCCGCGCCTCGGGCGTTCCGGCCGGCTACGTCCAGCTCGGCACGTCCATCCTGACGACCGTTGGCGGCAACCAGAATCTCAAGGCGGAGAGCTCGAAGAGCTGGACGCTCGGCGCCGTCGTCCAACCGCGCTCGATCGTCCCCGGCCTGTCGCTGACTGCCGACTGGTTCGACATCGACATCACCGGAGCCATCCGGGCGATCCCGGGATCGACCAAGCTGGCGGTCTGCTACGCCAGCGCGAGCCTCTCCAGCCCGTTCTGCCGCGACTTCACGCGCAGTCCGCTGACGGGCGAGGTGACCTACCTCTCCGCGCAGCCGATCAACACGGGGCGGGAACGGATGAGCGGTCTCGATCTGGGCCTCGTCTACGGACACACACTCGGACGGCTAGAGCTCCAGCTCGACCTGAATGCGACCTACCTTAATGAATACGTGGTTGAGCCATTCCCGGGCGGCGCGCCGATCGTGTTCGACGGACGGATCGGCGGCGGGAACGGCGGCTACCCGAAGTGGCGCGGCTACGGCGTCGCGACCGCCAAGCAGGACGGCGTCGCGTTCACGTGGTCGACGCAGTGGATCGGCAAGGCGCAGGACTTCAACGCCGCGCCGACCGCGATCGGATACAAGACGCCGAACGTCTTTTACCACAACGCGCAGGTCGCCTTCGAGGTCACTGATAGGACCCGGTTCCAGATCGGCGTGGACAACCTGTTCGACCGAAGCGCACCCTACATTCCGAGCTTCACCGACGGGAACACCGACACGATGACCTACGACCTGCTGCGTCGCCGCTTCTACGTCGGCTTCCGCACGGCCCTCTGAGACGATGAAAGCTGTCAGATGGCCGCTCCTGGCGCGGCGGACCCACAAGTGGCTCGCCCTTCTCGTCGGGATCCAGGTCCTGCTCTGGACCGCGACGGGCTTCTACATGGTGGTGGTCCACATCGACACCATACACGGGGACCATCTCGTCAAGGCACCTGCCGCACGCCGGTTCGATGTCGTCGGGCTCTATCCGCCGTCGCTGGTGGCGGCGGCGGTGCCTGGGGCGGCCGAGGTCCGGCTTGATCGGCGGCTGGGCCGGGCCATCTGGCGGGTTCAGTCCCCGGCAGGCGTGTCCGCCTACGACGCGGTCTCTGGCCGACCGCTGCACGACCTTGGCGAGGGCGAGATCAGGGCGGCAGCGCGGAGGCTGTTCTCCGGAGACGGGGAGATCGTCGCAGCGACCCTACTCAAGAATACTGTCCGGGAGATGGGAAGCCGAAAGCCGCCCTACTGGCAGGTGGAGTTCGCCGGCTGGAACCGCCCGACGCTCTACTTGGCGCCCACCACGGGCGAACTGGTCGCGAAGCGCCATCTGCTGTGGCGAGTGTTCGATTTCGCCTGGATGCTCCACATCATGGACTATCAGACCCGCTCCGACGTCAACAACCCGCTGCTGCGTGTCGCGACGTGGAGCGCGTTCGCGATGGCCGCGAGCGGCGCATGGCTGCTCGTCTGGGCCTTCCCAAAGCGCAAGAAGAAGGTGAGGCGCTGATGCGCGTCAGACTGTCGCCGTTGCTGTTCCGCCGCATCCACAAGTGGGTGGGCCTGATCGTCGGCCTCCAGTTCGTCCTGTGGGCGCTCAGCGGATCCATCATGGCCCTGCTCGATGCGGACGCCGTGGGCGGCCATGATGGCGCGGCGATACAGGCGTCGCCGATCGCGACGGCGCGCCTCATGACGCTGGACAAGCAAACCGCTCTGGGTCCGGTATCCGGGTTCGAGCTGCGCAGCATTGCGGGTGTCCCGGTCTACGAGATCGTTTCAACGTCGGGCACAAGGCTCATAAACGCCGCAACAGGCGTACCGATCAGCGTCGATCTTGAACTCGCGACCCGCGTCGCCGCACACGGAACGGCCTCCCGGCCCATCCGCGCGACACTGCTGCAAAAGCCGAACCTGGAAGCCCGCGACCACGCCGGACCTATGTGGCGGATCGACTTCGACGATGCCGAGGAGTCCAGCGCCTATGTCTCGGCCACCACCGGACGACACCTGGTGACGCGGGGAGATACGTGGCGGACGTGGGATTTCTTTTGGATGCTGCACAACATGGACTACGTCAATAGGGTGAGCTTCAACCATCCGCTGATCGTGATCGTCGCCTTTTGCGTCCTCTGGCTTTCGGGCACTGGCTTCTATCTGCTGTTCAAGAGCTTCAGGAAATCGGACTTTCGTTGGTTGCGGCGCATGAAGCGCCAACCGACGGCTCCACCGTCGGCCATCTGAGAATCAGTCCGGGGCGACTTCAAACGTTGCCGTAAGCTCATAGCGGTTTGCGGGGTGCGTCAGGATGGCGTGCGAAACCAGTCGACCGCCGCTCCAAGTCCTTCTCGTCATAACGAGCACCGGCTCGCCGCGCTGCATACCGAGTATCCCGCGGATGTCCTCGTCGGGCATGCGCGCGACGACACAGTGTTCCACCTTTTCGAGCGGCGCGACGCGGGTGAGGTACTCATTCGGCGTTGTGACTGTAAAATCCACCTTGGCGTAGCCGGGTGCCGCCGCCGCAAGCACGAAACGATCCTCGAGCTGCAACGGGAATTCGGCCTCGTGATGAGCGATCAAGCTATGGAAGAGGCGGGTTCCGACCCGCACGTTCAGCCGAGCGGCGCTGGAGCGGTCTGCCGCCACGGTTTCGTTCAGCACCACACGCGACCGGTAGCTGTGTCCTCGCGTCCGGATTTCATCTGCGATGTTGCGGATCTCGATCAAATGGCCAATCGGCTTCGAGTGGGCGATGAACGTGCCAGACCCGGCGCGACGGACTAGAAGGCCGGTGGCGGTGAGTTCGCGTAGTGCGCGATTGGCCGTCATTCGAGAAACAGCAAACTGGACAGTGAGTTCAGCCTCCGAAGGAACGCGATCGCCAGCCTTCAATTGACCTGACTTCACTCCATCCAGAATGAAGCGTTTGATTTCACGATACCGGGGATACGACGACGTGGGATCTCCCCTGTCCTTGTCGTTGACCATATCCTGTGCGGCTGCGTTCTGGGCGGGCATGCAGCTGGTATATACAACCGCTCACGAACCGTCATGCCATTCTTAAGGACCGATAAACGGCTTATTTTATTGATGAGAAGGCACCGTAAGGCGAGCCGCGAGCGGGGCGTCGCGACTAACCGACGGAAATGGCCATCAGTGAGCGCAGGAGTGTCGGCGTTTCGAGGGAAGGAGCGGAGATCAAGATCGTGGCGGACTGCAAGGCGGCGTTCGCCCGGCCCATGACGTTCCCATAAGGGGTTTTTGCGCGAGGTGCGTATTAGTTCGTGGGCGGGGGCTCACACGGAGATAGACGATGCACCAGATCGACCCCGACATGCAGGTGTGCATGGACACCTGTCACGAATGTCACATCAGCTGTCTTCAAATGGCGATGAACCACTGCCTCGAAATGGGCGGCCAGCACGCCGCGCCGGAGCATATGAAGATCATGGCCGACTGCGCGCAGATTTGCGCGGTCGCCATCGACTTCATGGC
Organism: Mesorhizobium sp.; assembly: GCF_024509055.1. Classification (GTDB taxonomy): domain Bacteria; phylum Pseudomonadota; class Alphaproteobacteria; order Rhizobiales; family Rhizobiaceae; genus Mesorhizobium. The sequence goes on along the minus strand of NZ_JANINM010000276.1, from coordinate 9,436 downwards.
GCGCAAGTCCGCCCACCATCAGCATATCTGCCGCGAGTGCGCCGAGATCTGCCGAGCGTGCGCGGCGAGCTGCGAAGCGCTTGGCGGCATGGAGGAATGCGTAGCGGCGTGCCGCAAGTGCGCCGAGGCTTGCGATCGGATAGCGGCCTAGCGGCGCTTGCGCGGGCGGCACGACCGCCCGCGCATCCATCTGCATATCAACGGCCCATGCTCGCGATTACGGCGAACAGCTCGGCTGTAAACTTGATCAGTAGCTCGGTCGCAGCGCTCCCGAAAACTACCAAGCACACGCCGAGCGCGATCAGCTTGGGCACGAAGCTCAGCGATTGCTCGCTGATCGACGTGGCCGCTTGAATGATGCTGATTATCAGCCCGACGATCATCATCGGCACGAGCAGCACAACGCAGATCAGGCCGGCGACAGCCAGCATTCTCCCCGTCTCGTCGAGCAGGATCGACTTATCCATCAGGCGCGACCGCCTTCCGCGCCGGGGACCGTGAAGGCTCCCCGCCAGTGCATCACATCGCCGATGCCGGGGGTGCGAGCGTCCCGAGCCAGGCGACCAGCCCCAGGATCGCAACGACACACGCGGTTTCGACCGCCAGGCTTGTCCGTAGCGCAGCAAGGGCGCCCCCATGATCGTCCGCAGCGATTGATTGCTCGAAAGCGGGGGTGAGCCGAAAGCGATTAAGCGAGGCGAGCCCCAGCATGGCGGCGAACAGCGCCAGTTTGGCGAGCAGGAGCTGACCATAGAGGGTCGTTGGGAGCGCGGCGAGGTTGCCGATCCCGACCAGCATCCAGCCATTGACTAGGCCGGTAACGACGATTGTGCCGACCACGATTGTCCCGACCGCGCCAAATCCGTGCAGCGCCCGGTGCGTCAATCCTAAATGCGCTGCATCGACGCGCGTTGCGGGGCGTAAGACGAGCAGGACCAGCCCCAACAGCGCGCCGACCCAGGCCCCCGAGGCCATCAAGTGGAGAATATCGGCGATAAGGTGGACCCACCCCATCGCCGCTTCGTCCATCGCGCCATGTCCGGTCCACGCCAGCGTTGCGAGTGCCGCGGCAGAGCAAAGGGCGACGGCGCCCAGCCAGATGCCGCGCCCGCCCGCTACCAGTGCCGCCAGCGCCGCCCCAACCAGCATGACCATGCGCAGCTTCCACGCCGCCCCGATCGCAGAGCCGGTCAGCAGCGCCCCGACCGCTTCACGGTCGATCGGCCACGCCGGCGTGCCCGCCATCGAAGAGGCCATCAGAACGACCCAGGCGGCCGACAACAACAGGCTCAGTCCAGCGCTAGCGATGAGCCAGGGGCGCAGCGCGAGCGCGTCCGTGCGCTCGCGCCCTCGGAGCCCGTAAAGGCTGAATGCGGACAGGCCAAACAGCGCCGCCAGCGTCAGATAGAGCGCGAAGCGGACGCCGATCAGCGACCAGTCTCCCATTGCTTACTTTACCGCAAAAACGTGGGTTCCGGAGACCTTGTGAGTGTCCGTCGAGACGATGTTCCACGCGATGCTATACCGACCAGAGGGGAGCGGCGATTTCGGGGTGATGATGAGGGTCCGGCCGTCGGCCGAGAGCGCAGAGGTGCTCGCCATCTTCATCGCTGCCATGCCGGGCATCGCTGCCATTGTCAGGTCACCCTTGGAAAAGGCGGGTATCAGCTTCTCGCTGAAATGAAGTTCGATACGAGCTGGCTTCGCGATCGTCGCATTGGCAGCCGGCGACGCCGATACGAGCTTGGGATGCGCGTTCGCCGCTCCAGCCAACATGACGAGGGCGGCAGCCGCGGTAAAAACAGACAGACGGCGCATAAATGGCCTTTCAACAGGAGGGATCCTGTCCTTCAATACGCGGGCCAATCGACTACCCCTCACACGCGACATAAGGGATAGGCGCTTCGCGTGCGTAATCCATGCTAGAGGGGTCGGAGTGAACGATATGGATAACCTCGACGCAGTATTGATGAGGCTTGCGCAGGCACCTGCGCCTGCGAGCCTCGACGGAATAGAAGCCCGCGTGCTTGCGCGCATCTCGGCGCGACCCGCCGTGCGCGTCGGCATGGGCGTCGGCGCGATGACGATCGCCGCGGCCCTCGTCATGGGGGTAGTCGGCGCTGGTGTGCCCGCGAAGCAGGCCAGCGCAGCGTCGCTATCGCCCTTGGGGCCGGTGTCGCCGCTGGCGCCATCGACCTTGCTACTGGGCGCGCCATGAACGGTCGTACCCGCCTTTTGCTCTGTGTCCTCGCGTGTTTCATCGCGGCGATCATCGGGGTGTTCGTCGGGCGGGCTCTGCTCCCGTCGCGCGCGCAGCCGGGCGCGGAACTTCACGACGTCCTGCACCATAAGCTGGCGCTGGACGCCAGTCAGGAAGCGCGGCTAGCGGTATTGGAGCAGCGATTTGCGGTGCAGCGGCGAGCATTCGAGATGGAGCTGCGGGCCGATAATGCGCGGCTTGCCGAAGCGATCGAGGCCGAACATGGCAATGGGCCACGGGTGGCCGCCGCGGTCGATCAAAGCCACGGCGTTATGGGTGAGCTACAGAAGGCGACACTGGCGCACATTTTCGCGATGCGGCAGCTCTTGCGGCCAAATCAAACCGGCCAGTTCGATCAGGCCGTGGTGAAGGCGCTCACCGACGACGCACGTTGAGGTCGCCGGTATGACCCTCGACTGGACAACGTTGACGGACGGCGATCTGGCAACGCTCAGCATCGCGGGGCGCGAGGCTGCGTTTGCCGAGATCGTGCGGCGTCATCGCCAATCGATCTTCCGGATGGTACGTGCATCGGTCGGGGAAGCCGACGAAGCAATGGACCTAGTGCAGGAGACCTTTGTCGCTGCCCATCAGGCCCTGTCTCGCTACGACTGCGATCGTTCGATGCGGGCGTGGCTCTCCGCTATCGCGATCAACAAATGCCGAGATTGGGGCCGTAAGCGCACCGTTCGGCGCTTTCTGGCATTCGCGATGCCGATTGGACCGGAAGCTGAGGCTGTACCAGACGAGCAGGTGGGGCTCGATCAGGCGGCGGGCGACCGTCAGGAGCTGGACCGAGTGACGCGCGCGATTGCGGAGTTACCGACGGCATTGAAGGAGGCCTTGGTGCTACGCACGATAGAGGGATTGAGCCAAACTGAAACCGCGGCGGTATTGTCAATCAGTACCAAAGCAGTCGAAACGCGGCTGTATCGAGCACGACGGGCCTTGGCGGACAGCCTCGGTATCACCAGTGCATGACCTCCATCTGAATTGATATGATGATCTTACAAAGAAGAGATCATGGAGCGGTCGCGAGATAGCTTTGGCGAGGAGAACGTGAAAACGGCATCATCACGTTCGCCCCCGGTTTGGCAATTATCTTACCGCAGATAGCTTATCTAGGCAGAAGTGACAGTCGCCAGTATGGAAATTGCATTCCCGAAGATGAACATCCCGATACCTGTTCAATTCGAAAGCCATTCCGTAGGTGACGCCAACGTTACCATGAGCTTCAGGAAAACTTTCCACCCGTTATCCTCGGCTTACGCCCGGGATCGGCGACGTCGAGAACGAAATACCTTTCATCTTCGAGAGCTATATTGCCATTGACACTCTAGAAATTGATACGAGCGACAGCAGTTGCCCTGCCACGCGCGAGTCAATAAGTGAAACCCACAACATAAGCGTCAAAGAGAAGGGCTCTTAGACGTGATGCGGATAAGCAAACGATTAATTAGTTTATGGCATTGAACGCCTTTCAGCAAACGCAATCAGCAGATCAGTCTACGCCCAGATGTGTCCGAGCCGAAAGCCACTGCTATTGTCCCGACTTTGAGCCGACGACGCATGGCAAGCCCAATGCTCCCAAAACCGATCAACATCATCGCCCAAGTGGCAGGCTCAGGAACCGCACCAGCGTCTCCGGTAATACCGTATGTACTGGAAAGCTCGTCTCGCATCATATCCATGTCTTTTGCCTGAGCAGTCACAATGCCCAAACAATAGTCACGCAGTGCCTGGTGTCCGGCCTGGTTGATACACTCCGTCGACCGCGCGATTGCTTCAACATGGTGATCAGAAAAATTATCCAGAAATGCAATGTTAAACGGATCGCCCGGAGTGGCATTGGTAAGGATATCGATAAGCTGCTGGCCAGCCGGTGGTACGGTCAGCGGTGAGACGAACCCGTACCAGCTCTGAAGAAACGCCTCACCCTCGTTAATTTCCGTGCGCTGCATCGCATTGCTCATCGTCGCTACGCTGAGTGCAACGGCGTTAGTTGCCTTTGCAGGCGTAAACGGGAAACTCGCCGGAGTTGCAGGCCAAGGTCCGGGTGATGCCGTGGGGCCGACGACCGCCGTGCCAGCGGCCAGTTCCGTTGCTCGAAGACCGGAATAGTGGTGATTAAGAATGAACGTCAAATAGTCGCGTTCGAACTGCCCGGTAGCGCCGTCGAGCGGTCCGTTGGCCAGAGTCGGCGTTGATGTGACGGCAATCACTGCCCCTGCGGCATAGGCAAGCAGCTTTGCAATTCGTGACATGACCCTACTCCCTTGTGACCGCCTGACCCCGAGTATCGTGAGGCCCACCTGTCGATCCGTTCAGAAGCCGTTAACCATTTCAGCTTCTTCAGGTTCCGGTATTTGTTAGCGATTAAGGTTCGATCGCCTAAAGATTGTCGATGGCCATTAATCGACGCCAGATGCTGCAACTCGGAACCCTGATTGTCGGTGGGTGGGCCGCCAGCTCAGTCCTGAAACGGACTGCACCAATCGGCCGGGATGTCACCAATCCCGAGGCACTGGCGGCTATCTTCAACGACCGGGGATCTCCTGCAAGTGGTCCGCCCAATGCGTCGCTCGGTCTGGCGGTCTTTACCGACTACCGCTGCCCTGCGTGCAGGCGTGCCTTTCCATCGATGGAGGAAGCGATCCTGATCGACGGAGATGTACGCGTCATCTACAAGGATTGGCCAATTTTCGGTCCGCCCTCGGAGCGCGCCGCACAAGTTGCGCTCGCAAGTGCCCAGCAGGGTATCTATCCGGCGGTTCACAAGCAGCTCATGACCGACAGCAGAACCATCAGCGACAGCGTTTTGCAGAACATCGTCGAGAGAGCAGGCGGCGATTGGGGGCGCGTTGACGCTTACCTGAAATCACACGAGCGGCAAATTATGGCGCAGCTGCGTGCCAATGGCGAACAAGCTCTTGCCCTCGGATTGGCGGGGACGCCGGGCTATGTTGCGGGAGCGGTGCTGGTAGCGGGCGCCATCGACAAAACTGATTTCCTCAGGCTGTTCGCGCTCGCACGGGATTCAAGGAAACGGTATCAAACTGCACCCCTTTTAGTTTGAGCTTTCTCCTAGACTGCCATACTCATTATGTCTTTGTACGCTGAGAGGACCTTATTGCGCACTTGCAGCGTTGCTTCAAACCCAATGGACGCTGCCTGTCGTGCAAGCATGACCTTAGCGATATCGGTGGTTTCCCCTCGTTCGTAAGCCACCGTCAGCGCTCCAGCCTTGGCGCCTGTTTCATTTACCTTTAGTACCTGGTCGACGATTGTAGATGCGAAGCTACCGTTCTGCGTGCCGGTAGCAGCTCCGACTGAAGCAGGGCCTTCAATTTTTCGCAGCACCTGATTCATAGCCGCATCGAACGACGGCCTTGCAATCCCGCCAGCGCTTGCCGGCAGCGCCGCGCTGCTGTTGACGATATTCCGGAGTGCGGCATTCCGGTCGAGAACCGCACTTCGCAAGGCCATGACATCACTGATCGAAATGTTGCTCACAACCATCTCCCAAGCGGAACGGTAGCCTGTGAGCGTTACGAGATGGTTAAGAACCTTTAGAACAGATTGCTGAAATCCTAATCGACCGATGCAACCGCGTTGGACGGCGCGAAGAGGTTCACCGTGAAGCTTAGCGAAGGCAGCTGCGTTGTCCCCGACGCCCATCGACAGACCTCGGTTAGCTTTTTATTCTCGGCCGGAGATATTGTCGAAAATCTCGACCAGAGTAGTGTGGTAATGGGCCAAGCCGCTAAGGCAGCGGCTGCAATACACAACTCACTTCGCGGTAGAGAGAGCAATTAAATCCGTGGGGTATATACCAGGACAAAAAAACTAGGTGATCGTATCCCGATTCGCTTAAGTCTCGGAATACAAAACTAGGTCAGTGTCCGCGATAGTTGCTGTAGCCACCATCGTGGACGCCTTGGAAATGCTGATTACGCTCGCGCTCGTACCCATGCTGCAGATGGTAGCCATGCTGACGCTCGTAACCATGCTGGCGAGGATAGTATCCACTATTATTATAGTAACTATCGGCATAGCCGCCATAATGGCGGTAGCCAGTGTTATAGCCATGCCCACCACGACCGCTATACCCATGGTTGCCATAGCCGCCCTGAGAATGACCATCTCGATTCTGCCAACCGCCATGGTGGTCCCGATCCCGGGCTAGCGCCGCACTTGGAGCGAGAACACCAGCTGTAGAAGCGACTAGTGCAACAGCCGCCAACATCTTGTCGATCATTCCGTTCTCCTCATCGTTCGTTCAAGGGAAGTCTTGGTAGATCGTTCGGGTTGAAGCAGTTCTGAATGCATCTGTCAGCGACTGTTCACGTCGATGCCAGTGGCGAGGCTGGGATTGTTGGGCAACCGCCGGTGTGGCCGCGACGGTCGCTGCGGCGATGCTCATAATCGCGAGAAAATGGATCATGATGGTTCTTTTTTTACTTCGATCGTTGACGAGCAAGCGGCAGTCCGGTTCGTCGGGACCGTTTAGGCAACGCAAACCTCGTCGCGATTGTCATGCTCTACGCCCGCGAGGGCAAACGCTTCGTGGCGCGTATTATCTCGTAGGCAGTACGGTTACACCACCGCTGCCCTAGGCACGATCGGAGACGTTATGACCAAGATGAAATTTGCCGTGAGGCTTCTCCAGACCGCAGCTGCCCTAGGTATGGCCACTGCCCGCATCAACGCTGCATCGGCGCAGTCGAATGGCGGTTCGATGGCTGGGATGAAAATGGCTCCGGGCGCTAAGATGGACATGAAGAGCAAGAAGGCCGCTCCGAAGAAAGCCGCTCATCACAAGGGTGAGCACAAAGCGGCAGCAAAGCACAAGTAAAACGTCGGTAGCTGCCAGCGGGTGGTAAGGAGCGATCCTGGCGACCCGCTCGCATCCGCGACGGCATCGGCAGGGGCTTTGAACGGGCCCTTGGCAACCGTGGAAGATATTTCCGTAGGAGCCTGCGCCATGGACGGTTCAGCTGATGACCTGGGGTAATTCGCTCGTACTTTTGCGAGGCGGAGAAAAGAAGCGGAGAAGCGCATGGCTACCGGCCCCGCCAGGCAGGCGACGATCTACCGGATGGTGATGGCCGAGCATAGGTGCCCGTACGGCCTTAAAGCGAAGGATCTGCTGCGGCGCGAAGGCTACGCGGTCGATGATCATTGGCTTACGACCTGCGAAGAAACCGAGGCGTTCAAGGCAAAGCATGGGGTCAATACGACCCCTCAGACTTTCATCGCGGGCGAACGTGTAGGCGGCTATGATGATCTTCGCCGCTTTTTCGGCAAGACAGTCAGCGACCCCGAAGCCGTCTCCTACCATCCCGTGATTGCCGTCTTTGCGATGACGGCGCTGATGGCGCTCGCCGCGAGGTATGCCGTGTTCGGCACCCCGTTTACGATCCGCGCGGCCGAATGGTTCATCGCTTTTTCGATGTGCGTCCTGGCGCTGCTGAAGCTCCAGAACATCGAGAGCTTTTCAAGTATGTTCTTAGGCTATGATCTCCTCGCCAGACGCTGGGTGCCCTATTCCTACGTTTACCCCTTCGCAGAAGGTGGAGCGGGCGTGCTGATGACCGCAGGGGCGCTTACCTGGCTATCGGTGCCCGTTGCGCTCGTCATCGGGACGATCGGCGCGGTGTCGGTGTTCAAGGCCGTCTACGTCGATAAGCGCGAGCTGAAATGCGCTTGCGTGGGTGGGGATAGCAACGTGCCCCTCGGGTTCATCTCGCTGACCGAGAACGTGATGATGGTGGCCATGGCGATATGGATGGCGGTTGCTCCGGGCATGCTGGCCATGGCGGGCTAGAGCTTCATCAAGATCACTCATCGATCAGCAACGATCCAAACACAGCACGAGCGAGATTTTTTTTAAGACGAGGAACTACGATGCGGTCGGTAAAGCGGTTGACGATAATCTTGCTGGGATTTGTCGCACTCTCGACGGGTTCGCTCGCGTTCGCGCATGAAGATCATGACGCGCTGGGGGCAGGCCCCGGGGCGACCAAGAGCGCAGCCCCTGCCAAGGCAGACGATCACATGGCGATGGGTTCGATGACGAGCCCTGGCATGAATATCGCCGGCGACGACATGGCGATGGGCGGCATGCACGACGAGGGCGCCAACAAGAACAAGAGCTTTGGCGAGCGTCTCGTCAGCTGGCTCGGCCGCGTCCACACGATGGTCATCCACTTTCCGATCGCGATGTTCATCGGCGCCTTCGGAGTCGAACTGTTCGGGCTGTGGCGCCAAAACCGCGACTATCAGCGCGCAGCGCACGTTATGCTGGTCGTCGGAGCGTTGGGGGCTATCGTGGCTGCCTTCCTCGGCTGGTTCGCTGGCGGCTTCTACCTATGGGATCGCAATCCGATCCTGATGACCCATCGCTGGCTCGGCACCTCGATCGCCATTTTTGGTATAGGCCTCGCCTACCTGGCCACGACGTACCGCAGAGCCCCCGACCGGTCGCGCACTGTGTACTGGGGGCTGCTCGGTTTGATGACGCTGGCGATATCGGTACAGGGGTTCCTGGGGGGCACGTTCATGCATGGCGGCCTCAACCATCTCGCGTTCTAAAGGGGGAAAGATGATTTTCGCGCTCAGACTGGCCGTGGCCACGTCGCTGGCAATGCCAATCCCGGCCGCCGCACAATCTCTGTCTCGCATGGCGGACACTAAAGCCGTGGAAGCGGTGCTGTCCGAGTACAAGACGGCGATCGAGAAGCTCGACGCGACAGGGACCGAACATCTCTTCGTAACTGATTCCCAAATATTCGAGACGGGTGGCTCCGAGGGAACCTATACGACCTACCTCAGCCATCATCTTGGGCCGGAGCTGGCGGCATTCAAATCGTTCAAATTCTCCGACTACAAGATCAGTGTCCGCTTCGAAGGTCCAGTCGCGCTTGCGACCGAAAGCTATCGCTACCGGATCGAGCCGAAGGCCGGGGTTGTTGCTGAACGCCTTGGCGTCGCAACCAGCGTCTTGAGGCGCGTAGGGAACAGCTGGAAAATCATTAGCATGCATAATAGCGGTCGCAAGCCGAAGGGCTAGCGACCGCCAAGCGTGTACGCTCTTGAAATCGCAGCAGGTGCTACTGAAACGCGCCGGGTTTGCCGGAGGCCGTTGGATGTGAGTCACGCTGCCATATCGACGAT
>NZ_JANINM010000275.1 GCF_024509055.1 Mesorhizobium sp. | reverse complement strand
GAGATCGGCTTCACCATCATCTCCATCTCGATCTCGCTGGTGGCGGTGTTCATCCCCGTGCTTCTGATGGGCGGCGTGATCGGCCGCATCTTCAACGAATTCGCCGTCGTGGTGACGGTCGCCATCCTGGCATCGATGTTCGTCTCGCTGACGCTGACGCCGATGCTGTGCTCGCGGCTGCTGTCGGTGACGAAAGCCGACCGGGAAGCGCATGGCGCCGGTCATAAGCACGACTTCTTCACGCGTGGCTACGACTGGCTTTTGAGCTTCTGCCTGAGGCACACCTTCCTGGTGTTCCTCGTCTTCGTCGGCACCGCGGTGGCGTCCGTCTGGCTGATACAGGTCTCGCCGAAAGGCTTCTTCCCGCAGGAGGATATCGGCCAGATTTCGGTGACGACGATTGCCCGCCAGGACATCTCCTTCGATGCAATGAGCAAGCTGCAGGGACAGGTTGCGACCGTTTTCTCGAAATCGCCCTATGTTTCGCATGTGGCGTGGTCCGCCGGCAACGGCAACAATGCGCTGAACCAGGGGCAGCTCTTCGTGCAGCTGAAGGACAAGAGCCAGAGGCCCGATATCGAGAAGGTGCTTTCGGACCTGCGCAAGCAACTATCCGGCGTCGCCGGCATCGAGACCTACATGCAGCCGGTGCAGAACCTTCGGCTTGGCTCGCGTTCCTCCGCCAGCGCCTATCAGTTGGTCGTGCAGGGGCTGGATACCGGGCAGACCGATATCTGGGCGCAGAAACTGAACGACGCCATGGCGGCCGACCATGCGATGTTCACGGACGTCACGAGCGATCTGCAGAACAACGCCCTGCAGGCGTCGCTTGTCATCGACCGCGACAAAGCCGCTCAACTCGGCATTGACACCGACACACTGCGTTCCAGCCTCTATGGCGGCTTCGGCACCGAGCAGGTGTCCACCATCTTCGGTTCGGCCGACAGCTATGAAGTGGTCATGGAGCTCGATCCGAAGATCCCATGGTCGCCGGAGCGGATGCTGGCAATCCAGGTGAGGACCGCCAGCGGCAGCCTTGTGCCGCTCGGAGCTTTCGCTCGTGTCGACCGCACAGCCGGCGCGTTGACGGTCAACCAGCTCGGACAGCTTCCGGCGGTCACCATCTCCTACAATCTGCCGCAGGGTGTCTCGCTCGGCGACACCGTGACCCGCATCAATGCGCTGAAAGATCAGATCGGCATGCCCAAGGCGATCGGCACCACCTTTGCCGGCACCGCGAAGACCTTCCAGGATTCGCTCGCCAACCAGGGCCTTTTGATCGGCGGCGCGATTTTGACCATCTATATCGTGCTCGGCATCCTCTATGAGAGCTTCATCCACCCGCTCACCATCCTCACCGGCTTACCGTCGGCGGTGCTCGGCGCCGTGTTGGCACTGCGCCTGGCCGGAATGGATCTTTCGGTTATCGCCGTCATCGGCATCCTGATGCTGATCGGCATCGTCAAGAAGAACGGCATCATGATGGTCGACGTCGCACTGGAGCTCCGACGAGAGGGCATGTCGGCCAAGGACTCCATCCATAAGGCCTGCCTGATGCGTTTCCGGCCGATCATGATGACGACGCTGGCGGCGCTGATGGGCACGTTCCCGATCGCGCTCGGCACCGGCGCAAGCGCCGAATTGCGCCAGCCGCTCGGCGTCGCCGTCGTCGGCGGCCTGCTCGCCTCGCAGGCGCTGACCCTGTTCGTCACGCCGGTGATCTACGTCTATTTCGAGAATTTCTCCAACTGGCTGGTCAGCTTCTCGTCGAAGAAGAGCCGTCCGGCGCTGCACGCGGTCGAAAGCGGCGAGCAGCGCTCGCTGTTCGACGCCGAGGAGGATATCGAGCCGAAGAAGCTCGCCGCCGAATAGGCGTTGGCCCCTGGCACAAGGCACCGAGCTTGCGAGGGCATGCGCGCGATCGTAACCTTGCGCCATGTCCCACGATCATGACCACGACAACGAGCTTGATCCGTTCGCGGCGCGCGTGCGCGCCCTGGAAACGATCCTCACCCAAAAAGGCCTGATCGACCCGGCGGCGATCGACGTCATCGTCGACACCTACGAGACCAAAATCGGTCCGCGCAACGGCGCCAGGGTGGTGGCGAAAGCCTGGAGCGATCCCGCCTATGCCGAATGGCTGCAGCGCGACGCTACGGCGGCGATCGAATCGCTGAGCTATAGCGGCCGGCAGGGCGAGCACATGCAGGCCGTGTTCAACACCGAGGCGACGCACAACCTCGTCGTCTGCACGCTCTGCTCCTGCTATCCGTGGTCGGTGCTCGGCCTGCCGCCGGTCTGGTACAAGGCGCCGCCCTACCG
>NZ_JANINM010000274.1 GCF_024509055.1 Mesorhizobium sp. | reverse complement strand
ACATGCCGATCACGCTGATCGTGACGCTGTCGGCCTCGATGCTCTACGCGCTGGTCTTCACGCCGACGCTGGGCGCCATCTTCGCCAAGGCGCCGGCGCATCACGAGGAGGATCACCGCGATGGCCTCTACATGGCCGTGGTCAAGCAGGCGGTGCGGTTCCCGATCACCGTCATCCTGCTCACCGTCGGGCTGCTTGTCGGTGTGGGTTTCGCCTATTCGAAATATGGCGCGGGCGTGGAGTTCTTCCCCAGCGTCGAACCGGACTACGGCCTGCTCTACGTGCACGCGCGCGGCAACCTGTCGCTGGCCGAAATGGACGCCGCCACCAAGGCCGCCGAAAGCCGCCTGCTCGGCTGGCCGGGCGTGAAGTCGGTCTATACGCGCGTCGGCAAGAGCCAGGGCGGCGGCCAGGACGTTCCCGAAGACGTCGTCGGCGTCATCCAGTACGAGTTCGTCGACTGGCGCCAGCGCAAGTCCGCCAACCAGATCCTCAACGACCTGCGCGGCGTCATGGCCGGCATTCCCGGTGTCGATGTCGAGGTGAGGGTGCCCGAGGCTGGTCCGCCGACCGGCAAGCCGATCCAGATCAGGCTGTCGGCCGTCGACCCGGCTGGGCTCGACGAGAAGGCACGCGCGGTCGCGGCGCGGATCGCGAAAGTGCCGAACGTCATCGACATTTCGGACGGCCTGCCGCCGCCAGGCGTCGACTGGGCGATCGAGGTCGACCGCGCCAAGGCCGCGCAATACGGCATCAGCCCGACCTCGGTCGGTACGGTGGTGCAGCTGGTGACCAATGGCCTCAAGCTGTCGGAATACCGGCCTGCCGGCGCCGACAAGGCGGTCGACATCAGGCTGCGCCTGCCGGAAGACCGGCGCACGCTGTCGACGCTCGACGAGCTTCGCGTGCAGACCTCGCAAGGATCGGTGCCGATATCGAACTTCGTCATCCGCAAGGCAAAGCCGAGCGTCGGCGTTCTCAACCGCATCGACGGCGCCCGCACCGTGGTCGTCCAGGCCAATGTCACCGCCGGCGCGCAGGTGGCGGCGGTGCAGCAAGAGGTCACCAAGGCCGTCGCCGACATGGGTCTCGGCAGCGGCATACGCTGGAAGCTCGCCGGCTCCAACGAGGACAGCGCGGAGGCGAGCGCATTCCTCGGCAAGGCGTTCGGCGCCGCGCTCTTCCTGATCTTCCTGGTGCTGCTCATGCAGTTCAACAAGTTCACCAGCGTGTGGCTCGTTCTCTCCTGCGTGGTGATGGCGACGATCGGCGTGTTCCTGGGGCTGCTGTTGACCGGTGAAGCCTTCGGCATCGTCATGTCGGGCATCGGCGTCATCGCGCTGGCCGGCGTGGTGGTGAACAACAACATCGTTTTGATCGACACCTATGACCGGCTGCGCGAGGAAGGCTGGGACAAGATGGAGGCGGTGCTGCAGACCTGCCGCGAGCGTGCGCGCCCTGTGGTGCTGACGGCGGTCTCGGCGATCCTCGGCGTGCTGCCGATCGCCTTCGGCCTCGGCCTCGAAATCTTCCATCACGAGACGACGATCAACGCGCCGTCGACGCAGTGGTGGATTTCGCTGTCCTCGGCGATCGTCTTCGGCCTGTCCTTCGCCACGCTGCTGACGCTGGTGGTGACGCCTGCCATGCTGATGGTGTTCACGCGCAGCAAGAACAGCCGTTTCCATGCCTTCTTCCGGCGCCTGCTCGGGCGCGACAAGGGCAAGGCTTCGTCCGAAGAGCCGGCGCTGGAGGCCGGCGCAGGGCCGGCGGCTGCGTTCCCGAAAGCCGCGGAATAGCGCGGTTCGCTGCCACAGATGAACGGCCGGGCGCTGCGAGGCCCGGCCGTTTCATTTTCAGATAGCTCAGGGCGATCAGGCTGCCTGACGCAAGGTGGGGCCAACCGCAATGCCGATGTCGCGCATGGCTTCCTCGACCGCCTCATCCAGCGGCGTGTGCGGGATTTCGCCGATGGCCTCTTCCAGCCGGGTCGAGACCAACTGGTGCGCTTCGAAGCGAAGGTAGGACATCGAGACGATCTCCTTCCACATGGCGACGAACGGGCTGCCGGCGCGCAGCACCCACCAGGGCATGGAAGTGAGCTTGAGCTTGCGACCGAGCGCCTTCTCGGCGGCGGCCTTGATGTCGAGGTCGGTGACGGCGTGGCCGGGGAAGTTGATGGCCTCGTAGAAGCCGAGCCTGTCGAGGTTGCGCGCCAGGCCGACGAAGCCGACGGCGAAGTCCGGCAGATAGGCCCATTCATGCACGAGGTCGGCCGGGCCGGGCGCGGTGTAGATGCCCTTGCTCATCTTGGCGGCGACGAC
>NZ_JANINM010000273.1 GCF_024509055.1 Mesorhizobium sp. | reverse complement strand
GACCGTCACCTCATGCGCGGCGTCGCGCAGCTTCAGCGAGATGGCAAAGTAGAGTCCGGCCGGTCCGCCGCCGAGAACCGCAACCTTCATGCGTGCGCTCTCCTCTTCGCATCCGGGCCGCCGGAAAGGTCGACAACCCCGACCGTCATTATCGCGCCAGTAGGCAATTATTTCAAGCTTGAAGTTTCATGATTGAATAATCGCCCGTTTTCCTTCTTCCGCGTTTCCGCATCTGGTTCAGCCGGGGTCTAGGCTGGCGCCTTAGCCGGCAATTGCAACCAGTCCCTGTCGATCTCCGGCAGCGGGATGGCGGCAAGCAGGTCGCGCGTGTAGGCCTCCTTCGGGTTCTCGAACAGCGTATCGGTGGCGCCAGCCTCGACGATCATGCCCTCGCGCATGACGATGACATGCTGGCAAAGCCGCCGGATGACCGACAGGTCGTGACTGATGAAGGCGACCGTCAGGCCCATCTCGGCCGCGAGCTTTTCCAGCAGGGTGAGGATCTGAGCCTGCGTCGACACGTCGAGGCCGGAGACGATCTCGTCAGCCAACACGAATTTGGGCGACAGCGCCAGCGCTCTTGCGATGCCGACCCGCTGCCGTTGTCCGCCCGACAGCTGATGGCGATAACGGCCGGCGAAGCTCTGCGGCAGGCCAACGCGCTGCAGGGCTTCCGCCACGCGGCCCTTCAACCGGTCCCCAAGCCCGTTCTGCGTTAACGGCGCGGCGATGATGCTGAAGATCGTGTGCCGCGGATTGAGCGACGACATCGGGTCCTGGAAGATCATCTGCAGGTCGCGGCGCAGCGGCCGCAACTGGGCTTCCGAGAGATGGCTGATGTCTCGCCCTTCGAAAGTCACGGAGCCCGAACTCGGCTCGAGCAGCCGGACCAGCGCGCGGCCGAGGGTCGACTTGCCCGAGCCGGATTCCCCGACGATTCCCGTCACCGATCCCTTGGGCAGATCGAAGTCCAGCCCCTTGAGGATCTCGGCCATCGGCGCGCGGCCGATCAGCGGCTTGCGCGTCATATCGGGCAGCGCAACCTTCAGCCCGCGTACGGAAAACAGCGGCTCAGCCATGGCTCGGCCTCCAGGCCTCGTCGGCTGCGGCGATCTCCGCCGTCAGGCCCGCGAGGACGGTTTCGTCCACCGGCTTCAGTGATGCATACGGATCGGTGTAGCGCGGCGTCGCCGCGATCAGCGCCCTCGTGTAAGCGTGCTTCGGCGCCTCGAAAAGCGCGGTGGCATCAGCCTCCTCGACCACCTTGCCGGCGTAAAGCACCGACACTCTCTGGCTGATCTTGGCGACGACGCCGAGGTCGTGAGTGACGAACAGGATCGCCGTGCCGTGATCGCGTTGCAGTTGCGCGATCAGCCGCAGGATCTGTTTCTGCACGGTCACGTCGAGCGCCGTCGTCGGCTCGTCCGCGACGATCAGGCGAGGTTCCGCGGCGAATGCGGCCGCGATCAGCACGCGCTGGCGCATGCCACCGGAGAGTTCGTGCGGATAGCTTTTCAGGACGCGGACGGAGTCGCGGATCTGCACCTCGTCAAGCAACTGACGGATGTGCTGGTCGGCCCGTTGACCGCTCCAGCCGAGGATTCGCACCAGCCTGTCTATCATCTGGGGGCCGATGCGGCGCGAAGGGTTGAGGGCGGTGAGCGGATCCTGCGGGATCAGCGCCGTGCGCGCTCCGATCAAAGCGCGCCGCGCTTTCGCATCGAGCCGGCCGAGGTCCTCGCCCTCGAGCAGCATGTCGCCTTCGACGACGCGCACGCTCGATGGCAGGACGCCGAGCACGGCCTTCCCGATCATGGTCTTGCCGGCGCCGCTCTCGCCGACCAGCGCGCGCACCTCGCCGGGCTGGACGGCCAGCGACACCGAGCGCAGGACGCGCTGGCGATTGGGCAGAACCGCGCTCAAGCGGCGGATTTCGAGGCATGCGGTCATCGCAGCACCGGATCGAAACGCGCCTTCAGTCCTTCGCCGAACTGGCTGAAGGAAAGCACGGTGAGGATCAGCGTGACCAACGGGAACACCAGCACCCACCAGGCCTGATGGATCGACAGCCGGCCCTCGGCGATGATGCTGCCCCAGGTCGGGTCGTCGGTCGAGATCGACAGGTTGACGAAGGAGAGGATCGCCTCGACGATGACAGCGATGCCCATTTCCAGCGACAGCAGGGCCACCACCGAAGGCAGCACGTTGGGCAGCACCTCGCGCAGCATGATGCCGATGCGGCCATAGCCGGCGATGCGCGCGCTTTCGACATAGTCCATGCGCGCCTGGCTCATCGCCTCGGCGCGGATCACCCGGCAGAAGCGCGTCCAGTCGATGA
>NZ_JANINM010000272.1 GCF_024509055.1 Mesorhizobium sp. | reverse complement strand
ATCGCCGACCTTCTTGAACCACTTGCCGACGGTCGCCTCGGTGACGGATTCGCCGAGAGTGGGGACGCGGATTTCGGTAGCCATTGTGCCTGTCCGTTCTCTTGTCTTCTTGAGGTCTGTTTATTCGCCGAGCGCGTCGTCGAGCAGCGCCGCCAGCTGGCTGAGATGCTTCGACATCAACCCGGTCGCCGGCGACGCCGAGGCTGGCCGGCCGGTGTAGCGCACCCGCTGGTGCTTGGCGTCGATATGCGCCAGCACCCATTCCAGATAGGGGTCGATGAACGACCAGGCGCCCATGTTCTTGGGCTCTTCCTGGCACCACACCATCTCGGCATTGCGGAAACGCGACAGTTCGGTGATCAGCGCCTTGGCCGGGAACGGATAGAGCTGTTCGACGCGCAGCAGGTAGATGTCGTTGATGCCGCGCTTTTCGCGCTCCTCATAGAGATCATAGTAGACCTTGCCCGAGCACAGCACCACGCGGCGGATCTTGGAATCCTTGACCAGCTTGATCGGCTGGTCCGCAAGCAGCTGCGCATCGTCCCACAGCAGCCGGTGGAACGAGCTCTCGCCTGCCATCTCCGACAGCGTCGACACCGCCCGCTTGTGGCGCAGCAGCGACTTCGGCGTCATCAGGATGAGCGGCTTGCGGAAGTCGCGCTTCAACTGCCGGCGCAGGATGTGAAAATAGTTAGCCGGCGTCGTGCAATTGGCCACCTGCATGTTGTCCTCGGCACAGAGCTGCAGGAAGCGCTCCAGACGTGCCGACGAGTGCTCCGGCCCCTGGCCTTCATAGCCATGCGGCAGGAGGCAGACGAGGCCCGACATTCTCAGCCACTTGCGCTCGCCCGAGGAAATGAACTGGTCGAACACCACCTGGGCGCCGTTGGCGAAATCACCGAATTGCGCTTCCCAGAGCGTCAACGCCTTGGGTTCGGCCAGGCTGTAGCCATATTCGAAGCCGAGCACGGCTTCTTCCGACAGCATCGAGTTGATGACTTCGTAGCCGGCCTGGGCCGCCGACAGGTTATTGAGCGGGATGTAGCGGTTCTCGTCGCGCTGGTCGTAGAGCACGGAATGGCGCTGCGAGAAGGTGCCGCGTTCCGAATCCTGGCCGGAGAGCCGGATCGGATTGCCGTCGAGCAGGATCGCGCCGAAGGCCAGCGCCTCGGCCGTCGACCAGTCGATGCCTTCGCCGGTTTCGATCGCCTGCCGGCGGTTCTCGAGGAAGCGCAGGATCGTCTTGTGCGCCTCGAAATCCTTCGGCACCTCGGTCAGCTTCTTGCCGATCTCTTTCAGCGTGCGCACCGGCACGGCGGTCTTGCCGCGCCGCTGTTCGTCCTGGTTGTCGGCCGTGCGCAGGCCCGACCACGCGCCGTCCAGCCAATCGGCCTTGTTGGGCTTGTAGTGCTGGCCGACTTCCCACTCGGCTTCCAGATGCGCGCGCCAGTCGGCCCGCATCTTGTCGACCTCGGCCTGGGTGATGTGGCCTTCGGCGATCAGCCGGTCGGCATAGACCTGCACCACGGTCTTATGAGTGCGGATGTTGCGGTACATGATCGGCTGGGTGAAGGCGGGCTCGTCGCCCTCATTGTGGCCGAAGCGCCGGTAGCAGAACATGTCCACCACCACCGGCTTGTGGAACTTCATGCGGAATTCGGTCGCGACCTTGGCCGCGTGCACAACCGCCTCCGGGTCGTCGCCATTGACGTGGAAGATCGGCGCTTCGATCATCTTGGCCACATCCGACGGATAAGGCGAGGAGCGCGAGAAGCGCGGATTGGTGGTGAAACCGATCTGGTTGTTGATGATGACGTGCAGCGTGCCGGCGACGCGATGGCCGCGCAGGCCCGACAGGCCGAGGATCTCGGCGATCACGCCCTGGCCGGCAAAGGCGGCGTCGCCATGCAGCAGGAGCGGCATGACCTTGGCGCGCTCCGACAGCGGCACGACCTCGCCGCGCTCGCGGCCGGCAAACTGGTCCTGCTTGGCCCGCGCCTTGCCCATCACGACAGGGTCGACGATTTCAAGATGCGAGGGGTTGGCGGTCAGCGACAGATGCACCTTGTTGCCGTCGAACTCGCGGTCCGACGAGGCGCCGAGATGGTACTTGACGTCACCCGAGCCCTCGACCTCGTCGGGCGCGGCCGACCCGCCCTTGAACTCGTGGAAGATGGCGCGGTGGGGCTTGGCCATCACCTGGGAAAGCACGTTGAGGCGGCCGCGATGGGCCATGCCCAGCACGATCTCCTTGAGGCCCAACTGGCCGCCACGCTTGACGATCTGCTCCAGCGCTGGGATCAGCGACTCGCCGCCGTCGAGGCCGAAGCGCTTGGTGCCCTTGTACTTGA
>NZ_JANINM010000271.1 GCF_024509055.1 Mesorhizobium sp. | reverse complement strand
CGGCCAACAACCGCGGCACGGCCGTCAAGAAGCGTGAAGACACCCACAAGATGGCAGAAGCCAACCGCGCCTTCGCGCACTACCGCTGGTAAAGCGCGACCGAGACTGAGAGGCACCTCCCATGGCCCGCGAATACAAAATCGAAGACTACCGCAATTTCGGTATCATGGCGCATATCGACGCCGGCAAGACGACGACGACCGAGCGCGTGCTGTATTACACGGGCAAGTCGCACAAGATCGGCGAAGTCCATGACGGCGCTGCCACCATGGACTGGATGGAGCAGGAACAGGAACGCGGCATCACCATCACGTCGGCCGCGACCACGACCTTCTGGAAGGGTCGTGACGGCAAGATGCGCCGCTTCAATATCATCGACACCCCCGGACACGTCGACTTCACCATCGAAGTCGAGCGTTCGCTGCGCGTGCTCGACGGCGCGATCGCGCTGCTCGACGCCAATGCCGGCGTGGAGCCGCAGACCGAGACGGTATGGCGTCAGGCCGACAAGTACCACGTGCCGCGCATGATCTTCTGCAACAAGATGGACAAGATCGGCGCCGACTTCTACCGCTCGGAAGAAATGATCGGTTCGCGCCTTGGCGCGCAGGCCGTTGTCATGCAGCTGCCGATCGGCGCCGAGACCGAGTTCAAGGGCATTGTCGACCTCGTCGAGATGAACGCGCTCGTCTGGCGCGATGAGACCCTGGGCGCCGCCTGGGATGTCGTCGAGATCCCGGCCGACCTCAAGGAGAAGGCCGAGCAGTATCGCGAGAAGATGATCGAGGCCGCCGTCGAGATGGACGAGACCGCGCTCGAGAATTACCTCGAAGGCAAGATGCCGTCGAACGACGAGATCCGCGCGCTGATCCGCAAGGGCACCATCGCGGTCAAGTTCTTCCCGATGTTCTGTGGCTCGGCCTTCAAGAACAAGGGCGTGCAGCCGCTGCTCGACGCCGTGGTGGAGTACCTGCCGTCGCCGATCGACGTGCCGGCCATCAAGGGCGTGGACGCCAAGACCGACGCCGAGATCGAGCGTCATGCCGATGACAACGAGCCGCTGTCGATGCTGGCGTTCAAGATCATGAACGACCCGTTCGTCGGTTCGCTGACCTTCGCCCGCATCTATTCGGGCAAGCTCACCAAGGGCACCTCGCTCGACAACACCGTGAAGGGCAAGAAGGAGCGCATCGGCCGCATGCTGCAGATGCATGCGAATTCGCGCGCCGACATCGAGGAAGCCTATGCCGGCGACATCGTCGCTCTGGCCGGCCTCAAGGACACGACCACCGGCGATACGCTGTGCGATCCGCTGCACCCGGTCATCCTCGAGCGCATGGAATTCCCCGATCCGGTCATCCAGATCGCCATCGAGCCGAAGACCAAGAACGACCAGGAGAAGATGGGCCTCGCCCTGCATCGCCTGGCTGCCGAGGATCCGTCCTTCCGCGTCAAGACCGACGAGGAAAGCGGCCAGACCATCATCGCGGGCATGGGCGAGCTGCATCTCGACATCATCGTCGACCGCATGCGCCGTGAGTTCAAGGTGGAAGCCAATGTCGGCGCTCCGCAGGTGGCCTATCGCGAGACGATCACCCGCAAGCACGAGCAGGACTACACGCACAAGAAGCAGACCGGCGGTACCGGCCAGTTCGCCCGCGTCAAGATCATCTTCGAGCCGAACACCGAGAGCGAAGAGTTTGTGTTCGAGTCCAAGATCGTCGGCGGCGCGGTGCCGAAGGAATACATCCCTGGCGTCGAGAAGGGCATCCAGAGCGTCATGGGCTCCGGCCCGTTCGCGGGCTTCCCGATGATCGGCGTCAGGGCCACCCTGATCGACGGCGCCTTCCACGACGTCGACTCCTCGGTGCTGGCGTTCGAAATCGCTTCCCGTGCTTGCTTCAAGGAAGCGGCGCCGAAGCTCGGCGTGCAGCTCCTGGAGCCGATCATGAAGGTCGAGGTCGTGACGCCGGAAGATTATGTCGGTGGCGTCATCGGCGACCTGAATGGCCGTCGTGGTCAGATCCAGGGCCAGGAAGCGCGCGGCGTTGCCGTCGTGATCAACGCGATGGTCCCGCTCGCCAACATGTTCAAGTACGTCGACAATCTGCGTTCGATGTCGCAGGGCCGCGCCCAGTACACTATGCAGTTCGACCACTACGAACCGGTCCCTACGGCGGTGGCCCAGGAAGTCCAGAAAAAGTACGCGTGAGAATGCCTGTGCCACCGGAGCCGCGGTTCTTACGCGTTTCCGGTACGGATAGAGCAAATATCAATTTCCCCGAGCGGGTTGAGTAAAGACGGAGAACTACAGTGGCAAAAGGTAAATTCGAGCGCACCAAGCCGCATGTGAACATTGGCACGATCGG
>NZ_JANINM010000270.1 GCF_024509055.1 Mesorhizobium sp. | reverse complement strand
GTAAGCGTCCGGTCTTCTCCACCTTGCTGACGAGGTGATGCGCAAGCCACAGGTGCGGCACTGTGGCAGACACCGGTGCGGCATCATGGCGACGCGAATTATCGAGATGGTCGGGACTGAGCCGCGCCGGCGGTTCAGCGAAGATGACAAGGCACGGATCGTGTCGGAGGCGATGATGCCGGGTGCCAGCGTGCTGGAGGTGGCGCGGCGACACCGGGTGTGCACGTCGCTGGTGTATCGCTGGCGACGCACGCTGCTGCGCGACGGGGTGGCGAGCGAAGCATTGCCGTTGCCGGGGCCGGCATTCATTCCGGTCGAGGTGGCGGGCGCGCCCATGGTGCCGCATTCGGAGCCGCTCGGACCGGGTGTGGTGGAAGTGGTCGGCCCGGCCGGGCAACGCATCCGCCTGGCACCTCCCATCGACGCGCGGGTGCTCAAGACCGTGCTGGCGGGGTTTGCTTGATCGGGCCGCCGGGCGGTGTCCGGGTGTATCTGGCGGCCGGGGTCACGGACATGCGCAAGGGCTTCGACGGGCTGGCCGCGCTGGTACAGCAGCGGCTGCGCCAGGATCCGTTTGGCGGTGCGGTGTACGCCTTCCGGGGCAAGCGTGGCGATCTGGTCAAGCTGCTGTGGTGGGATGGTCAGGGTCTCGTGCTCCATGCCAAGCGTCTGGAGCGGGGCCGGTTCACCTGGCCGGCGACTGCGGACGGTGTCGCGGTGCTGACCCCGGCGCAGTTGTCGATGCTGCTCGAAGGGGTGGACTGGCGGCATCCGATCCGGTCCTCGCAGCCGACCCTGGCCTGGTAGAAAAGTACGGTTTCCTGCGGCTTTCGCGTGTATCGGCACGGGGGTTCTGGTATAAGCGGGCGTGTCGCCCGATGCCGCCTCGCTGCCCGACGATATCGCCCTCCTGAAGGCCATGCTCGTTGCTGCCGGCGCCGAGTTGGAGCAGTTGCGGATGCAGGTCGCGTGGCTGCGGCGGATGGCCTTTGGCCGCTCCTCGGAGAAACTGACGCACCAGGCTGACCAGCTGGAACTCGGGCTGGAAGAGCGTGAGGCGGAAGCCGCCATTGCGGCGATGCCGGCGACCACCCGGACACGGGAGGCCGCCAGGCCGTATCGACAGCCACTGCCCGACCATCTGCCCCGCACGGACGTCGTACATGAGGCACCGTGCGTCTGCCCCGACTGCGGTGGTGCCATGCGGCGCATGGGCGAGGACGTCACCGAGCAGCTCGACTATGTGCCCGCCTCGTTCCGGGTCGTGCGCCACGTCCGGCCGCGGCTGAGCTGCCGGTCATGCGAGCGCATCGTGCAGGCGCCGTTGCCGTCCATGCCCATCGAGCGGGGCCGGCCCGGTGCCGGGCTGCTCGCCCATGTGCTGGTGTCCAAATACGCCGACCATCTGCCGCTCTATCGCCAGTCGGGCATCTACACGCGCCAGGGCGTCGACCTTGCCCGCTCCACGCTCGCCGACTGGGTCGGGCGCTCGGCCGCGCTCCTCGATCCGCTGGTCGACGCACTCGAGCGCCACGTCATGGGCGGCTCTACCCTCCACGCCGACGACACGCCCGTCCCGGTGCTGGCCCCCGGCACCGGTCGCACCAGGACGGGCCGGCTGTGGACCTATGTCCGCGACGAGCGCGGGGCTGGCGGCGAGGCCCCGCCCGCCGTGCTGTTCCGCTACGCGCCCGACCGCAAGGGCGAACGACCCGCCGGGCATTTGCGGGCGTTCCAGGGCGATCTGCACGCCGATGGCTATGCCGGATTCGACCGCCTCTATGGCGAACGCATCCGTGAGGTGGCTTGCTGGGCGCACGTCAGGCGCAAGTTCTTCGACGTCCATGCTGCAACCGGGTCCGCCACGGCCCGCGAAGCGCTGGACCATATCGCCGGGCTCTATGCCGTCGAACGGGATGTGCGTGGTCAGCCCCCGGACGAGCGACGGCACGCGCGCCAGGCCAGGGCCGGACCGCTGCTCGATGCGTTCCGCCAGTGGCTCGACGCGACCGGACCGAAGCTGTCCCGGCGCTCAGACCTCGCGGTCGCCATCCGTTATGCGCTCACCCGCTGGCAGGCGCTGACCCGCTATGCCGACGATGGTCGCATCGAGATCGACAACAATGCCGCCGAACGCTCGTTGCGCGGTATCGCCGTCGGTCGCAAGAACTGGCTGTTCGCCGGCTCCGACCAGGGCGGGCACCGCGCCGCCAGCATCTACAGCCTCGTGGAAACCGCCAGGCTCAACGGCGTCGACCCCGAGGCCTGGCTGGCCGACACCATCAGCCGCATCGCAGACCATCCGGCCCGACGGGTCGCCGAACTGCTGCCGTGGAACTACCGGCCCGTTTGAGGTGACGCCGTCACCGGACGCTTAC
>NZ_JANINM010000269.1 GCF_024509055.1 Mesorhizobium sp. | reverse complement strand
TGGTCCGGCTATCTCGGCCTGATATTGCAGGGAGCGCTTGTCACCATCGAGCTGACGCTGATGGGGTCGGTGCTCGCGCTGATCATGGCCTTTCTTGCCGGCATGGGGCGGCTGTCGCGCTTCTTCATCGTTCGGGCGCTCGCCACGATCTACATCGAGTTCTTCCGTGGCACCTCGATCTTCGTGCAGCTGTTCTGGGCCTATTTCGTGCTGCCTTTCGTCGGCCTGTCGCTGACGCCGTTGCAGGCGGGCGTCCTGGCGTTGGGCCTCAATGTCGGGGCCTATGCCGCCGAAGTGGTGCGTGGCGCGATCCTGTCGGTCGGCCGCGAGCAATATGAAGCCTGCACGGCGCTCAACCTCGACCGCTGGCAAGGCATGCGCCACGTCATCCTGCCGCAGGCGCTGCTCGTCATGCTGCCGACCTTCGGCAACAACGCGATCGAATTGCTCAAGGCGACTTCGGTGGTCTCGCTGATTTCGCTCGCCGATCTGACCTTCCAGGCGCAGGTCGTGCGCTCTCAGACCGGCAGCACCATGATGCCCTTCGTCTCGGTGCTGATCATCTATTTCGTGCTCGCCCTGATCATCTCCTGGGGCGTGCGCACGCTGGAGCGCCGCATGGCGCGTGGTCTCGACGGAGTGCGTGTCTGATGGGCTGGGCCAGGTAATGGACTGGGATTGGGATTTTGTCCGGCAGATCATGCCGACCCTCATCCAGGGCGTGAAGATCACCATCCTGGCGACGGTGCTTGGCTCGATCCTGGCCGCGATCATCGGCCTGGCGATTGCCCTGGCGCGGCGCTCTCCGAACCGCATCGTCTCGCGCAGCGTCGGCTGGTTCGCCGAATTCATCCGCGGCACGCCGCTGCTGGTGCAGCTTTACTTCATCTTCTACGTGCTGCCCGACATCGGCATCCTCCTGCCGCCGCTGGTGGCCGGCGTCATCGGGCTTGGCCTGCACTACGGCACCTATACGGCGGAGGTTTATCGCGCCGGCATCGACAACGTGCCGCGCGGGCAATGGGAGGCCGCGAAGGCCTGCAACCTCGGCGGCCGTCACACCTGGACGCATATCATCCTGCCGCAGGCGATCCCGCCGATGATCCCGGCCTTGGCCAACTACTTCATCGCCATGTTCAAGGAGACGCCGCTGCTTTCGGCGATCACCGTGCTGGAACTGATGAACCAGGCCAAGAGCGTCGCCAACACCTACTACCGCTACATCGAGCCGATGACGCTGGTCGGGGCGTTCTTCCTCATCATCAGCTTGTGTTCCGTCGTGCTGCTGCGCTGGCTGGAGCATCGTTACGGCAGGATCGAAAGATGAAAGTAATGAAGCCGTTGCCCGAGATCCGCCTTGAAACGTCCCGTGCCGAACTCGACAATCGTCCGCTTGAAAAGCGCGTCGGCCTGATCGTCTTGGCCACCGACCATACGAGCGAGGTCGATTTCCGTCGCATGGTGGCGAGCGAGCGGGTCGGCGTCTATGTCGCGCGCATTCCCTATGCCAATCCGACGACGCCGGAAAACCTGCGCAAGATGCAGCCGTCGCTTTCGGCCGGCGCGGCACTCATCCTGCCTGACGAACCTCTCGATGCTGTCTGCTATTCCTGCACGTCGGCCTCGGTGGTGATCGGCGATGCCGAGATCGAAGCGGCGATCCGGGAGGCCAAGCCCGGCGTTCCCGTGGTCACGCCGCCGATGGCGGGCGCGCGCGGCCTGAACGCTTTTGGCGTCAAGCGGATCAGCATTCTCACGCCTTACACGGTCGAGACCAGCCGGCCGATGGCCGCCTATTTCGCGGCGCACGGCTTTGACATCCAAAGCTTCACCTGCCTCGGCTTCGAGGACGATCGCGAGATGGCGCGCATCACGCCGGCCTCGCTTGTCGATCTCGCGCGAAAGGCAACGCATCCGCAGGCCGACGCGCTGTTCGTCTCGTGCACGGCGCTGCGCGCGGCGCTTGCGGTTCCCGGCATGGAGGAGGCGATCGGCCGGCCGGTCGTCACCAGCAACCAGGCCAGTGCCTGGAACTGCCTGCGGCTCTGCGGAGATGAAACACCACGACCTGAGTTTGGCCGGCTGTGGGCGAAGCCACTGGCGGCGTGATCGAATGACTGTAGAGCTCAAGCATATTCGCGCCGCGCGCGAACGCATTGCCGGCAAGGTCGAGCATACATCCTGCGTTGTGTCGCAAAACCTGTCGGATCGCGCCCGGCATCCTGTTCATCTCAAGCTGGAGCACCATCAGACCACGGGCGCCTTCAAGCTGCGCGGCGCCTCTAACGCCGTCGCCGCGTTGAGCCCGCCACAGAGATCGCGCGGCGTCGTTGCCGCCTCGACCGGCAATCACGGCCGGGCGCTGGCGCATGCGGCAAAGCTCGAAG
>NZ_JANINM010000268.1 GCF_024509055.1 Mesorhizobium sp. | reverse complement strand
GCCCGGCCGTCAACCCGGCGATCAAGATCACCAACATCGTGGCGCTGCTCCTGCTCGCCGTGCTCGCGCACGGCTGACCCGGACGTCGCTTGAGAAAAACCCGCGGGAGCGATCCCGCGGGGTTTTTCTTTTGAGTGCCCCAAGAAGAACCTAATCGTCTTCGCTGCCGGCGCGGTAGCGCGAAAGCATTTCCTTCGGCTCCGGCTCGCGCTCGGGCAGTGGCGAAAGTCCACGCACCTCGCGCAGCATGGCCAGGAAGCCGCCACGCGCATAGCCGCGCCGAAACGTCCTGGCCCTTGGGTGGATGCCCAATGTCGCGAGGAATCTGCGTCTGAAATAGGTGAGTGACCTGATGCGGTCCGGTTCGGCAGCGCCGTCGAGAATTTTCACCCGTAGCGCATCCGGCGCCGCCATCGCGTCGACGAGGTCTTTCTGCTCCTGCGCATCGTCTTGCACGTAGCTTCCCCGGCGCTCACCGGAGTGAAGCTTGAGCACCGTCAGATGCGGCATGGTGGCGATGATCGCGCCCTTGCGCCAGGCCCGGAACAGCCAATCCTGCGAGCTTTCGCAGAAGCACCGGCTGGCCGGTCGCCAACCTCCCAGCCGTTCCAGCGCCGTGCGCCGCACCAGTTGCGCCGAGCCGAAGCCGGCGGTGATGACCGGGTCGTAGAAGCCGTGCTTGCCGGCGCCGAAGATCGCGGTCCTGATCTCGCCGCCTGCATCGGATCGAGGCCTGACGACGGCGCCGCGCGCGATCACCACGTCGGCGCCGGTCGCTTCGGCCCACCCCGTGGTCGCCGCCAGATGGTCGGGGAACCAGATGTCGTCGTGGTTGAGGATGGCGACGAACCGGCCGCGCGCCCTGGCAAAACCGATATTGTTCGGCCCTGACTGTTCGCCGAAATTCACCGGCAGGTCGATATAGGAAACACGGCCGTCGCCGAAAGCTGCGACCGTCGCCGCCGTGTCCGGCCGGCAGGCGTCGCCGACGACGATCGCCTCCCAGTCCTCAACCGTTTGGCCCAGCACGCTCCTCAGCGCCTCCCGCAGGGCAGCGGGCCGGTTGTGCGTTGCGATGACGACCGAGACGAGCGGCTCGGTCCGCGGGCTCGGAGAAGGCTGGCCCGGCAGCGCCACGCTACACCAGCTTGTACGGAATCTGGTCGGTGTCCGGCGGCAGCCGCCAGTGGTCGGGGCTCTCGAAGGAATAGGCCTTGTCGACCAGATTGAGCACCAAGGCTGTTTCCGGTCCGAGCGAGGCGACGCCGTGCCAGACGCCGGGCGGGATGATGACTATGGCAGGCCGCACCGCGCCGACGATCTTGTGCCAGAGCGCGCCGAACGTCGGCGACGTCTTGCGGCCGTCGAACAGCGATATGCGGACGCTGCCGAGAGAACAGAACAACCGGTCCTGCGTAACGGCATGCGCATGCCAGCCGGTCACGGCGCCGGGATACATCGTGCGCTGAAAAACCTGGTCCACGGCAAGCGAATCAAGTCCCCACTCCGCGCGGAATATCTCGGTCAAATAACCGTTCGAAGTCGCGACCGGCCTGATTTCCTTGAACGTGACGCCATCGATCGCCGGAGGATCGACGGCCAGCCAGTCATGCGTCACGGTCTGCCGATCAGGCGTCCCCGCCGTCATCCAGTCTTGCGGCTCGCGGCGATCGTTGTTGCCCATGTCCAGCCCCCCCCGGGTTGTCGCCAGATTGATAGGAGGACGGCTAAACATTCGCAAGTATGCGGGTGATCGCCTTATCGTGATGAAACAAAAATGCCCGCCGGAGCGATCCGACGGGCTTCATTGGTCAGTGCCGCTCGAAAGCCGGCCTCAGGGCGTGCCGCTGCCGCCACCGGGGATGCCGGGCGCGATTTTGGCGGCGCCGTTGATGATCTGGCTCAGGAAGTTCTGGTCCTTGCCGCCCGTCGGCGTGGTGCGCGAGATGAAGTCGAAGATCTTGCCGTCCTTCATGCCGTAATTGGCGATCTGGGTGACGCGGCTGTCGGGGCCGAAATAGACCGCCAGCACGTGCTGGTCGACCAGCCGCGGCTTGTCGAAGGCGACGTAGCGCTTGCGGGTCTGCGAGATGTAGTAAAAGGCCTCGTTGTCGAAGGTGGCCGTCGTCGACGGCGTCCCCAGCGCCAGCAGCACCTGCTCGCGACTCGAGCCGACCGGCACCGAGTCGACCGCCTGCTGGTCGATGACATAGCCCTGGGTGAACGTCTCGCTCGGATGAAGATCACCGAACATCTTGGACGAATTGCAGGCTGAAAGCGTTGACACCACCACCAGCAGCGACGCCATGCCTGCCGGCACCGGCGCAAAGACGGACTTGAATTTCAGCGCACCCAACAACAATTCTCCATCACATCCCCGCAACTTGC
>NZ_JANINM010000267.1 GCF_024509055.1 Mesorhizobium sp. | reverse complement strand
ATAAAATGGCAGGCAAAAAACGGCCCCTCGTCGTCATCACGCGCAAGCTGCCCGACCCGGTCGAGACCCGCATGCGCGAACTGTTCGACGCGCGGCTGAATGTCGAGGACCGGCCGATGACGCAGCCGGAACTGGTCGCGGCGGTGAAGGAGGCCGACGTTCTCGTCCCGACCATCACCGATCACATCGACGCGGCGTTGATCGCCCAGGCCGGCGAAAACCTGAAGCTGATCGCCAATTTCGGCAATGGCGTCGACAAGATCGACGTCGCCGCAGCAGCCAAGAAGGGCATCACCGTCACCAACACGCCGAACGTCCTGACCGAGGACACTGCCGACATGACCATGGCGCTGATGCTGGCCGTGCCGCGGCGGCTGGCCGAAGGCGCCAACGTGCTCACCAGCGAGAAGAACTGGTCCGGCTGGTCGCCGACCTGGATGCTCGGCCGGCGCATCTGGGGCAAACGCCTCGGCATCGTCGGCATGGGCCGCATCGGCACGGCGGTCGCCCGGCGCGCCAAGGCCTTCGGCCTGTCGATCCACTACCATAACCGTCATCGCGTCTTGCCGGCGGTGGAAGAGGGGTTGGAAGCCACCTACTGGGAAAGCCTCGACCAGATGCTGGCTCGCATGGACATCATTTCCGTCAACTGCCCATCGACGCCCGCGACATTCCATCTGCTTTCGGCGCGCCGCCTGGCGCTGATGCAGCCTTCAGCCTACCTCGTCAACACGGCGCGCGGCGACATCATCGACGAGGAATCGCTGGTCAAGCTCATCCAGGACGGCAAGATCGCCGGCGCCGGTCTCGACGTCTACGAGCATGAGCCGGCGCTGAACACCAAGCTCCTAAAACTTGCGGCCAAGGGTAAGGTCGTCCTCCTGCCGCATATGGGCTCCGCCACGCTCGAGGGCCGCATCGACATGGGCGAGAAGGTGATCATCAACATCCGCGCCTTCTTCGACGGCCACCGCCCGCCGGACCGTGTGCTGCCGCTGCGGACCTGAGGATTCTCAGGCGGCGACGGTAAGGGCGCCGTCTTCAGCGACACTGACGGTGCGGCCGCGGTAACCGTCGAACAGGTCGCGCCCGAGTCGCACCGCCATTGGTGTCTCCCAACCCATCTCTCGTGCGACGATCAGGCCGAGCAGCAGGATCGCGTCCGGTTCGTGCAACACCAGGGCCGCCGGCGCGTGGCCATTGTGGACGAGTTCCAGCAAGACGGCCGAAGCCGACGACGAACCGATCGTGCCGGGCAGGAACAGAACCCGGCCGGAAATGGTCTCGCCATGCTGCGGATGACGGACATCGGCGATGCGGCCGCTTTTAGGGTCGACGCCGCCCCAGAAGCTGATCGGCGCGCTCAGCACCAGCGCTTCGCCCGCGCTTGGCTTGCCCGGCACCAGGATTTCGGCGGCAGCGCTCATGCGGCGATATCCGTGAAGACCGGCTTGCCTGTCACTGCGCTTTCGACGCAATCGGCGAGTGAGGCATAGACCACGGCATAACCCGTGTTGCCCGGCGCATAATGCGCGAATTTCCCCGAATTGGTCATCAGCACACCGCCGGCGAGTTCCGGCATGATCGGCGTCACCACCACGCAGGTGTCGGCGACGATGATGACGCCGCTCGCCTCGAGTGCCTTGCGCCGGCCGTCCTTCTCCAACGAAGACAGCACGTGGCGGCCGGTGCAGGCGTAGACCGGCACGGCAAGCCCCCTTCCGGCGATCAGCCGATGCAATGCGTCGAATTCGTCCTGCGACAGATGCGGGCTGCCGATAGCCACGGCGTCGATCGCCTTCGGCGTAGCGGCGGTCGACAGGCCGGCGCGTGCCTTCGCCACCATTTGAGGCGTGACGCGGATGATTGTCTCCGGCTCGGCGCTGGCCAAGATGGTCGCAGCGTCCGGCGCCTCCGGCGTAACGCCTGCGATATGGAACAGGCCGACCGCGCCGGATGATGCCGCTGCCGCGCCGAAGGCCTTCAGGGCGTCTTCGCCTGGATGATCGGCAACACCCGTCACCACGCCGATGGCGTTGCCCACCTCGCGGCCATAAAGGCTGCCCAACACGGGCCAGGCGATCTCCGAAGTCAGGAAGGAAGGCGAGAGGGCGGAGACGTCGAACACCAGCCGCGCCTTGCGGTTCTCCGCCCGATGCAGGCCATAGTCCGGCGCACGCCCGGTGATCGCGCAGGCAATATCCAGGAAATCGCCATAGCGATTGGTGCGCGCGCCTAACACCGAATTGCAGAACACAACCGCGTTGGATTCGCCCCAGGCGACGTCGCTACCCTGCGCCGGCCGGTGCCCGGCCTGATAGGGCGCGCAGGTCCAGCTCTGCTCGCAGCCGAGCTTGCGATAGGCCTCCATCATCCGCCGCGCCATGCCGCGCTGCGGCTCTTC
>NZ_JANINM010000266.1 GCF_024509055.1 Mesorhizobium sp. | reverse complement strand
TGTCGCCGATGGCCCGGCCGATGGCCAAAGCCTCCTCATAGTCGTTGATCCAGGCGTTGACACTGCCTTCGGCCATGGCGGCGCCGTCCTGCCCGTGGCCGGTCAGACGGGTGAAGAAGAGATTGGCGTCCAATTCCTCGGCGACATCATCGGGCAGGGGACGAACCTCGCCCTTCGAGGCTGAGAACCCGTGGATGTAGACGATCGAGAGCTTCGTCTTGGCGTGGACCATCGGGTTCGCCCAGATGATTTCCTTGTCCAGCCCGTCACGGATGTTCGGTACCGCGGCTTCTTCGCGCGCCAAATAGGCCTGCGGATCGTCGCCGATCACCGAGGGGTCGAAACGGATTTTCGTGTCGACCTGCACGCGGGGCCCAAGAAGGAAACCGCCGACAAGAACGACTGCGAGACCCAGTACCGCAATCACGATCCGACGCCCCATCGCCGACTCCAAGCAACAATACTCAACCTATGGCTGCGACTGCTCTCAGGCAATCACTGTTTCGCCGGCTTCCGGTTTGGCGAAGGGTCCTTTTCGCCGGACGCCTTGGGCTCGATGAACAGAGGCCTGGCCCTCCAACTGGTCGTCAGCCTGATCACCAGCCGGCAGATCGGCCGAGGCAATATCCCAAGCAGCTTCAGGGGCCAGCTTACATGGTAAGGGAAGGTGACTTCGAAGCCGCCTTTCCTGATGCCGCGCGCCATGCGCCGCGAGGCGCGGTGCACCGGCATCAGGCCAGGCATCGGCAACGAGTTCTTTTCGGTGAGCGGCGTGTCGACAAAGCCCGGATTCATCACCTGAATGCGGATGTTCATCTTGTCGAAATCGTATTTCAGCGACTCCGCCAGGATGTTGATCGCAGCCTTGGTGCCGCCATAGGCCGCGGTGGTCGGCCAGCCGGAATAGGCAGTGACCGACCCGACCAGCACGACATGGCCGCGCCCGCGCCCGCGCATTTGCTCGACGGCAGGCACAAGGCCGTTGACGATGCCGAAATAGTTGACCGCGAAGGAGCGGTGGAAATCACGCACGACCAGGCGCTCGCCGGGGGTCGCGATGTAGTTGCCGGCATTGAAGACGGCGAGAATGATGGGCCCCATCTCCTTCTCGATCGCCGCGACCGTGCGCGCCATGCCTTCTTCGTCGGTCACGTCGCAGGGAAAGGACTTCACATGCCCGCTCATCTGCGCCGTCTCGACCAACAGCGTGTCGACCGGCTCGTCCGGCAGCGACGTCACCGCGACGGCATAGCCGTGCTTGGCGAAATCCCTGGCCAAAGCGCGGCCAAGGCCGCTGCCGCCGCCCGTGATCCAGGCGACACCGTCTTTCGGGTTGGCCCGGTAGAGTGTCATGCGATGCCTTGTGATAGCTTCGAGTTTGCTCTAGCGGCGAAGGAATCGAAAGAAAAGAGCGCTTTCGCATACCTTGTTGAAATGGTCGCGAGCATCGCAGCGTCCGGAATGCGACTGGACCAGGCAAATTCTTGCCTTGAAACCGCAGCTTCCGGTTTCTAGGGTCTCGCCGCAAGCACAAAGGAATCCCGGATGCCCCGTTCTGTCATCGAAGCCATCGGCAACACGCCCCTGATCCGGCTGAACAAGGCTTCGGAAGCGACCGGCTGCGAGATATTGGGCAAGGCCGAATTCATGAACCCGGGCCAATCGGTGAAGGACCGCGCCGGCCTTTTCATCATTCGCGATGCCGAGCAGCGCGGGCTCTTGAAACCTGGCGGCCTCATCGTCGAGGGAACGGCCGGCAATACCGGCATCGGCCTGACGCTGGTCGCCAAGGCGCTCGGCTACAGGACCGTCATCGTCATCCCCGATACGCAAAGCCAGGAAAAGAAGGACACGATCAAGATACTCGGAGCCGAGCTGATCGAAGTTCCTGCGGTGCCTTACAAGAACCCCAACAACTACGTGAAACTGTCGGGCAGGCTCGCCGAGCAGCTAGCGCGGTCGGAGCCGAACGGCGCCATTTGGGCCAACCAGTTCGACAACACCGCCAACCGCGATGGCCATATACGCACGACGGCTGAGGAGATCTGGTCCCAGACCGGCGGCAAGGTCGATGGTTTCGTGTCCGCGGTCGGTTCCGGCGGCACGCTGGCCGGCGTCGCGATGGGGCTGAAGGGCAAGAGCAAGAACGTCAAGATCGCGCTTGCCGATCCGCTGGGCGCGGCGCTCTTCAGCTTCTACACCAGTGGCGAGCTGAAATCCGACGGCAGCTCTATCACCGAAGGCATCGGCCAGGGCCGCATCACCGCGAACCTCGAAGGGTTCACGCCCGACTTTTCGTTCCAGATCCCGGACGAAGAGGCGCTGCCGATCATCTTCGACCTTGTCCAGGAAGAGGGGCTCTGCGTCGGCGGCTCGACCGGCATCAACATCGCCGGCGCCATCCGG
>NZ_JANINM010000265.1 GCF_024509055.1 Mesorhizobium sp. | reverse complement strand
CGAAGGCGAAGGACCTGCGTCCGATCGTCGAGAAGCTGGTGACGCTCGGCAAGCGGGGCGACCTGCACGCCCGCCGCCAGGTGATCGCGCAGATCGGCAATGAAAACGTCGTCAAGCGCCTGTTCGAGACGCTGGCCCCGCGCTATGCCAACCGCAACGGCGGCTACCTGCGCATCATGAAGGCGGGCTTCCGCCACGGCGACAATGCCGCCATGGCGGTCATCGAGTTCGTCGACCGTGACACCTCGGCCAAGGGCGCTGCCGACCGCGCCCGCCTCGAGGCGGAAGGCGCCAATGAGGAAGCCGCGGCCGCCTGAGGCCCGCTTTTCGTGAATGACCTCAAGGGGCCTTCGGGCCCCTTTTGCGTTCCAGGACCGGTACGCGCAGTGAGCGGATTTTTCGTTCGGGAGCTCACGCTTTTGCGCGACAAGCGCCGCGTTTCAGTGCATTAGCCTTTCATTCTGCACAATCGTCGGGACAATGGCGCCTGATCTGGAGGATTCGGAATGCACCTCAAACGGCTGTTTCTCGTAGCACTTTGCGCCTTCGCCGCTTTCGCCGCGGCGCCCGCCGTAAGGCAGGCATTGGCCGAGGATGCGCCGGCCAAGGCAGACCCCAGCCTGTCAGACGTGCTGACCGATCTTTTGCATGGCGTCGAAGGCGAAAACGGTGCGGCGGGCCAGAATAAGCGCGTCCCGTTCGGCCGTGAGGAGGTGCAGCTCTCCTTCGCGCCGCTGGTCAAGCAGACCGCGCCCGGCGTCGTCAACGTCTATGCCTCGCAGACCGCCAAGGTCCGGTCGCCTTTCGAAGGCGACCCCTTCTTCGAGGAGTTCTTCGGCCGGGCGCAGCCGCGCGCTCAATCCTCGCTCGGCTCCGGCGTGCTGGTCGACCCGAGCGGGGTGATCGTCACCAACTACCACGTCATCAAGGATGCCGACGAGGTCAAGGTGGCCACTGCCGATGGGCGCGAGTTCACCAGCAAGGTCATGCTCAAGGACGAGACGCTCGACCTCGCCGTGCTCAAGATTTCAGCCGACAAGCCGTTCCCGGTCATTGCCATTGGCGATTCGGATGCGCTTGAGGTAGGCGACCTGGTGCTCGCCATCGGTAATCCGTTCGGCGTCGGCCAGACGACCACCAGCGGCATCGTTTCCGCGCTTGCGCGCAGCCATATCGGCGTCTCGGATTCGGGCTATTTCATCCAGACCGACGCCGCGATCAATCCCGGCAATTCCGGCGGTGCGCTGATCAACATGGGTGGCCAGCTGGTCGGCATCAACACGGCGATCTACAGCCGCAGCGGGGGCTCGATCGGCATCGGCTTCGCTATCCCGTCTAACATGGTTCGCGCCTTCGCCGATGCCGCCAAGGCCGGCCTCGATTTCTTCGAGCGGCCCTATATCGGCGCCGAGTTCGAGGCGGTGACGCCGCAGATCGCCGAATCGCTAGGCATGGAAAAGCCGACCGGCGCGCTCGTGTCCTCGGTCGAGGGCGTGGGCCCGGCGGCCAAGGCGGGCCTGAAGCCCGGCGATGTCGTGCTTTCGCTGAACAACACTCCCGTCGAAAGCATTGAGGCGCTGGATTATCGGATGGCCACGCTGTCGATCGGCTCCAAGGCGACCTTCGCGATACTGACCAAGGGTCAGCAGGCGACGCTGGAGATCCCGCTGGAACGCGCGCCGGAGGGCGCCAAGGCGACCGAAGTGACGCTGCACGGCCGCAGCCCGTTCTCAGGCGCCAAGGTTGCGGTGCTGTCGCCCAGGCTTGCCCAGAGGCTTGGCCTGCGTACCGACCTCAAGGGAGTCGCGGTCATCGACATCAACCGCGATTCTCCTGCCGCCGATTTTGGCTTCCAGCCTGGTGACATCGTGCGCGAGGTGAATGGCACGAGCATCGACACCGCTGAGACCCTGGCCCAGATCGCTCAGCAGGACACGCGCTGGTGGCGCTTTACCGTCGAGCGCGGCGGGCAGATACTGCGCCAGGTGTTGCGTTATTGAGGCGGTCCAGAGGATCGCCCCCCAGCGTCGAAGACTTGCATGGCAGACCTGTTCAGTGCCGATGAACCGGAGAAGGCGCCGCCCGGACGGCCGCTGGCCGATCGGTTGCGCCCGAAAAACCTGGGCGAGGTTGTCGGCCAGGAACATCTGACAGGCCCCGACGGCGCGTTGACCCGGCTGATCGATTCCGGCTCGCTCGGCTCGATGATCTTCTGGGGGCCGCCGGGTACCGGCAAGACGACGGTGGCGCGTCTCCTGGCGGGCGAGACGCATCTCGCCTTCGAGCAGATATCGGCGGTGTTTTCCGGCGTCGCGGACCTCAAGAAGGTGTTCGAGGCCGCGAAGTTGCGCCGCGCCAATGGCCGCCAGACGCTGCTCTTCGTCGATGAAATCCATCGCTTCAACCGCGCCCAGCAGGACGGCTTCCTTCCCGTGATGGAGGACG
>NZ_JANINM010000264.1 GCF_024509055.1 Mesorhizobium sp. | reverse complement strand
GACGACACGTACGTGGTCGACAATGCCGGCGACAAGGTGTTCGAGAACGCCAACGAGGGCACTGACACGGTTCGATCCTCAGTGAGCTTCACGCTCGGCGCCAATGTCGAGAATCTGGTCCTGACCGGGACCGGCAACATCAACGGTACCGGTAATGCCGGCCAGAACACGATTACCGGCAATGCCGGCAGCAACCAGCTCGATGGCGGCGGCGGCGGCGACACCTTGCAGGGTGGTGCGGGGAACGATGTCTATTACGTCCGCAACGCCGGCGACGTGATCATCGAGGGCGCGGGAGAGGGCACGGCGGACACGGTGCTGGCGACGGTCAGCTACACGCTGACCGCAGGAGCCCAGGTCGAGCGGCTGGCGGCGTCGGATGCTAATGCGACCACCGCGCTCAACCTGACCGGCAATGCGTATTCGCATCTGATCCAGGGCAATGCCGGCGCCAACGTGCTGACCGGCGGCAGCGGCAATGACAGCCTCTATGGCTATGCCGGCAACGACCGGCTCGATGGCGGGCAGGGCGTGGACACGCTGTATGGCGGAATCGGCGATGACACTTATGTCGTCGACACTGCCGGCGATCAGGTGATCGAAAATGCCGGCGAGGGCACCGACACGGTCGAATCCTCGATCAGCTATACGCTCGGCGCCAATGTCGAGAACCTGACCCTGACCGGGGCGAACGCGATCGACGGCACCGGCAATGCCGGCGCCAATATCCTTCGCGGCAATGGGGCGGCGAACACGCTCAACGGCGGCGGCGGGACCGACACGCTCTATGGTGGTGGTGGCGACGATACCTACATCGTCGACAATGCCGGCGTGCAGATCTTCGAGAGCGCCAACGAAGGCACCGACACGGTCAAGTCCTCGCTGAGCTACACGCTCGGCGCCAATCTCGAGAACCTCGTCCTGACCGGCAGTGCCAACATCAACGGCTATGGCAATGCCGGCCAGAATATGATCACCGGCAATGCCGGCAGCAACCAGCTCGACGGCGGCGGCGGCGGCGATACGCTGCAGGGAGGGGCGGGCAACGACGTCTATTATGTCCGCAACGCAGGCGACGTGATCGTCGAGAATGCCAATGAGGGCACCGCCGACACCGTGCTGGCGACGGTCAGCTATACGCTGACCGCAGGAGCCCAGGTCGAGCGGCTGGCGGCGTCGGATGCCAATGCGACCAGCGCGATCAACCTGACCGGCAATGCCTGGTCGCACCTCATCCAGGGCAATGCCGGCGCCAACGTGCTGACCGGCGGCAGCGGCAACGACAAGCTCTACGGCTATGCCGGCGACGACCGGCTCGATGGCGGGCTGGGCACCGATACGCTCTATGGCGGGATCGGCAACGACACCTATGTCGTCGACAGCCTCAGCGACACGATCGTCGAGAATGCCAATGAAGGTACCGACACGATCGAGTCCTCGATCAGCTTCGATCTCTCGACCGTCACCAATGTCGAGAATCTGACCCTGGCCGGCACCAACGCGATCAACGGCACCGGCAATGCGTTCGACAATGTGATCCGCGGCAATGCTGCCGCCAACACGCTCAACGGCGGTGGCGGCAACGACATGCTCTATGGCGGCGCCGGCGACGATATTTACGTGATCGGCGACGCGCATGCCAAGGTGATCGAACTGGCAGGCGAAGGCAACGACACCGTCCAGGCCTCGGTCAGCTACTCGCTTGCGGGCATGAGCAATATCGAGACGCTGCAACTGACCGGCACGGCGAACATCAACGCCACCGGCAATGGCGAGCACAATATCCTGATCGGCAATGCCGGCAGCAACCAGCTCGACGGCGGTGGCGGCGGCGATACGCTGCAGGGAGGGGCGGGCAACGACGTCTATTATGTCCGCAACGCAGGCGACGTGATCGTCGAGAATGCCAATGAGGGCACCGCCGACACCGTGCTGGCGACGGTCAGCTATACGCTGACCGCAGGAGCCCAGGTCGAGCGGCTGGCGGCGTCGGATGCCAATGCGACCAGCGCGATCAACCTGACCGGCAATGCCTGGTCGCACCTCATCCAGGGCAATGCCGGCGCCAACGTGCTGACCGGCGGCAGCGGCAACGACACGCTGATGGGCTATGGCGGCAACGACACGTTGTTCGGCGGCGCCGGCGCCGACAAGTTCGTGTTCGCGCACGGCACCGGCCAGGACAGTATCGGCGACTTCGTCACGGGCACCGACAAGATCGACCTGACGGCAATCGGCTTTGCCAGCTATCAGGACGTGATCAACGCGACGCACGATGTCGGCGGCAACGCGGTGATCGACCTCGGCAATGGCGACCAGCTGACCCTGACCGGGGTCACCACGGCACAACTCCACTCGGGCGACTTTATCGGGGTCGGCAACAGCGCTGCCGCCGCCACCCAGATGCAGCCGTTCGTCGCCGACCTCGGCACCGATGCCACATGGC
>NZ_JANINM010000263.1 GCF_024509055.1 Mesorhizobium sp. | reverse complement strand
CCAACGATCTTGCCAGCCGCTTCGACACGCTGGAAAGCGTGCGCATGCGCGTCGGCGCGCTCCCGCAATATCCATCGAACGCTCTGAACTACAATCTGACCTGGAGCACCGACGGCGTCATCAACGAGTATTGCGAACCCTGCGAGGCGATCGTCGAGGGAGAGCTGATCGAGGTGCCGCCGCTGGAGGAGCGCGAGCAATTCTCGCTCGACGGCGTCACCTATGAAGCGTTCAACACCTCCGGCGGGCTGGGCACGCTGGCCGAGACGCTGAAGGGCAAGGTGCGCACGCTCAACTACCGCACCATCCGTTACCCCGGCCACGCCGCGATCATGAAGGCGCTGCTCAACGACCTTGGCCTGCGCCATCGCCGCGAGGTTCTGAAGGATATTTTCGAAAGCGCTTTGCCGGCGACGATGCAGGACGTCGTCATCGTCTTCGTCACCGTTTCGGGCCGCCGCAACGGTCGCCTGCTGCAGGAGACTTACGCCAACAAGATCTATTCGCAGCGCGTCGGCGCGATCGTGCGCAGCGCCATCCAGATCACCACGGCTTCCGGCATCTGCGCCGTGCTCGACATGCTGGCCGACGGCAGCCTGCCGGCGAAGGGTTTTGTGCGCCAGGAAGACATCGCGCTCGACGCGTTTCTGGCCAACCGCTTCGGCCGCGCCTATGCCCAGCACGAAATGGTGAGCCGGCTGGCGAGCTGAACTGCGCCTCTTTCCTTCTCCCCCTGTGGGAGAAGGTGGATCGGCGCGCAGCGCCGAGACGGATGAGGGGTGTGCGACGGAGTGAGACGTTGGTGTTCCCTGGAGCACCCCTCATCCGTCGCCTTCGGCGACACCTTCTCCCACAAGGGGAGAAGGGGGAGCTCAAATATGCAGCGCATGCCCCAGCGCCTTCAGCGCCGCTTCCTGGAAACCTTCGCCCTGCGTAGGATGCGCATGGATCGTCCCGGCGATATCTTCCAGCCGCGCGCCCATTTCAAGCGCCAGACCGAAGGCCGCTGACAGTTCAGACACGCCTTGCCCGACGGCCTGGATGCCCAGCACCAGATGATTGTCCGCGCGGGCGATGACCCGCACGAAGCCGTCCTCGCCTTGCCTGGTCATGGCGCGGCCGTTGGCGGCGAACGGAAACTGCCCGATCTTGATCTCGCTGCCCAACGCCTTCGCCTCCTCCGGCGACAGTCCGGCCGTGACCAGTTCGGGATCGGTGAAGCAGATCGCCGGGATCGCCCGCTTGTCCCAGCTTCTTTTGTGGCCGGCGGCGATCTCTGCCACCATTTCGCCCTGCGCCATCGCCCGATGCGCCAGCATCGGCTCGCCCGTGACGTCGCCGATGGCGAAAATCCCGCGCATCGAGGTCCGGCACTGGTCGTCGATGCGGATGAACTTGCCCGCCATGTCGAGATCGATCTGTTCCAGCCCCCAGCCTTCGGTGAGCGGCTTGCGGCCAACGGTGACGAGGATCTTGTCGGCGGCGACCTTGGCGTTCTTGCCCTCGGCCGTCTCGACCAGCAAAGCGTCGCCCTTGGTCGACAGGCCCTTGGCCTTGGCACCCGTCATCACCTCGACGCCAAGCTCACCGAGCCGCTTCAGCACCGGCCTCGTCAGTTCGGCGTCATACTGCGCCAGCACGCGCGGCAGCGCCTCGACCACCGTCACCTTGGCGCCCATCTTGGCAAAGGCCATGCCGAGCTCCAGTCCGATATAGCCGCCGCCGACGACGGCGAGCTTCGTCGGCACCTCGCCCAGCGCCAACGCCTCGGACGACGAGATAACCGGTCCACCGAAGGGCATGAACGGCAATCCAACCGGCGCTGAACCGGTGGCGATCACCACCGTCTCGGCGCGGATGACCTGTGTCCCCGTCTCTGTCTCGACCTCGACGGTCTTGCCGTCGCGGAACGTCGCCCAACCCTGGACCGTCTTGACCTTGGCCTTTTTCAGCAGTCCGGCGACGCCGCTATTCAGCCGGCTAACGATACCATCCTTCCAGCCGACCGTCCGTGACAGATCGAGCGTCGGCGCGCCGACCTTGATGCCTATCGGATCGGCGCCGCCGGCCATTTGCGCAACCTTCGCGAACTCCTCGGCGGCA
Organism: Mesorhizobium sp.; assembly: GCF_024509055.1. Classification (GTDB taxonomy): domain Bacteria; phylum Pseudomonadota; class Alphaproteobacteria; order Rhizobiales; family Rhizobiaceae; genus Mesorhizobium. The sequence continues at coordinate 355 of NZ_JANINM010000263.1, read as the reverse complement.
TGGATCAACGCCTTGGATGGAATGCAGCCGACATTGAGGCAGGTCCCTCCAGGCTTGCCCGCTTCGACGATGACCGTATCGACGCCGAGCTGACCGGCGCGGATGGCGCAGACATAGCCGCCTGGCCCGGCGCCAATGACGAGCAGCTTGCAGGAGATTTCTTTCATGGGGTCACCTCGATCGGTAGCCGTGCCTCGGTGCCGTATCGCCTAGGTTGGAGATTTGCCGAGGTGCTCGTGCATTCGTCATTCCAGGGCGAAGCAAGGAGCGAAGCGACGCGCGCAGACCCTGGAATCCATACCGTGACATTCGAGCGTTGCAACGATGCAGAATTCTGCTCCGCCGCACCCTTCGA
>NZ_JANINM010000262.1 GCF_024509055.1 Mesorhizobium sp. | reverse complement strand
GGGCCGTGCCGCCCCGGAAGTCCTGGATCAGCCGCCAGGTGTATTCAGCGGTGTCAGCGCGGTAGTTGCTGCACACGCCGTTGTGTCCGAGCGTCTCGTTCAGCCCCGCGATTGCATCCCAATCGATCTTCAGGCCCGGGCAAGCGACCAAATAGTCGTAACCGACGGCGCGACCATCGCTCAGTCGCATAAGATTGTTATCGGGGTCGAATGCGATGACCGCCGCCTTGATCCACGTGACGCCGCTCGGGATCAGCGAGCGTTCCTCGCGCGCGGTCTGCTGGCGCGTAAACACACCCGCACCGACCAATGTCCAACCCGGTTGATAGGAATGCGTCTCTGCCGGCTCGACGATCGCAACGTCGAGCTTGCCATCACGCCTCTTCAACTCTGCCGCCACCGTGATTCCGGCTGCTCCACCACCAACGATGACGATCCGATGCTTCAGAACGGGTTCAGGGACGAGGGGCTTGCGGACGGCAGCTTCCATGAGGCTTCTCCCACTTGCGGTTCTTCATATCTAATTATACGTAATTATGTAATTGATAACACCGACGGTCAAGGAACGGTTCCATGAAGCCCATTCCGGTCACGGAGAAGTTTTCGGTCGTGGGGCAACTCCAGCCCGGGGATTTCGCGGAGCTCAGGCGCCTTGGCTTCAGGACCGTCATCAATAATCGCCCGGACGGCGAGGAGGCTTCGCAGCCGGGGACCTCTGCGGAGGCCGCGGCTGCAAAGGCGGCAGGGCTCGACTATGTCTTCATTCCCGTTACCAGCACGTCGATGACGAAGGATGACGTCCGCCGCTTCGGCGAGGCGATTGTCGCATCCGACGGCCCGGTGATCGCGCATTGCCGTTCCGGCGCGCGCGCCTTTTACATGTGGGTGCTGGCGGGCAACGCCGACATCGCAGGCTTCAGCGACGACAGGCTCGTCTCGACCGCGACCAGGATCGGCATCGCACCGGATGCCGCGCGCAGTTGGCTGGCCGCGAACCGTCCCACGCGCCAAGCCCAGACGAAGCCCAAGGTGAAAGGCTTCTACGAGCCGCGCACTGGCAGCATCCAGTATGTCGTCAGCGATCCGGCGACGCGCAAATGCGTCGTCATCGATCCGGTGCTCGACTACGACGAGAAATCAGGGTCGACGAAAACCGAGCAGGCAGACAAGATTCTCGCCTACATCTCCAGCGAGGGGCTTTCGCTCGAGTGGATTCTCGATACCCACCCGCATGCCGATCACTTTTCGGCCGCGCAATATCTAAAAGACAAGACCTGCGCCCCGACCGCGATCGGTGCGCAGGTCCTCGACGTGCAGGCGCTCTGGAAGGACATCTACAACTGGCCGGACTTCCCCGCCGACGGACGCCAGTGGGATCGCCTGTTCAATGACGGTGATACTTTCAAGGTCGGTTCTCTCGACGCGAAGGTGATATTCTCGCCCGGGCACACGCTGGCCTCCATTACATACGTGATCGGCGACGCAGCGTTTGTCCACGATACGCTGTTCATGCCCGACTCAGGCACCGCCCGCGCCGACTTTCCAGGCGGTAGCGCAAAGGTCCTCTGGAAATCCATTCAGAACATTCTTGCACTACCCGATGCGACGCGCGTCTTCACCGGTCACGATTACCAGCCCGGCGGCCGTGCGCCGTTGTGGGAGAGCACCGTCGCCGAGCAGAAGCGCTGCAATCCGCACGTCGCCGGACAGACCGAGGAAAGCTTCATCGCGCTGCGCGAGGCACGCGACGCCACGCTACCGATGCCCAAGCTGATTCTCTCTGCGCTTCAGGTGAACATCAACGGCGGCCGCCTTCCGGAGCCCGAAGGCAATGGCAAGCGCTACTTGAAGATCCCGCTCAATGCGCTGGCGGCGGCCGCATGGTGATGGAGGCCCGTCTTGCTCCCGCACTTGGCGGCGCGCTGATTGGTCTGTCCGCCGGTCTACTGATGCTGCCGATAGGCCGCATTGCCGGTATTGGCGGCATCGTCGGCAGGATCCTTTGCACGAACGCTGAGCGCTTCGGTCAGGACGTCGCCGGTGACCTTCGTCATCGCCATGTTCGTCGGGATGGTCTCCATGATCGCATCGTCGCAGCGAGAGGATATGCCGGGATGCTGCATTTTCTCGCGCCCGCGCGGCTGTCCGGCGGACTGGTCAGCTTCTCGCTCGGCCTGATCGACAGCGGCGGATCGATTCTTGCGACGCCGCTGTTGCCAGCCCTGCATCGCCTACCATACCGAAGGCGCGGTCAAGGCTGGCGCCTTCCCGCGAAGAGATCGGCGAGACGCTGGCGATGGCGGTCTACATGGGCGTCGGCCCTTCGGTGAGGTACGCAGCGCATACCCTCGAGGCCTTCGACCAGCACGCTGCCGAAGCACCGGGTTAGACGACGCTACAAGCGCACACGCGCGAAATTTGCTGCACCGTGCACCACGCCGTTACGCTCTGGCCTGGAAGCTG
>NZ_JANINM010000261.1 GCF_024509055.1 Mesorhizobium sp. | reverse complement strand
TCGCGCGCGTATTCGGCGCATTCGTAGCGGTTGCAGGTGAAGGGATCGAGCGCGGTCGGGAACGGCCGGTTGCCGGGAATGCAGGAACAGGCGCGGTCGGTGAGCGACTGGAAGGTCGGCTCGGCCTCGGTGGTGCGATAAGGCACCGGCAACGAGGCGACATGGCAGGACACGGCGTCGCGCACCTTTCGCACCACCGGCGTCAGCGTCTTCGGGCCACGCTGGCAGTTGAGGCCGACGACGTCGGCGCCGGCAGCCTCCAGCCGCTTGCAGGCTTCGACGACGTCGATGCCGTCGAACATCTTCTCCTCGCGATGCACCGACAGCGTCACCACGGTCGGCAGGCCGGTCTTCTTCATCACGTCGAGCGCGATCTCGGCCTCGCCATACCAGTCGATGGTCTCGGCGATGAGGAAGTCGGCGCCCTCCTCCACGGCCCAGCCGATCTGCTCCTCGAACATGGCGCGCACGGCGTCGTGGGTCTTCTTGTCGCCGGCCTCATAGGCGTTGGTGTTGCAGATGTTGCCGGCCATCAGGCCGCCATTGCGGTCGGCGACATCCTTGGCGATGCGCAGCGCCTGGCGGTTGATCTTTTCCAGGATGTCCTCGCGGCCGATGACCTTCAGCTTCTGGCGATGCGCGTAATAGGTGAAGGCCTCGACGATGTCGGAGCCGGCATGGACGAAGTCCTCATGCAGGCGGGTGACCGCTTCCGGATGCTCGATGACGACTTCCGGCACGAACGGCCCGGCCTGGAGGTAGCCGCGGCGCTCGAGCTCGAACAGATAGCCCTCCGCGCAGATGATGGCGCCGGCGTCGAGCCGTTCGAGCAGGCCACGCTTGGTAGTGGAATTTGCAGACATGATTTTCTTTCCTCGGGAATTTCAGAGATTGCTGACGCGTTTCGGCCAGGCGCTGGTGCCGGCCACGACGGCCAGCAGGGTGCGCAACCGCAACACGTCGGGGTGCAGCGTGCCGCAGCGGTCGATCACCGCTATCTTGCGCTGAGCCGCGGTCTCCAGATCGGCGTCATGCGGAACCGACATCAGCCAGTCGATGAACACCTCCTCCGGCGGCGGCAGCGGCGATACGGCGCGCATCGTCGCCGCATTGACCCGGCGCGCCCTGCGGGGGCGTTCCGTCCGGCCGGGGGCAAGTCCCGGTATTTCCTTGTGCGAATCCATGTTCGTCCTTCTTTGCAAGGACTGAACCTGGTGGTGATGGAGGAAAGTCACGGACCTTGTCGGCATCGAGCCGGTCCGTATCTGCCTCTTGACCGCCCACCGCGATCAGTCGAGTTGAATTCGTCCGAGGCTGGTTTCCGGGCTCCGAAGCTGTCCCTTGAGGGGACTGTCCCGACACCTTCCCAGGCTTCTCGCCCAGTGGTGCTTGTCGGAACGCAAGCTTCGCTACCGTTGCGGGGGCAGCGCCGGCGTCTCACCGGCTTCCCAATTATTCCTCGGGCCGACTCAGGCCAAAGGACACCTTGAACGTGGCGATCTAAGCATCCGCCCGTGACCGCCGTCCATACGAAAGCGACATTGGCGAAATGCAAAGACGACACTGGCCCAGCGGCGACGAAGCCGGCCGGGCCAGTGTCGTCGCGATCAGGCGACGCTGCGCAGCGCCGGCGCGCTGCCTTCGGAAAGCCGCGGCTCGATGAAGGAGAAATACCATTCGAGGAACTGCATGACGCCGGCCTCGTGCATCATCGAATAAGGGCCGGGCTCATAGACCGGCGACGCAATGCCGAAGGCGTTTTCCTCGACGATCGAACGGTCCTGGTCGTTGGTCTCGGTCCAGACATGGATGAGATCCTGGAGGTCATAGTCGACGCCTTCGACAGCGTCCTTGTGCACCAGCCACTTCGTCGTCACCGCCGTTTCCGTCGCGCTGATCGGCAGCACGCGGAAGGTGATGGCGTGGTCGCCCAGCACATGGTTCCAGGTTGTCGGGAAGTGGTAGAGCAGCAGCGAGCCGATGCGGTCGGCCTGGACGCCATCGGAGAGCTTCTTCTTCACCGCCGGCTTGCCGCTCATCGTGTAGGAGACGGCATCACGCAAGAGCGGAGCGCGGATCGTACGGTACTGCCCGGTCGAGCCGATCTTGAAGGCGCTCGGCAGGCCGGCCGCCTCGCAGCGCGCCCAGTGCTCCATCATCTCGGGATCGCCCGCGACATTCGCGGCATCGTTGATGCTTGGCGCCTCGGGCAGTGTCTTGCACAGTTCGGGATGGTTGCCGGCGCAGTGGTAGCACTCGCGGTTGTTTTCCCAGACCAGCTTCCAGTTGCCCTTCTCGATGATGGTCGACTCGTAGGCCACCTTGGCTTCGGTCAACCGGTGCGGCGCGAAATAGGGTTCCATCATGGAGCGGAACGGCGCGAAGTCGGCCGGCTCCTTGGCCAGGCAGATGAAGATGTAGCCGCCTACGCTTTCGCAGGCGACCGGCTTCAGCCCGAACTGGCTCTTGTCGA
>NZ_JANINM010000260.1 GCF_024509055.1 Mesorhizobium sp. | reverse complement strand
GATCGACCTGCTGATGTCGGCCTGGCAATGGCCGGAAACCGCCGCCAATCTCGCGACCGGCGCCGCTGTCGCCGTCACGCTGGCGCGGCCGTCCGACTATGTCTCCTACCAGTTGAAGGGCACAGTCACGGCAGTTGGGCCGGCCGACGCGGAGGACGAGGCGCATGCCGGACGGTACATAGCCACCATCACCTCGGTGCTCGGTGGACTCGGCCTCGACACCACGCTTGCCGAGCCCTGGCAGACGGATCGCGAGCTGCTGCGCATCAGGATGAAGCCAGCCCAGGTATTCCTGCAGACGCCCGGGTCGCAGGCCGGGCGCCTTGTCGCGGCCGACGCATGACGCTCGCGCTCCCCGACCTTTCCTCCTGTTTCGAAGGTGTCATCCCCTCCATCGTCACCACGGTGGCGGCGGACGGCACGCCGAACATCTCCTATCTCTCGCATGTGGCCCCGGTCGACGGCAGCCATGTTGCGCTTTCCAACCAGTTCTTCTCCAAGACGGCGGTCAACGTCAGGGCCAACCCGCGCGCGGCGCTGCTGGTGGTCGACGCGCTGAACGGCCTGCAATACCGGCTCGACATTGCCTATGAGGAGAGCCGGGAGGCCGGACCGCTGTTCGAGCGCATGGCCGCCGACCTCAAGGCGGCAAGCCTGCAGATCGGCATGGGCTCGGTGATGCGGCTCAAGGCTATCGACATCTACCGGGTGCTCGCCATCCGCAAGGTGCGCTCGCCGGTGATGCGGACAACGCCGGCTCCCGGCATGGCGGATCGGAGGTTGCAGGGTCTTGGAACGCTCGCAGTGATGTTGGCGGAGGCGCAGGATCTCGGCGGGCTGCTCGAGGCCGCGCTTGCCGGCCTCAACGAGGAATTCGGCTTCCGTCCGGCGATGATCCTTGCCCATGACGTCGCGCGCGAAAAGCTGACGACGATCGCCAGCGCCGGATATCGTGCCAGCGGCATCGGCTCGGAGGTCGCGCTCGGCGACGGCCTGATCGGCATGGCGGCGCTCGAACGGCGGAGCCTGCGCATCAACGACCTGAGCCGCGCGCGACGGCTGGGCGGCGCCATCGAAGCGAGCGGCGCCGGCGAGAACCATACCCGCGTCATCAGCCTGCCCGGCCTGCCCGAGGCGATGAGCCAGCTTGCCGTGCCGCTCGTCGCGCAAGGGCAGCTCAAAGGCGTCCTGGTGATCGAGAGCGAAAGGCGGCTTGCCTTCTCCGCCGAGGACGAGGTGGCGATGACGGTCGTCGCCAGGCAGCTGGCGATGGCGCTGTCGCTGCTGGAGTCAGACCCGCCTGAGGCCACGTCCGATCGGGGCGCCGACAGTGTCACGGGCAACGCCGCCGGACCCAGATTCCGCGTCGTCCATCACCCGACCGACGACAGCGTCTTTATCGAGAACGAGTATATCGTGCGCGGCGTGCCGGGACGGCTGCTGATGAGTTTCCTGCGCACCTATCTTGCCGAAGGGCGGCGCGAATTCTCGAACAAGGAAATACGCGCCGACGCCTCGCTGCGGCTGCCGGATTTCAAGGACAATCTCGAGACGAGGCTCTTGCTTCTGCAGCGGCGGCTGCAGGAGAAGCGTGCACCGGTCCAGGTTGATCGCCCGGCGCGGGGCCGCATCCTGCTGACGATTTCAGGCCGGCCGGCCATCGAGGGCGCCAGCGATAGCTGAGGCCCGCTGGCATGGTCGCCCTGTCTATCTCGCGTCGTGGAAGATGATGCCGACGGTGTGGCGCTGTCCCGACCGCAAGCGGCTGACGCCGTGGCGGAGGTTGACCCGGTAATGGCCCTTGGCGCCCTGCACCGGGCGGTTGTGGACGGCGAAGATAACCGCGTCGCCGCGCTTCAGCGGCACCACCTCGGCGCGGCTCTGCATGCGCGGTCGCTGCTCGGTGAGCACGAACTCGCCGCCGGTGAAATCCTCGCCCGGTTCGGAAAGCAGGATCGCCACCTGCAGCGGAAAGGCGAGCGCGCCGTAGAGGTCCTGGTGCAGGCAGTTGAAGTCGCCGGGCCCGTATTGCAGCAGAAGCGGCGTCGGCCTGGTCTGGCCCTCATCGTGGCAGCGCTTCAGGAAAGCGGCGTGGTCGGCCGGATAGCGCAGCGCCACGCCCATCTTCTCGTTCCAGTCGTTGGCGACCGCGGCAAGCCTGGGATAGAGCGCGGTGCGCAGGCCTTCGATCAGGTCCGGCAGCGGATAGCGGAAATAGCGGTACTCGCCCTTGCCGAAGCCGTGACGGGCCATCACGACATGGCTGCGGAAATGCTCCTCATGCGGATAGAGCGCGGCGATGCCGGCGCATTCCTCGGCCGACAGCAGGCCGGGCATGACGGCCGAGCCCTGGGCGCTGATCTCGGCGACGAGGCCGCGCCAATCCTGCGCGGCGACGCGGGATTCGGCGGAGCGGCCGGCGCGCCTGGTGTTCAGGGAATGGATGGTCATGGGTGCCTCCTTGCTTGCCCATGAAGATGGGGCGAGCG
>NZ_JANINM010000259.1 GCF_024509055.1 Mesorhizobium sp. | reverse complement strand
CCGGCAGTTCGAGCCCGACCATGCGGCCGACCTCGCGCGCCCAAAGGCCGCCGGCATTGACGATGTGTTCGGTCACCACCTCACCCTTGTTGGTGATCACACGCCACAACCCGTCGGGCCGTCGCACAATGTCCTCGACCTTGGTGAAGCGTTCGACCTCGGCGCCGAGCTTGCGCGCCGCCTTGGCGTAGGCATGCGTGACGCCCGACGGATCGAGATGGCCATCGTCCCTGTTGCGTACCGCTCCGACGAACTGGCTGGGGTCGATGAGCGGCATCAGTTCGGCCGCTTCCTTCGCGGAGATCACTTCGAGGTCGATGCCTAGGTAGCGGCCCTTCGAGACCATGCCGCGCAGCCAGTCGAGGCGCGCCTCGGTCGCAGCAAGAAGCACGCCGCCGGTGAGGTGAACGCCGGTTGCCTGGCCGGAAAGCTCCTCGATCTCCTTGTAGAGAGAGATCGTGTATTTCTGCAACTTGGCGACGTTGGGATCGCCATTGATGGTGTGCATGCCGCCCGCAGCGTGCCAGGTTGAGCCCGAGGTCAGTTCGTCGCGCTCTAGAAGCACGACGTCGGTCCAGCCGTGGCGGGCAAGATGGAACAGCACGGAACATCCGACGACACCGCCGCCGATGACCACGACCTTTGCATGCGACTTCATGAGTTTTTTTCTCGTTACTTCAGTGAGTTGAGCGTTCAAAGTGAATCAGAATGGGAGGTTACCGGCGAGTCCAATGGGCGAAGCATCATGGCTCACCCTGCCCGATCACTTCCTTGCGACGCGCCATGTAGGCCTCGAGCGCCTCACGCACGGCAGGATCCATTGCCGGCTGGACATATTCCGCAAGCGCCTTCTTCCACAGCCGCGTCGCGCGCGCCGTTGTGTCGAGCGCGCCGGCCTCCTGCCAGGCTTCGTAGTTCTGCCAGTTGGAGAGCATCGGCTGGTAGAAGGCGGTGGCATAGCGCTCCAGCGTGTGCGGCTCGCCGAAGAAGTGGCCGCCGGTCGGCACCGCACCAAGCGCCTCCACCGCGAGTTCTCCTTCGTCGACCACGATCGGCCGCAGGAATTCCATCATGTGCTGCATCATCTCGACATCGATGACGAGCTTTTCGAACGACGCGGTCAGCCCGCCCTCCTGCCAGCCTGCGGCGTGATAGACGAGGTTGCCGTGTCCGAGCACCGCGCCCCACAGCGCCATCATCGTCTCATAAGTACCTTGCGCGTCGGCGGCGTTGGAAGCGGAACCCGGCGTCGTGCGGTATGGCAGCTTGTAGTGCCGTGCCAGTTGCCCCGAGGCGATGTTGGCCTTGGTGTTTTCCGGCGTTCCGAAGGCTGGCGCGCCCGACTTCATGTCGACATTCGAGGTGAAGGCGCCATACATCACCGGCGCGCCGGGGCGGACCAGTTGCGTCAGCACGATGCCGAACAGCGCTTCGGCATTCTGCTGTGCCAGCGCGCCCGCCAATGTCACCGGGCTCATCGCACCCATCAGCGTGAACGGCGTCACCGCCACCGACTGGCCGTATTCGGCCATCGTCATCAGCCCTTCGGCCATCATCTCGTCGAAGCGGCGCGGCGAGTTGACCGAAATGATGGTGGTGACGCCCGGATCCTCGCCCATCTGCTCGACGGTCATCCCGCGCGAGATCGCCATCATCTCGATGCCGTCCAGCGCCCTGCCCCGGCCGATCGCCGACACATGGAAGCACTTGTCGGTCAGCGTCAGGTTGGCGAAATAGGTGTCCATGTGCCTTGTGTTCGCTGGCAATTCGATTGGCGCGCAGACCTGGTTGCCCAGCATGTGGATGCAGTTGAAATGCTGCGCCAACCGGACGAGGTCCGAGTAGTCGGCGAGATTGCCGGCACGGCGGCCGCGTTCCATGTCGTGCACATTGGGTGGCCCGGCAACCAGCGTGAAGTTGATGGTGTTGCCTCCGAGATGAATGGCGCGGGCCGGATTGCGGGACGTCAGCGTATAGGAAGAGCGGGTCGTCTTCAGCGCTTCGGCGACCATGCCGCGGTCGACGCGGACATTCATCGAGCTGTGGTCGACCCTGGCGCCCGCGCGCTCGAACAGCGCCAGCGCCCGCGGGCTCATCACCTCGATGCCGAAGTTTTCGAGGATATGCATCGAGGCCTCATGGATCGCCTCGATCTGGTCGTCCAACAGCAGGGCCATCGGCGGGTAAGGGTTGATCACGCGTCGCGGCGGCAACTGTGGAATGAGAGCCGGTCCCCGGTTGCTGGTCCGCTCGGCGCCGCGTTTTCGTCTTGCTTCGGTCATGCGGGACATCAGAGCGTCGGTGTGATCCGGCGGCTGTCAGAAATTCGTCATTTGCCGGCGTGATTTTAGCCAAGGCGGCATTTTTCTGACGTCACAGAGATAAAAGCGACGCAAATAGTCGAAATATCTACAATAACTTTTCTGCATGCGAGAGCCGGCGTTAATGAAGCTCGCAAGACTCCCTTTATGATTTCGGCCTATTCGTCATCCAATGCGTAGGTCGAGTTTTAGTAAAATTGTAGC
>NZ_JANINM010000258.1 GCF_024509055.1 Mesorhizobium sp. | reverse complement strand
GCGGCGCGTTTCCTCGAAGACCGCAAGCGTCTCGTCCGGCGCCGGCTCTTTCGTCGCGCGGTTCTTGACCAGCTCGATCGCAAGCATCAGGCCGCGGCCCCTGACGTCGCCGATGATCGGATAACGCTCCTTCAAGCCCTCGAGCCGCGCCTTGAGATCCCCGCCGACAGCCCGGGCGTTTTCCTGCAGCCGCTCTTCCCGCAGCACTTTGAGGACGGCCCTGCCGGCCGCGCAGGCGACGGGATTGGCTCCATAAGTGTGGAACAGGAACTTGTCTGCCATCGATTCGGCGACGTGGCGCTTGGCGATGACCGCGCCGAGCGGGATGCCATTGCCCACGCCCTTCGCGACCACGACGATGTCGGGCACCACGCCGTGGGATTCAAACGACCAGAAGGCCTCGCCCGTGCGCCCGACGCCGGCCTGCACCTCATCGATGATGCAAAGGCCGCCCGCGGCGCGCACGCGTTCGAACGCGCCGGCAATGTAGCCCTCCGGAATGGGGACGATACCGCCATAGCCCTGCACGGGCTCGATGATCATGCCTGCCAGCCTGCCGCTCGTGGACGTCGCGATCGCCCGGTCAACCTCCTTCAAATAGGGCTCCACGCCTTCGCCGTGGATGCCGCGATATTGGTTCGGCTCCGGCACGAACGCCACGCCGCCAAGCTGCGGGACGGAGTGGCGGAAGCCGGCTATCCCGGTTACCGACTGCGCGCCGAAAGTGGCGCCGTGATAGCTGGAAGCGAGCGCCAGCATGTCGATATTGCCGGTGTGCGAGCGCGCCATAAGAAGCGCGAGGTCGATCGCCTCCGCGCCTGAGTTGGTGAAATGGACCACCCACTCATGGCCGGCCGGCATCGTGCCTGCCAGTTCCTCGGCATATTGCGCGGGCACGGGATGGTAGAACATGGTCGTGCAGTGGGTCAGCTCGGCGACCTGCTCGCTGGCCGCCTTGACGACCTGCGGGTGCGCATGTCCGACAGAGATGCAAAGGTTCATTCCAAGCAGGTCGATGTATTTCCTGTCCTGCTCGTCCCACACATATTGCCCTCGGCCACGCTTGATGATCAGCGGATCCTTGTAAGGAACGAATTTGCGCTGGGAGGCTGAGTAGAAGCGGTTCCGGCGGTCGACGATACCTTGTGTCGACCAGTCGATCGCGAGCGATGAATGGGTATGAGGAGCGTTCATATCTTGGCCTCCCGGATTGGACAGGCGCAGATAGAACATGGACACGCGCCGAAGGCATCCGGCAAAAGCATCCATCAGGATAACTGATGCAGCCGATTAGCGGCTTGGGGATCTGACGGACACAGTGCGCTCCGCTTCATGTTGGAGCGACGGATGAGTCCAGAACGTAATGGTCAGGGGGCAAGTCGGGCAGGCGTTCGTTTATCGTCTGCTTCAGCACTTCGGCGGTGCGAGCCGCAAAGGCCTCTGGCAGGTCTCCCAGCTCGCGTTCGCGCGCAACCAGGAGGATGTTGCGGGATAGGCTGGTAAAGGGCAGGGGGTGGATGTCGATTTCCATGCCTTCGGCAAGGCCGTCGATGAGCAGGGTCGGCGTCAGGATGGCGAAACCCATGCCCGCCGCAACTGGCGCCATCACGACACTGGAGCGGTCGCCCTCCATGGCCCGCGGCAGTTCTATACGCAAGCGGCTGAGATGCTGGTCGACGCGCAAGCCGACCGGCGTCTCCCTGGAGAACCGCACGAATGCGAGCTTTCTGGCAAGCTTCGTGATGTCGCCGACATCGCCGGAAAAGCCTTTCGGCGTCACCAGCAGGAACCTCTCGGTCATGACCGGGTAACGCGTCAGCCCCTCGATCTCGAACAGCTCGCCCGATGTCACCGCAAGATCGGCGCGGCGTGCGCGAAGCAGCGCGACGTGATCGGTGGCAAGCCCGGCAAAAAGGCTGAGTTCGGGAATGCCGAAATTCTTGCGCGCCAGCACGGAAAGCGCCGGCGCCAGCGTGGTGGCGATGGAGGCCAGCAGCGCCACCCTGAGCAGCGGCAGCGGCGCCGCGTTGATGCGGCGGGCATCGGTGCGCAGCCCCTCGACTTCCGCCAATATCGCGGTGGCCCGGCGATGCAGCGCGATGCCGGCCTTGGTCAGCTCGATCGGCCGTAGGTTGCGGTCGATCAGGCTGACGCCAAGGGCCGTCTCCAGGTTCTTCAGATGCTGTGAGGCGGCGGACTGTGTCATCCCGAGCATCTGCGCGGCCTGCGTCACATGCCGCGTTTCGACGACGGCCGCGAAGACCTCGATCGATCGAAAAAGGTTGAAGTCGAAGCTGCCGCTCTTCACCAGGGTTCCTTGGCGGGACTGTCCATAAGTTTTCCTAATGTTGCAGAAATCCCATTGAGCGCAACCCCGCTTGGCGGGAAAGATCGCGCCGTTTCGAAGGCAAGGGTATCGCATCGGTGAAGGAAGACGCTCGGATCGTTATCATAGGCGGCGGCGTGATCGGCTTGAGTGTCGCCTATCACCTTGCCGAGCTTGGCGTCACCGATGTCGTGCTCATCGA
>NZ_JANINM010000257.1 GCF_024509055.1 Mesorhizobium sp. | reverse complement strand
ACATCCATCAGCGCTTCCGAGCCGCGCAGCATGCAGGGCGTGGTGCCGCAGACCTGGATATGCGCCCGGGTGCCGACCGGGTTGAGCTGGTATTGCGTGTAGAAGGTCGCGACCTCGAGGCCGCGGATTCGCGGCATGCCGAGCATGTCGCAGATCGTCTCGATCGCTGCCTTGGTGACCCAGCCTTCCTGCTCCTGCGCGATCATCAGCAGCGGGATGATGGCCGACTGTTCGCGCCCCTTCGGGTATTTGGCGATCCACTGCTGCGCCGCCGCGGCGTTCGCCTTGTTGAAGGCGAAAGAGGCGGGCTGAAGGCTGGCTTCTGCGAGACGACGGACTGACATTTAGCGATCGACCTCACCAAACACGATGTCGAGGGAGCCAAGCACGGCGGTGACGTCGGCCAGCATGTGGCCGCGGCACAGGAAATCCATGGCTTGCAAATGTGCGAAGCCGGGGGCGCGCAGCTTGCAGCGATAAGGTTTGTTGGTGCCGTCGGAGACCAGATAGACGCCGAACTCGCCCTTCGGCGCCTCGACGGCCGCATAGACCTCGCCGGCCGGCACGCGATACCCCTCGGTGTAGAGCTTGAAGTGATGGATCAGCGCTTCCATCGAGCGCTTCATCGCCTGGCGCTTCGGCGGCACGACCTTGCCGTCGAGGTTCGACACTGGGCCGGTGCTTTCCTTGCCCAGCAGCAGATCGACGCACTGGCGCATGATCTTCGCCGACTGGCGCATCTCTTCCATGCGCACGAGGTAACGGTCGTAGCAGTCGCCGTTCTTGCCGATCGGGATGTCGAAATCCATCTCGGAATAGCATTCGTAGGGCTGCGCCTTGCGCAGGTCCCAGGCAGCGCCCGAGCCACGCACCATCACGCCGGAAAAGCCCCAGGCCCAGGCGTCGGCGAGGGAGACGGTGCCAATATCGACATTGCGCTGCTTGAAGATGCGGTTGGGCGTGAGCAGCGCGTCGAGGTCGTCGATCGACTTCAGGAACGGATCGATCCACTTGCCGATGTCCTCGACCAGCTTCTGCGGCAGGTCCTGGTGCACGCCGCCCGGCCGGAAATAGGCCGCATGCATGCGCGAACCGGAAGCGCGCTCATAGAACACCATCAGCTTCTCGCGCTCGACGAATCCCCACAGCGGCGGGGTCAGCGCACCGACGTCCATCGCCTGCGTCGTCACATTGAGGATGTGCGACATGATGCGGCCCATTTCGGAATAGAGCACGCGGATCAGCTGACCGCGCTTCGGCACCTCGATGCCGAGCAGCCGCTCGGCGGCCAAAGCGAAGGCATGCTCCTGGTTCATCGGCGCGCAATAGTCGAGCCGGTCGAGATAGGGCACGGCCTGCAGGTAGGTCTTGGCCTCCATCAGCTTTTCGGTGCCGCGATGCAGCAGGCCGATATGCGGATCGACACGGTCGACCACCTCGCCGTCCAGCTCAAGCACCAGACGCAAAACGCCATGCGCCGCGGGATGCTGCGGACCGAAGTTGATGTTGAAGTTGCGGACGGAGGTTTCAGCCATTGTGGCGCCTCAATTTGACTTCGCTTTCTCGTCGCCCGGAAGCACGTAGTCGGTGCCTTCCCATGGCGAGAGGAAATCGAAATTGCGGAATTCCTGCTTGAGTTCGACCGGCTCGTAGATGACCCGCTTGGCCTCGTCGTCGTAACGAACCTCCACAAAGCCGGTCAGCGGGAAGTCCTTGCGCAGCGGGTGCCCCTCGAAGCCGTAGTCGGTGAGGAGGCGGCGCAGGTCCGGATGGCCGGAGAACAGCACGCCGTAAAGATCGTAGGTCTCGCGCTCATACCAGTCGGCGCCGGGATAGACCGGGGTGAGTGACGGCACCAGCGTTTCCTCGTCGGCCTGGACCTTGAGCCTGATGCGCACGTTCTGCTTTGGCGACAACAGGTGGTAGACAACGTCGAAGCGCTTGGCGCGCGAGGGATAGTCCGCGCCGCTGATGTCGATGATCGAGATGAACTGGCAGCGAGGATCGTCGCGCAGGAAGGTGGCCACGTCGACGAGGTTGGCCGGCTCGACGGAAACCGTCAGCTCGCCATACGCTAGCACAGTTTCGCCGATGCGGCCGGAGAGCTTCTCGCCGAGGTAGGTGGAGAGTTCGTTCAACGCCAGGGTCATCGGCTCACCGTTCGATCGTGCCGGTGCGGCGGATCTTCTTCTGCAGCAGAAGAATGCCGTAGAGCAGCGCTTCAGCACTCGGCGGGCAGCCGGGCACGTAGATGTCGACCGGCACGATGCGGTCGCAGCCGCGCACCACCGAATAGGAGTAGTGGTAATAGCCGCCGCCGTTGGCGCATGAGCCCATCGAGATAACGTAGCGCGGCTCGGGCATCTGGTCGTAGACCTTGCGCAGAGCCGGAGCCATCTTGTTGGTCAGCGTGCCGGCGACGATCATGATGTCGGACTGGCGCGGAGATGCGCGCGGCGCGACGCCGAACCTCTCGGAGTCATAACGCGGCATCGAGGTGTGGATCATCTCGACCGCGCAGCAGGCGAGGCCGAAGGTCATGAACATCAGCGAGC
>NZ_JANINM010000256.1 GCF_024509055.1 Mesorhizobium sp. | reverse complement strand
CGTCGTCGGAAGCGACTTCGGTGAAGCCCATCGAGATGCCGGCGCCGATCGAGGCCGCAAGGCCGACCAGGAAGGTCTGGAATGTCGCATGGGTGGCGAAGGCGGCGGCGAAGATCGGCGCCAGCGTCGACACCGAACCGTCCATCAATCCGGCCAGGCCCGGCTGCACATAAGTGAGGATGAACTGGCGCTGCTCGGCGGAGGCCTCCTCCTCCTTCACCGAACCTGGAACATGCTCCTTTTCGAGCTGATGCGCCGATGTTTCATGGCCCTGCTCCGCCGCAGCGAGGTCGCCGAGCAGTTTTCGCGTCGAGGCGTCGGTGGTGCGCTTGGCCGCCTCGACATAGAAGCGGTAGGCCTGCTGCTCCATCGCTTCCGCCTGGCGACGCACATGCTCGATGCCGAGCGGCCTGACCAGCCAATCCGGCTTGCGTTCATAATAGCCCCGCACGTGGTCGCGCCGGATCAGCGGAATGCGATCGCCGAAGCGCTTGCGGTGCAGCTCGATCAGCGAATCGCGATGGCCGTCCTCCTCCTCGGCCATCGCCTCGAATACCTTGGCCGATTGCGGAAAGCTCTCCGCGAGCCCGTCGGCATAGGCACGATAGATGCGTCCGTCATCCTCCTCGGACGAGATGGCAAGCGCCAGGATTTCCTGTTCGGACAGCGAATCGAAGGAGCGGCGGCCGAAGCCGAAAACACGGGAAAGCATGATGTTGTTACTCTAGTTTAGAATAGTTCTAAACTAGACACTGGCTTGAGCCGGGTCAATTGCCGGCGCCTCGGCGCCTGCACAAATCGTTGATCCACCCGACCGTCGTGGCCTCTTCATTATTGCTGAATGTTCACCTATATCATGGACATTCAGCCGAAACAGAAAGAAGCAAGGATGACGGACAAGAAGCCCCCGCATGCGTTCGACCCGACAGCCATTCTGGACCTCATCGCCGGAATCGAAGCCGAGCTGCAGCGCCTCAAGGCCCTGGTCGAGCAGCAGATCGAGAAGTTCGACCCGGCCAATCCGCACAACAAGACGCCCGACGGCAAACTCACCGAGGAGGGGGTGGAGTGCTGCTACCGGATGTTCGACGATGGCAAGTCGCGCTATTCGGTGTCCCAGCAGATGAAGATTTCCTTCGCCGCCGCCAGCCATCGTTTCAATAGCTGGCGCAAGCTCGGCGGCAAGAAGCGGACAAAGGCGCTGCTCGGGTGAGGGGCGCCTTCGTCGTCCCGGAGCTTGACCTGGCGTGACGAAGGTCACGTCCGCCGGCGCCACATCGCGAACCTTGTGACCCTTACATTTTTTCGTTGGCGCGAGGCCGCGTTTTCCGTGCAGCATGGGTGGATCGATCGTTCCACGAGACCAAGCCCATGACCTCTCTGCCCGACATTTCGGATATCCACGGCGCCGCCGCCCGCCTCGCCGGCCTCATCGTCGAGACGCCGCTGATCGAATCGCCGGAGCTCAACCGGCGCTATGGCGGGCGCATCCTGTTCAAGCCCGAGACGCTGCAGCGTACCGGCTCCTTCAAGATCCGCGGCGCATACAACAAGCTGTCGTCGCTGAGCGAGGAGGAACGTCAGCGCGGCGTCGTCGCCTTCTCCTCGGGCAACCACGCGCAAGGCGTCGCGGCGTCCGCCGCGATGTTCGGCGTCAAGGCGGTCATAGCCATGCCCGCCGACGCGCCGGCGCTGAAGGTCGGCAATGTCCGCAAGATGGGCGCCGAGGTGGTGCCATTCGACCGGTTCAAGGACGACCGCATGACGATCGTTCGCCCTTACATCGAGAAAGGCATGGCGCTGGTGCCGCCCTTCGACGACCCGGCCATCATCGCCGGCCAGGGCACGATCGGGCTGGAGCTGGTGAAGCAGGCCAAAGCACTGGGCGTGATGCTCGATGCGGTCGTCGTGCCATGCGGTGGCGGCGGTCTGTCGAGCGGGATTTCGGTCGCGGTCAAGGATGCCTCGCCGCGCACGGCGATCTGGGCGGTGGAGCCGGAGCATTTCGACGACACGCGCCGCTCGCTCGCCAACGGCGAAAGGGTGGCCAACGAGCCCGGCCATTCCTCGATCTGCGATGCGATCCTCACCGCCGAACCCGGCGCCATCACCTTCGAGATCAACCGCCGGAACCTCGCTGGCGCCATCGCCGTCTCCGACAAGGCAACGGCGCAAGCGATGCGCGACGCCATGGCCCACCTGAAGCTGGTGGTCGAACCTGGCGGCTGCGTCGCGCTTGCCGCACTGGCGTCAGGCGAGATCGATCTCGCGGGCAAATGCGTGGCCGTGGTGCTTTCCGGCGGCAACGTCGATTTCGGCACTTATGCCGAAATCATGGCCGCTGCTTAGGGCACGTTGCCTCGTCACTACCTACTTACTGTTCGCTGAACGCTCGATGCTCAGAACGTCCAATCGCCCCATCTCCGACGGATTTCCTCAGCAGACAAGAAATGTATTTCCATCAGGATCGGTTCTTGTGGCCCTTTGAAGAAATGAAGCTCCGCGTGAGGAAGCACCAAGCGACGCACGGTTTCTGAGAGGCTGTCTATTTTGAATTCCTCGG
>NZ_JANINM010000255.1 GCF_024509055.1 Mesorhizobium sp. | reverse complement strand
TGCGCATCAGCTCGGCCTTGTCCTCGACCAGGATGATCTCGCCCTTGTTGATGACACCGACGCGGTCGGCCATCGCCTCCGCCTCTTCGATGTAGTGCGTGGTGAGGATGATGGTTACGCCGTCCTCGCGCAGGCGGCGCACCATCGCCCACATGTCCTGGCGCAGCTCGACATCGACGCCGGCCGTCGGCTCGTCGAGGAACAAAACGCGCGGCTCGTGCGACAGCGCCTTGGCGATCATCAAACGGCGCTTCATGCCGCCGGACAGCGTGATCGCCTTGGAATCCTTCTTCTCCCACAGCGAGAGATCCTTGAGCACCTTCTCGACGAAGGCCTTGTTGGGCGCCTTGCCGAACAGGCCGCGGCTGTAATTCACCGTCGCCCAGACCGTCTCGAAGGCGTCGATGGTCAGCTCCTGCGGCACCAGGCCGATCAGGCTGCGCGCGGCGCGGTAGTCCTTGCCGATGTCGTGGCCATCGACCGTGACGGTGCCGGAGGAGCGGTTGACGATGCCGCAGACGATGGAGATCAGCGTCGTCTTGCCGGCGCCGTTGGGGCCGAGCAGCGCGAAGATCTCGCCACGCTCGATGTCGAGATTGATTTCCTTCAGCGCCTTGAAGCCGGTGGCATAGGTTTTCGTGACACCGGAAATCGAGATGATGGATGACATGCTGAAAACGGCCGCTGGAAAAGGTGACCTGATATAGGTCGGATGTCGTCCCAAGCAAACCGGGAATCGACGCCGCTCCTGACAGTTCTGGACAGTCACCGCCGCCCGGCGCTGCGACAACGCGCCCCGCGTGACGCGGCGCCGCTTTGACCGACGCGAGTCCCGCGCCTATCCTTCAAGCATAAATTGCAGTCGGAGCCCTGCATGGACCCGCTCATCCTGTCGCGCATCCAGTTCGGTGCGAATATTTCGTTCCACATCCTGTTTCCGACGATCACCATTGCACTTGGCTGGGTGCTGCTGTTCTTCAAGCTCCGCTACAACAAGACAGGCGATTCCGCCTGGATGCGGGCTTACTTCACCTGGGTGAAGGTGTTCGCGCTTTCGTTCGCCATGGGCGTCGTCTCCGGCGTCACCATGAGCTTCCAGTTCGGCACCAACTGGCCGGGCTACATGGAGAAGGTCGGCAACATCGCCGGGCCGCTGCTCGCTTATGAGATCCTCACCGCTTTCTTCCTGGAGGCGGCCTTCCTCGGCATCATGCTGTTCGGCTTCCGCCGCGTCTCCAACCGCATCCACACGCTGGCCACGGTGCTGGTGGCGGGCGGCACGACGGTTTCGGCCTTCTGGATCATCGCGCTCAATTCCTGGATGCAGACGCCGGCCGGCTTCGAGATGCGCGACGGCGTGGCGCACGCGGTCGACTGGTGGGCGATCGTCTTCAACCCCTCGATGCCCTACCGGCTGGCGCACATGCTGCTCGCCTCCGGGCTCACCGTCTCGTTCCTGATCGCCGGCCTCTCGGCGCTGCGCTATCTCTGTGGCGACCGTTCGGAATCGATGTGGAAGGCGCTGCGCACCGGCGTCTTCACCGCCGCCATCCTGATCCCGATCCAGATCTTTGCCGGCGACCAGCATGGCCTGAACACGCTGGAGCACCAGCCGCAGAAGATCGCCGCCATGGAGGCGAACTGGAACACCGGACCGAACGTGCCGCTGGTGCTGTTCGCGCTGCCGGACGAGACGGCGAAGGAGAACAAATACGAGATCGCCGTCCCCGATGGCGCCAGCCTCATCCTGCGCCACAGCGCGAGCGGCGTCGTGCCCGGCCTCAACGACTATGCCGGCAACCATCCGCCGGTCTTCCCGATGTTCTGGAGCTTCCGCGTCATGGTCGGCACCGGCGTCCTGATGCTGGTCGTCTCCTGGTCGGCCGCCTTCTTCCTCAAGCGCCGCCACAGCCTGCCGCGGCCGCTGGCGCTGATCATGGTGCCGATGGCGCTTTCCGGCTGGTTGGCGACACTGGCCGGCTGGTACACCACCGAGATCGGACGCCAGCCCTGGCTGGTGACCGGTGTGCTTAAGACGGCGGACGCCGTCGGCCCCGTCGCCGGCAGCCATGTGGCGCTGACGCTCGCCGTCTATCTCATCCTCTATGTGCTGCTGTTGATCGCCTATCTCGGCGTGCTGGTTCACCTGGCGCTGAAAGCCGCCAAGGATGGCGACACCTCGCCGCTGCCGGGCGTCATGAACGCGGCCCTGTCGCAGCCCGCCGCCGGAGAGTGAGGAGAAGACCATGAGCTTCGACTGGCCAACCGCGCTGCCGCTGATCTTCGCCGGCCTGATGGGCCTCGCCATCCTGATCTACGTCATCCTCGACGGCTTCGACCTCGGCATCGGCATCCTGTTCGCCGCCGCCGAGGATGCCGAGCAGGACACGATGATCGCGGCGATCGGCCCGTTCTGGGACGCCAACGAGACCTGGCTGGTGCTGGCGGTCGGGCTTCTGCTCGTCGCTTTCCCGATGGCGCATGGCACCATCCTCACCGCGCTCTACCTGCCGGTCTTCGTGCTTCTGGTGGGACTGATCCTGCGTGGCGTCGCCTTCGATTTCCGCGCCAAGGTGCCGGCCGGCAAGAAACGGCGCTGGAACCGCATCTTCTTTCTCGGCTCCACGATCGCCTCGCTGGCGCAGGGCTATATGCTGGGCGTCTATGTGCTCGGCCTCGATGTCGGCTTCGGCGGCATGGCTTTCGGCGCATTGGTGGCGCTGTGCCTCTCCGCCGCCTATGCCGCGATGGGCTCGGCGTGGCTGATCTACAAGACCGAGGGGGACCTGCAGCGCAAGGCGGTGCGGTGGCTGCGCACCGCGCTGGTGCTGACCGCGCTCGGCATGGTCGCCGTATCGCTGGCGACGCCTTTCGCCAGTCCGCGCATCTTCGACCGATGGTTCCTCTGGCCGGAGATCCTTTATCTCTCGCCGCTGCCCATCCTGTCGGCGCTCCTGTTCTTCTGGCTGTGGCGGCAGACCTTCCATCTGCCGAAGCCGGACGACCGGCACGCGATCCGGCCCTTCCTGACCCTGGCGGCCATCTTCACGCTGGGCTTTGCCGGGCTCGCCTGGTCGTTCTACCCTTATGTCGTGCCCGACAAGCTGACGATCTGGCAGGCGGCATCGGCGCCGGAGAGCCTGGCCGTGATCCTGGTCGGCACGGCTGTCGTGCTGCCGATCATCATCTTCTATTCCTTCTTCGCCTATCGCGTGTTCAGCGGCAAGGCGACGGACCTGACCTACGACTGAGCGCTGCGAGCCTCCCCTCGAGGAACGCTCGAGGGGAAGATCACGCCGTCAGCTCTTGCTCGAGGCCAGCACCAGCACCGGCTTTTCGCTGTAGAGCCCTGGGAACAGCGCCTTGAGGTTCGCGATCTTGGGCAGGTCGTTGTACACGATGTAGGGATAGGTCGGGTTCAGCGTCAGGAAATCCTGATGGTAGTCCTCGGCCGGGTAGAAGGTCTTGCCTGTCTCCAGCGTCGTCACGATCGGCTTGCCGAACACCTTGGCCTTGCCGAGCTGGGCGATGTAGCTCTCGGCGATCTTCTTCTGCTCGCCGTTCTCGGCAAACACCGTCGAGCGGTACTGCGTGCCCTCGTCCGGCCCCTGATAGTTCAGCTGCGTCGGATTGTGCGCGACCGAGAAATAGACCTGCAGCAGCTGGCCGTAGGTGACCTTGGACGGGTCGTAGGTGATCTCGACGGATTCGGCGTGGCCGGTGCGGCCGGTGCCGACGACCTCGTAGACGGCGTTCTCCGCGCTGCCGCCGGTATAGCCGGAAACCGCCTTGCTGACGCCCTTGACGTGCTGGAACACGCCCTGCATGCCCCAGAAGCAGCCGCCGGCGAATACTGCCTTCTCCGTGCCGCTCGCCGCCTTCTCGTCCACCGCCGGCGGCGGGATCACCACCGCGTCCTCGGCCGAGCGCGCCGGCGTCTGCCAGAAGGCCGCGGCCGCCACGCTGAGCACCAGCGCGGCTAGCGCCCCCTTGGCGAAGACTGGCGACCGCCGCGCGGCTTTCCTGTCGATGCCGTTCATGTTCAGTCTCCTTCGTTGTGTTTCAGGACTATACGACGCAAGTCGCCGCGAGTTTCTCACTTTGCCGTGCGCCGCGTCCCTGTTCCTTGAGTTGCCTAGTTGGTGGTGGTGTCCGCCGGCTTCATCGCGTCGGTCGCCGGCTTCATGGCATTGGTCGCGGGCTTCATCGCATCCGTTGCAGGCTTCATGGCGTTGGTGGCCATGGCGTCAGGCTTCATGGCGCCGGCCGGCTTCATCGCATCGGTGGCCGGCTTCATGGCGTTTGTCGCCATGGCATTGGCGGGCTTCATGGCGTTTGTCGCGTCATCGGCGCGGGCGCCGGCGACGAACACGGCCGTCGAAAGCGCGAAAGCGAGCGCCGGCAGCGTCAGGAACTTGGTCATGGTGGTCTCCTCTTTGGGTTTGCGGCGCGTCGATGCGAGCCGGATGGTGCGATGCCGCCTCGCGGCATCGCGGGGAAAACTGCGAAGAATAACGATCAGTTGGCGGCGGCGGCCAGGATCGGTCCGCCACCCGGGCTCTGCACCAGCACGGCGGTGCTGAGGCCGCCGCTGGCGGCGGGCAGCGGCAGCGTTGCCGCCTCGCCGGTCCAGCTGCCGAGCCTTTGCAGCGAATGGACGACATTGGCGTGCGGCAGCGTGCGGCCGGTGTTCTCGCCGCGCGCCACCGGCACCTCGACGACGCCGCGGTTGTAGCGCACCAGCCAGATGTCGGCGTGGCCGCCCGGCGCCTGGCCGGCGCCGATGCTGATCTTGCCGCCGGCGAGCGACAGCTGCGGGCCATCGCCGCGATGGCTGGTCGTGATCAGCTTCTCGATCTCGCCGGGCCTGACGCCGACCGTGTCGGAAGCGCCGTTCACCACCACCTGCGGCGTGAACGGCCCGTCATGGCCGAGCGGCGGCTCGTAATTGACCTGGCGCTGGGTGAATTCCTGGCGGCCGAACGTGTCCTTCCAGCCGAGATAATCCCAGTAGGTGACGTTGAAGGACAGCGCCAGCACGCCCGGCTGGTCCTTGACCTTGATCAGGTTGGCGTTGGCCGGCGGACAGGACGAGCAGCCCTGGCTGGTGAACAGCTCGACCACGGTGAGCGGCTGGGCCGCCGCCGTGCCGGCGCTGGCGGCGAGCGCGATCAATGCGGCGCCGGCGAGCCATGCCTTGCCGGATCTTGCCTTGGATATCGTCATGGGGAAGAAGCCTCCGTTGCGGCGGGTCATGCACCCAATTCGCCGCCGCGGATGGCTTTGTTACAGCTTCACCGGTTCGTGATGAGGCTCTTTCCCTTCTCCCCATGTGGGAGAAGGTGGCTCGGCGCGCAGCGCCGAGACGGATGAGGGGTGCTCCAGCGAAGTGAGACGTCGGCTTTCCCTGGGTCACCCCTCACCCGGCCGCTTCGCGGCCACCTTCTCCCACAAGGGGAGAAGGCAAAGCGCTGCAGTTCTACTGCGTCAGCACCGTTTGCGAGGGGCGCTGGTTGAAGTTGCATTTGCCCTGCACGGTGTAGAAGAAGTCGGCGTCGGTGATGGGTTCCGGCACCGACGAGCCGCCGTCCTCCCAGGCCTGCGTGCTGGTCTGGCCGCACGGCACGGCGCTGAAGATGTCGATGGCCTGGCCAAGCGGCTGCTCGACGGCGGTCGTGTCCGACGCGCCGATGAACAGGTAGTTCGACGTGGTCGGATCGTTCGACTTCAGCACGGTCTTCGGGCCGGAGGGCACATCCATTTCCAGGTAGAGGCTGTTCATCTGGCTGACGTCGACCACCGCGCCGCTGCCGTTGGCGGGCGTGGTGGTGCAGGTGGTCAGCCAGTTCTTGCCGCTGCCGGTCTGCTCGATCGAACCGGCCGGCGCGTTGTTGAAGTTCTTCACGCTGCTGGTCGAGCACACCTGCTGCTGCACCTGGGTCACGTTGGTGCCGCTGATTGTGGAGACCGTGGTCGTGCCGTAGCCCTTGGGATCGCCGGCGCCATTATAGGTATAGGTGATCTGCATCAGCTTCTGCGCGTTGGTCGCGCCGAACTGAGTGCCCCAGAGATAGATGGTCTTGTTCCACCAGCCGGAGGCCTTGTCGATCTTGAACGTCGTCTGCACCAGCGAAGGCGTCTTGGTCACCGACGAGGTCACGCCGACCGCCACCGAGTTGATGCGGGCGATCGACATGAAATTGGTCGGCATCGGATAGTTTGCCGAGGCGGTGAAGGCTGCGGTGCCGTCGGCAGCCACCGAGACGCTGTTCAGCGTGGCGGTGCCCTGGCCGTTATTGGCGGCATAGGACTGCTGCAGCGCCGTCTGGCGGTCCGCCGTCGACGTCGTGGTCGGCAGCGTGGTGATCGACAGGATCGCCGCGTCGAGCGCGTCCTGCATGTCGGCCCTGGTCTGGACGGCCGAGGTGTAGTCGACGGAAAAGCCGATAGTGAGCAGGATCGGGATGATCGCCAGGACCAGGAACGGCACCAGCGAGCCATCCCTGGAATGGAGGAATTGCATCAACGATCTGGCCACAGCCACCTGGCTGAACTTTCGGACAGGTCTGAACATATCTAGGACTTTCGTGTGTGCAGCACTGGGACCATCTACCATCCGGAGAACGAACTATGCCCTAAAGGGATGGATGAAAGTTTAAGCAGTTTTGATTGTTTGGCGGGGGTGCTTTGTCCTTCTCCCCTTGTGGGAAAAGGTGGATCGGCGCGCGGCCCTGAGAGGGATGACGGGTGGGTGAAGGAATGAGACGCCAGCACTCCTGCCGCCCTATTTCCATGAATGTCCTTGCCAGTCGGGAGCACCCCTCATCCGTCGCCTTCGGCGGCAGCTTCTCGCACAAGGGGAGAAGGGAAGCGGGCGCGGCGCTTGCCCCTGAAACCCGCCCCTGCTAAAGCGCGCCGCATGACGACCCCGCTCGACCACATTCGCAATTTCTCCATCGTCGCCCATATCGACCATGGCAAATCCACGCTTGCCGACCGGCTGATCCAGCTCACCGGCGCGCTGGAGGAGCGCGACATGAAGGAGCAGGTGCTGGACTCGATGGACATCGAGCGCGAGCGCGGCATCACCATCAAGGCCCAGACCGTTCGGCTGAACTACCGCGCCAGGAACGGCGAGGACTATGTTCTCAACCTCATCGACACACCCGGACATGTCGACTTCGCCTATGAGGTGTCGCGTTCGCTGGCCGCCTGCGAGGGCTCGCTGCTGGTGGTCGACGCTTCGCAAGGCGTCGAGGCGCAGACGCTGGCCAATGTCTACCAGGCCATCGACAACAACCACGAGATCGTCGTGGTGCTGAACAAGGTGGACCTGCCGGCGGCCGAGCCCGAGCGCATCCGCGAGCAGGTGGAGGAGGTGATCGGCATCGACGCCTCCAATGCCGTGCAGATCTCGGCCAAGACCGGCCTTGGCGTGCCGGAGGTGCTGGAGGCGATCGTCCACCAGTTGCCGCCGCCGCGCGAGGGCGACATCAACGCGCCGTTGAAGGCGATGCTGGTCGACAGCTGGTACGACGCCTATCTCGGCGTCATCGTGCTGGTGCGCATCATCGACGGCGTGCTGAAGAAGGGCCAGACCATCCGCATGATGGGCACGGGCGCGAAGTATCTCGTCGAGCGCACCGGCGTGTTCAAGCCGGCCCGCGTCAATGTCGACGAGCTTGGCCCCGGCGAGTTCGGCTTCTTCACCGGCTCGATCAAGGAAGTGGCCGACACCCGCGTCGGCGACACCATCACCGAGGACCGCCGCCCGACGCAGAAGGCGCTGCCGGGCTTCAAGCCGGCGCAGCCGGTGGTGTTCTGCGGCCTGTTCCCGGTCGACGCCGCCGATTTCGAGGATTTGCGCGCCGCCGTCGGCAAGCTGCGCCTCAACGACGCCAGCTTCTCCTATGAAATGGAGACCTCCGCCGCGCTCGGCTTCGGCTTCCGCTGCGGCTTCCTGGGACTGCTGCATCTGGAGATCATCCAGGAGCGGCTGGAGCGCGAGTTCAACCTCGACCTCATCGCCACGGCGCCGTCGGTCGTCTACCGCATGAACCTCATCGACGGCACGGTGAAGGAGCTGCACAACCCGGCCGACATGCCGGACGTGATGAAGATCGCCTCGATCGAGGAACCGTGGATCCGCGCCACGATTCTCACGCCCGACGACTATCTCGGCGGCATCCTGAAGCTCTGCCAGGATCGGCGTGGCATCCAGGCCGACCTCTCCTATGTCGGCAAGCGCGCCATGCTGACCTACGATTT
Organism: Mesorhizobium sp.; assembly: GCF_024509055.1. Classification (GTDB taxonomy): domain Bacteria; phylum Pseudomonadota; class Alphaproteobacteria; order Rhizobiales; family Rhizobiaceae; genus Mesorhizobium. The sequence continues at coordinate 31,082 of NZ_JANINM010000255.1, read as the reverse complement.
GCCGCTCAACGAAGTGGTGTTCGATTTCTACGACCGGCTGAAGTCGATCTCGAAAGGCTATGCCTCCTTCGACTACCACCTGACTGACTACCGTGAAGGCGACCTGGTGAAGATGTCGATCCTGGTCAATGACGAGCCGGTCGACGCGCTATCGATGCTGGTGCACCGCTCGGCCGCCGAAAAGCGCGGCCGCCAGATGTGCGAGAAGCTGAAGGAGCTGATCCCGCAGCATCTCTTCAAGATCCCGATCCAGGCCGCCATCGGCGGCCGCATCATTGCCCGCGAGACCGTGTCGGCGCTGCGCAAGGACGTCACCGCCAAGTGCTATGGCGGCGACGTGACCCGCAAGCGCAAGCTGCTCGACAAGCAGAAAGAGGGCAAGAAGCGGATGAGGCAGTTCGGCAAGGTGGATATCCCGCAGGAAGCGTTCATCCAGGCGCTGAAGATGGGGGACTAGCCAAGCGTTAAACGGGGATGGCAGCCAACATCCACCCAGCTTCAAATCTGTTTAGACGCCTATCTCCAGTTTGCGCCGCACTTCGTATGCGTTTTGACAGCAAAGCTAACGTGTCGCCAGTCAGATAGAACCGCTCAGAAATTTGAACGGGCACGCCTTGCTCATCTAGGTTCTTAAGAATCTCCGGGCGAAACCATCTGGGCATCTCCGCAGTGAATAGCCCATAACTTGTGCTAGCTTCTTTTCGCTTCGCAAACATCTCCACCACTGCGAATAGTTGCGGCAGCCCATATTCGCACGAACGAAGAAATTTAAAAATATTGTCCTGGTTACTGTCTTGACCCTTGTAAGTTCTCGTATACCAGAAAAAGAAGTTTTTAATTGGCCTGCTCTTCCGGAGCTCGTTAAGATAAAAAGTCAGTTGCTTATGGCTGAACACGCCAAAGCTAGAGGATTGTCTGACTCTGCATATGATTTCACAGACCGCTCCAATTTGATTGTAGTCCGGATAACCGTGCCAGAAGATATCTGCGCCATTTCGGGCTGCGGCCTCGACTTGCTGTCGTAGGGCGATAGCTTGGTCCAGCCCGACTACTGAGGCAATTCGCAGTTCCTCAGGTGAAAGGTTCAAACGTTCGGCGATGTCATCTCGTCGATCGGTTAGTCGAGGGGACAGATCTTCGTCCGAAATGTGCACAACGAGCTCATCCGGCGCTTCGTCTAGGTCTCCGAAGAGGGGGGGTTCAACCTCCACGTCACTGCGAGGAGGCGGAGCGTTGAACAAAAATACAGAGCCAACATGGTGCTGCCCTAAGCGCCCAGCGCGACCACGAATGTTGGAGAAAGTAAAGAAGTCATAATCTTCCTTGTTTATCGTCTTGTCATATATAAGAACTGACTTTGCTGCAGTGTTAACTCCTTCGATAAGCGTTGACGTGCAAATCAGAATTGGTAGGTTTCCAGAATTGAACATTCGCACAAACTGCGAAGCTAGCGCCCGTGGTATGCGGCCATGGTGGATGCCAATACCTGCCGCAAGCACACGGCTTAGCGTCCAGCCCGCGCCAAAGTTCTCATCGAACCAAATAGAAATCTCGCGGCTATCACCGATGCTCTGATCGCGTTCTGACAACTGCTCAGCCAAAGAGTTTGCTCGATCCGGGGCTGAAACAAAAATTAGTGCCGGCCAATTCTGTTCTTCGAAAGCCTCCGCCGCGAGGCGTTCCTCCTTGTTTTCAACACCGGCTAGGTCGAACGTATCCACCGCCACCGTGGAAAAACGCGTTCTAAGAAATTCAAATCTCCAGCGGCTGTCCGTAGAGAACCGAACGCCCTCGATGTTTGGACCGAGGAAGAAGAACTGATTTGCACGACGCAGAAGCTGGTAAACTGCGGCATTTAGCGTCATGCTGCGATCGTCTTGGCGGTTCGGATCGAGCTTGTAAAATTCATCGACTATCGCGATGTCCAAGCGACCCAAATCCGTCCTGTTTATTAGCCTCTCCTGCGTCCCTAAGAAAATCACGTTACCAGCCGGAGCGACTTCGGAATGGTACATGATAATGGGGTACTGCTCAGAGAATCTGGTGATAAGCCGGCGTCTGAACTCATCCAGTAGGGCAATTGTCGGAAGGACGATTGCAAGCCGCTCGTATCTACCAGAAGCGATAAGCGCGTCTATAAGCAAGCTTTTCCCGAAGCTCGTAGGCGCGCTCAGGATGAGGTTTTTTCCGGACAGCAACGTGTTTAATGCTGCGACCTGCTCTCGATGGAGGGTAACCCCGCCGAGCGCGGGAACAGTTACGGACTCGGCTATAATTTCGTCTCGGACATCGGCGGTATCGGTATCAATGTAGTTCCATAACCCGGTTGACCGAGCAAGAGTGCCGAAAATCTCACGATATGAAGATAATTCCTTTCGCTCCGAAATCAGCTTAGCTAGTCGTGGGACCGAACCTGTGACATCAGGGTCGTCAACTTCACGCTCCTGTATCGCCCCGGCCAAATCTCTGATTAAGGAGAAAACGCGACTCTTTAGGTCGTCGCCCGCCAAGAACTGTAAATCGTCCCATCCTTGTTGCGTCATCATGGCTGTAGGCCTTTGAGCTTCTTGTCGAATTCTTCGACAAAGGCGTCCTTATTAAGTAATGGAATATAGATTAGTACAATCTTTATGGTACTAAGGAGGCCCGACTTATCGATCTTGCTCGCCAGCTTGTCGATTTCGAGGGCGATAGATGTTCGATAAGCGTCAGTTAGCGCAGTGGCACTCGATAGCGCGTTGCTGTTAGAAGCTATGCCGATGGCAAATACTGAAGAACTTAAGAAATGATCGAGACTAGTCTGGGATTTGAAAATATGGATTATCTCATCGTAGTGCGGCGTTGTTTTAGATATCTGAGGTCCTAATAGTAGTTTTTCATTTGTCAGAAAGCCCTGCTGTATATGAGATTTCACTGATGATATAGCATCCGAGATTGCGTCGGCAGAATCTGCATAGAGCTTTGATTCTCCCAACCATAGCTCAAGGCTTCCACCAACCGGAAATCTAGCATGAACCATGTCAAAAGATTTTACTACGTCATTTGACGCATTTTTGTAGAAGACCCGTGGCGCGATCGGTATTGTATCGAAATAATCGCGGCAGATGGCGTGAAGCGTGATCTCTCCGGCTTCGCCTCGGTTTTTGTATTTTTCGCTGGTATATACGCGCACTGCCGCTTGCTGCAGCTTCACGTATATGTTGCCGTGGCTCACGTTCAATTCGCTCTCGGCTAACGCGTAGTCCGGAAGCCATTCAACTAAGTGATTTACAAACGGCTTACACCTCCAAACTTGCAGCTCGAAACCTGCACAACAGGCACTTCGAGCAGGGTTCTGGATGTCGTCAAAAACAATCCGCTCCAAGAAGCGTTCAGGCTTAGTATTGTAGATATTCACGCAACACATCCCCCCAGATGGCCAGCGAATCGGCGTTCCAGGGTATAGCGTGTTGGGCAGAATGTTTAGCACGAAAAGGCGGTCTACTGCGATGTTCGACTCAATCTGACGGACCGAACAATAGACCCTATGTCCTGACAGCCTTGTGTCAGGAGCTATCGGCCTGTCTCCCAGAGTAGACCGTTGTCCGCCAGAGATCGCGGATCTTCAGCCATCAATATTGTCCTTCCACAATGTGCCGGCCGCCTCCCCTCAGAGGTTTGTTGTGAGCACTGTTCGACGAGATAGAGCGTTCATTGGTCTTGGTGAAGAAGTCTCACCCTTCACCATCCTTCCAGCTCGTTGTATCCTCTCCCCGGCTTGGGGAGACACCACATGCGCTCTACCTCTGACACCGTCGCCTCTCTCGGCCTCGCAATCGGCGGCGCGTTGGGCATGGCGGGGACTTTCGTTGCCAGCGATGCGTTGCGCGAGACGCTGTGGGCGATCGATGGCGTTGGGATCGTCGTGGCGGTGGCACTGCTCACCATGAAGTACCAGCGGCTCGGCAATGATTGCGTCGCGGCTGGCTTCCTTGTCTTCCTCGCCGGCGAAAGCCTGCTTCTGGCCGGCAATGCGGCGGGGTTGCAGGCGAGCGTGCCTTCCTATCTCGGTGGCATCTCGCTGTGGGCGGCGGCGCTGGTGCTGATCAGCGTGCCGAACACCTTCGCGCTGTGGATGCGCATCACCGGCTTCATCGCCGCCGCGCTCTTCACCGTCTCGGTGTTTGCCGCACTTTGGGGCGCGCCGCTCCTGCCCACCACCGCGCCGCTGCCGGCGCTGGGCTATCCGTTCCTGGTCCTCACCTTCGCCGGCTGGATCTGGACGCTGATGAGGCCGCAGCGGTGAGCCGATGCCCGCCCCGCTCGAAATCCGCAACAGCGTCCTGGGGAAGATCTTCCCGGCCATCGGCCCGCTGCTGATCGGCGCAATCTTCGGCTTCGGCGCGCTGCAGGGCTTGGCGTCGGGAGCGGGCGGTGGGGCCGTGCTGTGGATCGCGCTGCTGGCGATCGGTTGCCTGGCGCTCGGCTTCTATATCGCGCGCGGCGCCTTCGACACTTCGGTCAAGGTCGTCTTGAACAGCCAGGGCTTCCGCGATGCGCGCGCCGGCGACGTGCTGGTGCCGTGGAGCAAGGTGCTGAGCGTGCGCCTCGCCTCCGGCGGCAAGGGCGCGGCGATGCTGAATTTCGAACTCACCGAGGAGCCGCCCGACGCAATCCGCTATTCGGCCGCCAACGCCTTCGGGATCATGCCCTTCGGCAGGAACACCGTGCATATGGAGATCTCCTCGCTCGACGTGCGCGGCGAGGACATGGTGGACGCGGTGAAGGCATTCGCGCCGTATGTGGAGGTGAGGCGCTAGCGCGGCCTCCCCCTTCTCCCCTTGTGGGAGAAGGTGTCGCCGAAGGCGACGGATGAGGGGTGCGCGACGGAGTGAGGGGTTGGCGATTAGGCACAATGCGACGCTGGCGGCGAACGCCTTGGCCAAGCTGGAACACCCCTCATCCGTCTCGGCGCTGCGCGCCGAGCCACCACCCGGCCCTTCGCAGGCTCAGGGCGTTCGAAGCTCGAAAAGCCAAGCAATTGGCTTTTCGCCCGCTAAAGCGGACCGCTTCTCACCCCACAAGGGGAGAAGGGGAGGTCGCGCCTTTTCGCCACCCGTGCTCTACTCTGCCAGGGGACCTCGCCATGATTCGCGTCTTGCTCGCCGCTTTATTGCTCGCCTCTGTTTTCCTCACCTCTCCGGCCTTCGCCGCCGACATGTCGGTGTTCGTACGCAACCATCGCTCGGACGGCGTGGCGGTGGAACTGTTCAGCCGCGACAACAACAAGGTGTGGCCGGGCGACGACAAGGTGTTCTTTATCCGTCCGAAGGCGCGCAAATCGGTGCCGATCTCCTGCGAACCCGGCGAGCATATCTGCTGGGGCGCCTGGGTGAACGGCAACGACCAGGTCTCCGCCGGCGTCGGCCCCGACAACGACCAGCCCTGCGACACCTGCTGCTTCATCTGCACCGAGCACTCGACCGAGACTGTCGACCTGGCGGAGTAGTGGCGCGACCTCCCCTTCTCCCCTTGTGGGAGAAGGTGGCTCGGTGCGCAGCGCCGAGACGGATGAGGGGTGCGCGCCGGAGTGGGAGTTGGAGGGGGTTGCCAAGATGAACTACGTTGCGCCATGCCGCACCAGCCCGTAACCCCGGCCAAACGAAACTTCGCACGCGCGATGCGCCGCGGGCCGACAGACGCGGAGAATCGCCTGTGGCAGGAACTGCGTGGCCGCCGTCTTGACAACATCAAGTTTCGCCGACAGGTGCCGGTCGGCAAGTACGTGGCCGATTTCCTCTGTGCCGAGTCCAGGCTCATCGTCGAAATCGACGGCAGCCAGCGTGCGGAATCGCGCCACGATCAGCAGCGGGACGCCGATCTGAAGGCGAGGGGATTTCGCGTGCTTCGCTTGTGGAACGACGACGTCATGAAAGACCTGAGCGCGGTTTGCGACACCATCATTGCTTATGTCAGGGACGAAAGTCTGCAGCCCTGGCGGTGATCCGGGTCAAGCGTCCTGCCAAGCTGGAGCACCCCTCATCCGTCTCGGGGCTGAGCGCCGAGCCACCTTCTCCCACAAGGGGAGAAGGGGGAAGGCGCTTCCGATGCCCCCAAAATCAGTCAGCGATTTGTCGCCAGCCGCCCTTTAGCGTCCGCGCGCCACATGCCATATGATCGCGCCGTCGGCCGAGGGGGCCGATTCCTGATCGGGAGTTTCCATGTCCATCCTTACCGTGCGCCGGCTTGCCGCCGCGTTTTCGCTTGCCGTCCTGTTCGCGCCTGCCGCCCATGCCGGCGACGTCACGTTCCGGATCAAGAACAGCCACCCCAACGCCATGCGCCTCGAGCTCTACAGCCAGAACCGCGACTATGTCTGGCCGGGCAATGGCAAGGATTTCTACCTCGACGACGGCGAGACCAAGGAGCTGCCGATCTCCTGCAACGAAGGCGAGTCGATCTGCTACGGCGCCTGGGTCGACGGCGACGAAAGCACCTATTGGGGCGTCGGCCCCGGCAACAAGGAAAAATGCGAGGACTGCTGCTACACCTGCAGCGGCGGCCAGACCGAGGAAATCAATCTGGCGCAGTAACGCCGGCGCCCGGTTCCTGCTTTTCTAGGCTCCGCCGACGAGGCGGAGCCTTTCAGCCGTTCACGGCGCGGCTGTCGCCCGGCGCCTCGGCCCTTTCATTCAGGCCATAGTCGCGCACGACATGGGCGATGCGCAGACGATAGCCGGCAAAGATTCCGCCACGCCCCGCTTGCTGCGCCTGGCGGTGCTCCTCGGTGTTGCGCCAAGCCTTCACCGCTTCCTCGTCGCGCCAGAAGGAGAGCGAGAGCACGCGCTTCGGGTCCGTGAGGCTCTGGAACCGCTCGACCGAGATGAAGCCGTCGATGCCGTCGAGCAGCGGCCGCAGATTGGCGGCGATGCCGAGATAGGCATCGCGCTTTCCTTCAGCCGGCTCCACCTCGAAGATGACTGCGATCATCTCTCAACTCCCTCCCTGACGGTCACGTCGGTGCGAAAAACCTGCCTCGGGCCATGCGGGCCGGAAACCAGCTTCAGGAAGGTGCGATCCTCCTTGAGGATGAATTTCTCGCGGCGCGCGAACTCGTAGTTTGCCTTGCCGGCGGGGTCGGCGGCAAGCCGGGCGCGATAGGCTTCGTAGGCGGCAAGGCTTTCGATGTTGTAGGCGGCGTAGGCGGTGGTAGCCGAGCCTTCATGCGGCGCGAAGTAGCCGATCAGGTCGGCGCCGCAGCGCGGGATCGCCTGGCCCCAGGCGCGCGCATATTGCTCGAACGCCGCCTTGCCGAACGGGTCGATCTCGTAGCGGATGAAGCAGGTGATGGTCATGCCGGTTCTCCTCGTCTTGTCGGGTTGGCGACGATGGTTCGACCGCTGTCGAAACATCGCTTGCGCCATTGTGCTAGGCATTCTCCTGTCAGGAGGGTTTGCCGCGCTGCTTGAGCTGACCCGAGATTAGTGCTTCCCTGGCAGGAATGCTTCCATGGAGATCGAACCATGCGTGAAGGACCTGATATCGCCCGCATCGCCAGCCTGGTCGGAGACCCGGCGCGCGCCAACATGCTCAACGCGCTGATGGGCGGCACGGCGCTGACGGCGACGGAGCTGGCGCTGGAGGCCGGCGTGTCGCTGCCCACCGCTTCCTCGCACCTGTCGAAACTGATGGATGGCGGGCTGCTGAGCGTGGCCAGCCAGGGCCGGCATCGCTATTACGGCCTCGCCAGCCCGCAGGTCGCGGGCATGATCGAGGCGATCATCGGCGTGGCGGAAGCCGTCGGTCCGAAGCGGGTGCGGCCCGGTCCGCGCGACGCGGCGATGCGGGTGGCCCGCGTCTGCTACGATCATCTGGCCGGCGAGCAGGCGGTGGCGATGCTCGACCGGCTGTTCGACAGGAAGCTGCTGCTGCGCGAGCATAACGAGATCCGGCTAGCGCCATCCGGCGCTTCGCATTTTTCTGCGCTCGGCATCGAGGTCGACGGCAAGGCCAGGCGGCCGGTGTGCCGCGCCTGCCTAGACTGGAGCGTGCGGCGCTCGCATCTCGCCGGCACGCTGGGCGCCGCCATCCTCGACAAGATCATCGCCGAGAAATGGGCGCGGCGCGAAAAGGACAGCCGCGCCGTGGTGTTCTCGCCGAAGGGGAAGCAGGAATTCGAGCGGGTGTTTCTGGCGTAGTCCTTCGAGGCCGGCGCGAGGCACCCCCCTCTGCCCTGCCGGGCATCTCCCCCTCAAGGTGGGAGATTACGTGCGCAACCGCTTTCGCCAATCTTCGACGCTGCAAGAATGGTCGAGGCGCGGAAACTGCTGATCTCCCCCCTTGAGGGGGAGATGGCCGGCAGGCCAGAGGGGGGGCTGTCCCTCGGCAGTGAAAATCACCCCCGCTGCAGCGCCTTACCCAGCTCGAAGAAATCCGCCCAGGGGTCGGCCTTCTTCAATTCCGCCAGCGTCGTCTCGTCGCCGATCGGGAAGGCGTTCGGCGGCACGCCTTTTTCAAGCTCCGCCCATGTCACCGGCATCGACACCGTGGCGCCCTTCTTGGCGCGTGAGGAGTAGGGGGCGACGGTGGTGGAGCCGCGGCCGTTGCGCAGATAGTCGACGAAGATCTTGCCCGTGCGCGCCTTCTTCGACAGCGTCGCCGTGTAGCGGTCGGGCGCGGCCTGCTCCAGCGCGCGGGCGAAATCATGGGCGAAGCCCTTGACGTCGTCCCAGTCCGCCGAGGGCTTGAGCGGCACCAGCACGTGATAGCCCTTGCCGCCGGAGGTCTTGACCAGGTTGGGCAGCGACAGCTCGTCCAGCCGCGCATGGATGTCGAGCGCCGCCTCGCGCACCCGGTCGACATCGACGCCTTCGTCGGGATCGAGGTCGAAGACGACCTGGTCGGGCTTTTCAAGGGCGTCCATGGTGCAGCCCCAGATGTGGACCTCGACCACGCCGTACTGGACAAGCGCCGCAAGCCCGTCGAAATCCTCGATGAACAGGATCTCCTCGCCGCCGGCCGGGTCCTTCATCCTGGCGATCCTGTCGCTCATGCCGTGCGAGGCGTGTTTCTGGAAGAAGCGCGGCCCGTGGATGCCGTCCGGCGCGCGCACGAGACTCAGCGGCCGGTTGACGACGAACCGCTCCATGCGCGGCCAGACTCGAGCATAGTGGTCGAGCAAGTCCTGCTTGGTCACCTGCTCATCAGGCCACAGCAGCTTGTCTGGATGAGAGAGCTTCACCGAGGTGCTCGCCAGCGGATCGGCTGTCGATGCCTTCGCCTTTTCCCGCACGACTTCCTCCGTCGCTGCACGGCCCCGTCGATACCTACCATGTCGACCGGCAGCGGCCAACGGGGCGGCTCTGGTCAACGTTGCGATGCCCGGAGCGTTCCAAGCGGCCACGCAACGATATTTTCCCGTGCCTTTCGATCGTGAAACAGAAGCGCGCCCAAGCGACATCGAGGCGAAACATATGTGATGCAAAAGTCACAGCGGCCGAAATGGCGACAAATGGCACGGAAACACCCCGAATCAGCCGCATTCCGGCCACGAAGCAACGGGTTTCGGACCAGAAATTAACATCGCGTTCACCGACTATTCACGCCTCGACGCTATGCTCGCGGACAGCTCGGAAGGGACATCCGAAAGCGGGACAGGGACAGGTAAAATGAACTTCTGGAACCACATCGCCGGCTACGCCGCCGCCATTCGCGAATTCGTCGCGCCGACCTATCGGCCGGAGCGCTACTACATGCGCGGCCCAGGCCCGGCCTGCGCGCGCCGCGGCAATTCCCTCGGCGTCGGCACGCACTGACCATGCAGCCGAGCCGCCACGACAGCCGGGTCTGCAAGCCGGCTAGCGATTATCGCACGACGACCTATCGCGACGAACGTCCCGCGGTCGCCGACAGCAGGCGTGCGACAACGCCGCGACTTTGACGCCGCCGCCGGCTGGTCTAGTGTCGAGGGACACTCGCAGCCGGGGCCATCATGACCGACCTGCCTGAACCCGACCGTCCGCTCCACCAGCCGCAAATCCACGACGCCCGCCAGCCGCTGATCGTTTTCGACGGCGTCTGCGTGTTCTGCTCGGGCTTCGTCCAACTGGTCGTCAGGCTCGACCGCGACAAGCGCTTCCGCTTCGCCACCGCGCAGTCGCCGTTCGGCGAGGCGCTGTTCCGCCGATACGGGCTGCCGACCGACAATTACGAAACCAATCTCGCCATCATCGACGACGCGCCCTTCACGCGCCTCGACAGTTTTGTCGCGGTCATGGCCGCGCTCGGCTGGCCGTGGCGGGCCGCCAAGGCCTTGCTGCTCTTGCCGCTGCCGCTGCGCGACTGGCTTTACGACCGCGTCGCCAGGAACCGCTATGCGCTGTTCGGCAGGAAGGACAACTGCGAGGTCCCGTCCGCCGAATTGCGACAGAGGCTGATCGGCTAGACAGGGGGTGCGGATGAGGCTTCTGATCGTCGGCGGCTACGGCACCTTCGGCGGCCGCATCGTGCAGTTGCTGCAGAGCGAGCCGCGCCTCACCCTGATCGTCGCCGGCCGCTCGATTGCCAGGGCGGAGACCTATTGCGGCAACCGGCGCAATGCCAAAGCCGTGCTCGTGCCGGCGCTGTTCGACCGCGACGGCGATCTTCGTGCGCAACTGGCGACCCTGCGGCCCGACATCGTCGTCGATGCCAGCGGCCCGTTCCAGGCCTATGGCGAGGGATGCTACCGGTTGATCGAGACCTGCATCGGCGAACGCATCGGCTATCTCGACCTCGCGGACGGCTCCGACTTCGTCGCCGGCGTGGCGGGTTTCGACGCCGCCGCGAGGGCGGCCGGTGTTTTCGCGCTGTCGGGCGTGTCGAGCTTTCCGGTGCTGACCGCCGCCGTGGCGCGACGGCTGGCATCGGACATGGCGCGCGTCGACAGCATCCGCGGCGGCATCGCGCCGTCGCCCTTTGCCGGCGTCGGCGAAAACGTCATCCGCGGCATCGCCAGCTATGCCGGGAAGCCGGTGCGGCTGGTGCGCGACGGCCAGCCGGCCGAAGGCCGCCCGCTCACCGAACAGATGCGCTACACCATCGCGCCGCCGGGCCGCGTGCCGGTGCGCAGCACGCTGTTTTCCCTCGTCGACGTGCCCGACCTGCGCGCGCTGGCCGCGCTGTGGCCGCAAGCAGGGACCATCTGGATGGGCGCCGGGCCGGTGCCTGAGGTGCTGCACCGGGCGCTGATCGGCCTGGCCTGGCTGGTCCGCGCCGGCCTGGTCCGTTCACTGTCGCCGCTGGCGCCGTTGATGCACTGGGCGAGCAACCGGCTCGCCTGGGGCGAGCATCGCGGCGGCATGTTCGTCGAGGTCGCCGGGGTGGACAAAAGCGGCAAGCCTGCGAAACGATCCTGGCACCTCCTGGCGGAAGGCGATGACGGACCGCTGATCCCGTCCATGGCGGTCGAAGCGATCGTGCGCAAGACGCTTGCCGGCCAGACGCCACCGCCCGGCGCGCGCGCCGCGGTGCGCGACCTGGAGCTTGAGGACTACGAGGCGCTGTTTGCCAGCAACACGATCCACACCGGCTTCCGCGACGATGTCGACGACGGCAAGGCGCTTTATCCCGCCCTGCTCGGCGATGCCTGGGAGAGCCTTCCCGCAGAGATCCGGAACATGCATGAGGGCGCCCCGACGGCGGAGGGCCGCGCCAGTGTCGAGCGCGGGAACGGTGTCCTTAGCCGGCTGGCGGCGTGGCTGGTGGGTTTTCCCACCGCAGCGACCGATATTGCGGTCAAGGTGCGCTTCGACAGCGACGACCAAGGCGAAACCTGGACGAGAAGCTTTGGCACGCGCAGCTTTTCAAGCCGGCAATTCGCCGGGCGCGGCCGCTCGGACCGGCTGCTCTGCGAGCGCTTCGGACCGCTCGATTTCGTTATGGCCCTAGTGGTTCGGGGAGACCGGCTGAGCCTCGATCTGCGCCGCTGGAGCTTCCTGGGCCTGCCGCTGCCGATGTGGCTATGCCCGCGCTCGACATCCTATGAGAGCGTCGAGGACGGCCGCTTCCGCTTCCATGTCGACATCTCGCATCCGCTCACCGGGCCGATCGTGCGCTATCGCGGCTGGCTGGTGCCGGCTTCGCGTCAAGCGGTGCCGGAAAGACCCGAGCCGGCGCTCACCGAGTGACGAAGCGTCCTTGCGCGACAGGCGGCAAGGGGTGAAAATTTTCGCGGAGCCTGTCGAAATCGGCGATGGCCGCTCGACATAGGTCGGCCCGCGACGACGCGGCCTTCGAGAAACGGGAGAAGACCCATGCGATACATGCTTTTGATCTACAATGACGAGGCCGCGATGGCGAGCACGCCGCGCGACCAGATCGAACAGACCCTCGCCGCCTACGGCGCCTACACCGAAGCCCTGAAGAAGTCGGGCGCATGGCTCGCCGGCGACCGGTTGCGGCCGACCCAGGCGGCCACCTCGGTGCGGATGGCCAATGGCAAGACCAATGTGCTCGATGGCCCTTATGCCGACACCAAGGAGCAGCTTGCCGGCTTCTACATGATCGAAGCGACGGACATCGACACGGCCATCGAATGGGGCGCGCGTTGTCCGGCGGCCAGCACAGGCACGGTCGAGGTGCGGCCTATCTGGGAAATGACCGAGTATTTGCCCGGCTAACAACGTTCCGATGAATGGTCGCTCGGAAATGGCGCGGGCGGCGGCGGAGGCGGCCGCCCGTCAGAGTTACGGCAAGCTGGTCGCCTGGCTCGCGGCTCGCATGCGCGACGTCGCCGGCGCGGAGGATGCATTGGCGGAAGCCTTCGCGGCCGCGCTGGAGCGATGGCCGAAAAGCGGCGTTCCCGAAAAACCGGAGGCCTGGCTGCTGGCGGTGGCGCGCCGCCGCGACGTCGACGCGGTGCGGCGGCGACTGACCGGGGAGGCGGCCCGCGACCACCTGCAGCTGATCGCCGAAGAGGTGGAGGCGCGCGTGACGAATGACGATTTGCCCGACGAGCGGCTCAGGCTGATGTTCGCCTGCGCCCATCCGGCGATAGAGGCCAGCGTGCGCGCGCCGCTGATGTTGCAGACGATCCTCGGCTTCGACGCCGCCACGATCGCCTCGGCCTTCCTGGTGTCGCCGGCGACGATGGGCCAGCGCCTGGTGCGCGCCAAGACCCGCATCCGCGAGGCGGGCATTCCCTTCCGCGTGCCGGAGCGGGCCGAACTCGGCGAGCGGCTCGACGCCGTGCTGGAGGCGATCTACGCCACTTTCGCCGAGGGCTGGTCCGATCCGGCCGGCACCGAAACGCGGCGCCGCAACCTCGCCACCGAAGGCATCTGGCTCGGCCGCGTCGTGGCGTCCCTGATGCCGGGCGAGCCGGAAGCATTGGGACTTCTCGCATTGATGCTTTTCGCCGAGGCGCGGCGGGCGGCACGGCGAAACGCCGAGGGGGACTTCGTGCCGCTGGCTAGGCAGGACACCACGCTCTGGGACGACAGGCTGATCGACGAGGCGGAAGCCCTGCTGGGCAGCGCCGCGACGAAGGGAATGATCGGCCGCTACCAGCTGGAAGCCGCCGTGCAGTCGGCGCATACGGCACGACGACGGAGCGGGCGCACCGACTGGGCGGCTATCCGCCAGCTTTACGACGCGCTGCAGGCCGTCGCCGGCTCACCGGTGGTGGCGATCAACCGGGCCGTCGCCATCGCCGAAGACGAAGGCGCGGCGGCGGGCCTTCCGGCACTCGATGCGATCGGCGACGACAGGCGGCTTGCCGAATACCAGCCCTACTGGGCCGCTAGGGCCGACCTGCTGGCGAGGTTGGGCAGAACAGCCGAAGCCGCCGGGGCCTATGACCAGGCAATCGGGCTCGAGCGTGATGCCGCCTTGCGCCGTTTCCTGCAGGGGGAAAGGGCGAAGCTCGTCAAAAACTGAGAAGGCCCGCGCCTACTCCTGTGGCCACATCTCATGCGACGCATTGAGCTTCCGCATCAACTCGTGCTGGCGCAACTTGCTCCACAGCCTTTCGATGTTCGGCCAGGCCATGCGAGCCCTCTCGGTGTCGGGATGCCACGCGGCCAGCATGACGAGGTAGACGTCCGCCAGCGACAGCGTTTCGCCCGCCAGCCAGTCCCGGCCGGCGAGCGCGTCGTCGACGATGGCGAAGCCGCGATCCATTTCCGCTATCGCCGCCTCTTTCACCGACCGCACGCCCTCGGCGTCGGATGTGTAGCGATGGGCGTAGTAGAACCTCAGGACCGCCGGGTAGAGCACCGACGACATGAAGGCCATCCAGCGCAGGAAATCGGCACGCGCCGCCGACCCGGGTTCGGGCGCGAGAAGCGCTTGCGGGTGGCGCTCGGCGAGCAGGATGCAGATCGCCGCCGATTCGGTGATCGAACGGCCGTCCGGAAGCGTCAGCACGGGGACCTGGTTCAGCGGGCTGATGGCATGGAAAGCCGGGTCGGGCGGGTCCTTCTTCGGCACGTCGACCTGATCGAAAGGCACGCCGGCCATGGCAAGCGCTGCCTCGACCACGAAGCCGCCGCTGCCAGGCCGCGTATAAAGCTTGTACATGGAAATCCTCCCGCTGGCCGTTTCTCTCAGGCCGGCGGCGATATGAGCCGGAAGCAAGGGTCAGCTCAAGGTGTCGGTGGCAGCCAGCCCAAGCTTTCCAGCGGTCCAGCGTGCCGGGCGGCTTCGTGCGCAGCCTATGCGGCGCCGTCAGTCGCCCAAGCCATGCTCCAGCATCTTGTCGAGCAGCCGCTTCAGCGTTCCGCGTTCGGATTCGTCAAGGGGCGCGAAGGATCTGGTGAACACGGCGAGAACGCGCTCACGTCCGTCGCTTAAGAGAGCTTCGCCCGATGGCGTCAGGCGATGGGCGTTGGCGCGGCCTGGGCCAACCTGCCGCTCCACCCAACCCTGGCGGATCAAGCGGGTCGTCAGCGTGCCGAACGCCTGATCTGAATTGAATGTCAGCTCCGCAAGGCGATGCATCGTGGCGCCAGGGTTGCGATCGATCTCGCGAAGGGCATTCCACTGAACCAGGCTGATGCCCAGCCCGGCCAAAACCCCGTCGAGCGCGCGGTGGTGGCGATGCTGGAGCTTCTTGATCGAAAGGGCGAGCGTTTCAGGTGAGTTTGACATATCAATAAATTTATATAAGGATGTTTATATAGTCAAGTCGAAACGGAGGTCGAAACCATGCCGAAGCAACGCTTGAGCCTGTTGGCCGGAACCATACCCTTGGCGATCTCGGACGAAGGCAAGGTACGAACCTTCCTGCTTCTGCATGGAGGCGCCGGGGCCGGCTCGATGGCGGGTCTGGCGCAGGCGCTGGCAAGAAGCGGTCGCGCCATCGTGCCGACGCATCCGGGCTTCGACGGCGAGCCAAGGCCGGAAGCCTTTTCCAGGATAGCCGACCTGGCGCTCGCCTATCTCGCCCTGATCGATCGGCTCGACCTGAAGGATGTCGTCCTCATCGGCAATTCCGCCGGCGGCTGGATCGGCGCCGAGATGGCGCTGCGGAACTCACCCTCGATCGCCGGGCTGATCCTTCTCAATGCGGTTGGGATCGATCCGGACCCGGCGGGGCAGCCTATCGTCGACCCGACGACCTTGCCGCCCACGGAACGGGCGGCTTTCGCCTTTCACGATCCGCAACGCTATGCACTGGCGCCAGCAGGTCCGGACGCCATCGCCACGATGGCGGAGAACCAGCGCAACTTGCGGCTCTATTCCGGCGAGCATTTCATGCACGACCCGGCTCTCAGAGCGCGGCTGGCGCGGATGCCGGTTCCGGCCGCCGTCGTATGGGGAGAGAGCGACCGCATCGTGGATATCGGCTACGGCCGGCGCTACGCCGACAGCATCGCCGGCGCCGAGTTTCACGGGATCGCCGAGGCCGGACATTTTCCGCATGTGGAGCGGCTCGACGCGGTGGTTGGCCTCGTCGAGCGCTTCGCCGGCAGGCTGTGACGCCTGCCGCCCCTTTGTGCGTCAGGCGCCGAGCCCGTCGAACAGGACCGTCGACAAATAGCGCTCGGCGAAGGACGGGATGACGACAACAAGGTTCTTGCCCTTGTTCTCCGGCCGCGAGCCGACAACGACCGCCGCCTGCAGCGCGGCGCCCGAGGAGATGCCGACCGGCACGCCTTCAAGGCGAGCGACGAGCCGCGCATTGGCGACCGAATCCTCGTTCGAGACGCGGACAATTTCGTCATAGATCGTGGTGTCGAGGATTTTCGGCGCGAAGCCGGCGCCGATGCCCTGGATCTTGTGCGGGCCGGGCTGGCCGCCAGAGAGCACCGGGGAAGCCTCCGGCTCGACGGCCACGACATGCAGCGCGGGCTTGCGCTTCTTCAGCACCTGGCCGACGCCGGTGATGGTGCCGCCAGTGCCGATGCCGGCAACGAAGATGTCGACCTCGCCATTGGTGTCGTTCCAGATCTCCTCGGCCGTGGTGCGGCGATGTATCTCCGGATTGGCCGGGTTCTCGAACTGTTGCGGGATGATGGCATTGGGAAGCGTTGCGGCAAGCTCGTCCGCCTTGGCGATGGCGCCCTTCATGCCTTTCGGCCCCTCGGTCAGCACCAGCTCGGCGCCGAGCAGCGCCAGCATCTTGCGGCGCTCGACCGACATGGTCTCCGGCATGGTCAGAATGAGCTTGTAGCCCTTGGCGGCGGCGGCGAACGCCAGCGCGATGCCGGTGTTGCCGGAGGTCGGCTCGATCAGCGTGGTCTTGCCGGGCGAAATCTTGCCGGCTTCCTCCAGCGCCTCGATCATGGCGACGCCGATGCGGTCCTTGACCGAGGCGATCGGGTTGAAGAATTCGAGCTTGGCCATGACATTGGCGACGATGCCCTTTTCCCTGGCGAACTTGTCGAGCCGCACCAGCGGAGTGTCTCCAATCGTCTCGGTGATCGAATTGAAGACGCGGCCCCGGCCGGGCACGCGCGCGGAGGTGACGGGCTTGTTCATTGGTTTCGCTCCCAAGGCAAAAGGCGACAGGCAAACAGAATAGGGTTTTCAGCCGCGCAAGATAGGCCGGCGGCCGAAAATATCCGAGTGGGCCGGTTGCTCAAAACCAGGCCATGCCGGAAATGCATTTTCCGGATCGGTCCGTTTGCGGAATGATTTGGCGGACGCGGTCGCCGGGGAGGTCGAGATTTATTGGCGCGCGGCGATTGCCGCCGCCGCCCCCACCATGAAGCCGGCCGCGGTGCGGTTGAGCGCCTTCAGCGCGCGCGGCGACTTCAGGAACCAGCGCGCCTTGGCGGCCAGCGCCAGGTAGGGCACCAGCACGACGAAAAGCACGGCGACGGTGATCGCGACAAGGATGCCGTAGTCGGCCAGCGTGATCGTCTTCAGGTCGACGATGGTTGGGGTGATGGCAAGGTAGAAGATCATCGTCTTCGGGTTGCCCAGCGTCAGCGTCAGGCCGGCGACGACATTCGCCACGAAGCCGCCCTTGCCCTTGCGCGCCTCGATCGTCTCAGGAGAGATGCCGCCGGTCCAGAAACGCCAGGCGAGGAAGGCGAGATAGGCGACGCCGGCCCATTTGATGGCGAGGAAGACCATGCCGAAGCTCTGCGCGACGAAGGCGAGGCCAAGCACCACAGCGGTGAGATAGGTGATGTCGCCGAGCATCAGACCGAAGGACATGGCGAGCGCCGAGCGGAAGCCCGAGCCCAATGCACGCGCGACAAGCGCGGTGACGCCGGGCCCTGGAATGGCGGCGGCCACGCCGAGGGCAGCGCTGTAGGCGAGAAATCCGGTGACTGTCATGATTTCGATCCTGGATCGGGACGACTTTTTTGCACAAATCCGAGCCGGGATGAACTCCCCGAGAGCTGGATTCGATTGCGCCAGCCGCCACACGGTCACCGCGCGTCAGGACGGACCATCGCCATGCGTGATGCGCCAGATGGTGCCGTTGCCGTCCTCGGTGACGATCAGCGCGCCATCCTTCGCCACCGCGACACCAACCGGCCGTCCCCAGACCTCGTCGTCGGAGACGACGAAGCCGGTGGCGAAATCGTCATACTCGCCAGTCGGCTTGCCGTCCTTGAATCTTAGCCTAACCACCTTGTAGCCGGTGCGCAGATTGCGGTTCCAGGAGCCATGCAAGGCGACGAAGGCGTCGCCCTTGTACTCGGCCGGGAAATTGCCACCGTCGTAGAAGGCGATGTTGAGCGGCGCCGAATGCGCCTGCACGAGCACGTCCGGGATCGTGACCTTGCCGGCCAGATCGGGCCGCGCGCCTTTGTGGCGCGGGTCCTCATTGTCGCCGACATAATACCAGGGCCAACCGTAGAAAGCGCCGTCCTTCACGCTCGTCGCATAGTCGAAAGGTACGTTGTCGCCGAGCTCGTCGCGCTCGTTGACGACGCACCAGAGCGCGCCCGTCGCCGGCTGCACCGTCATGCCGGAGCAGTTGCGCAGGCCGGTGGCGACCGTTCGGCGGTTCTTGCCGTCCGGATCGAAAGCGAGCACGTCGGCGCGTCCGGCCTCCGAACCCCAGGCCGCACCCAAAGGCTGCGCCTTCGCCCACGCGTCGAGGCCGCCCTTCGGCTTGGCGCCCATATCCTCTGCGATGTTCGAGCCGGAGCCGACCGACAGGTAGAGGGTCTTGCCGTCGGGCGAGAAGGCGATGTCGCGCGTCCAGTGATGATTGGCCGGTATCTTTTCGACGATGGTTTCCGGTTTGCCGGAGGCCTCCATATCGCCATCACGATAGGAGAAGCGGACGACGCTGTTGCTGTTGGCGACATAGACCCATTGCGGCTTGTCGCCCGGCGGATAGAAAGCGATGCCATAGGGCCGGGTGAGGCCCTTGGCGAAGACAGATTTCTCAGCCGGTTTCGCACTGCCTTGCGCCAGCCGGTAGACCCGGACCTGGTTTGACATGCTGTCGGCGACGAAGAGATCGCCGTTCGGCGCCACGCGCACGACGCGCGGATTGCCTATGCCGGAAGCAACCAGCTCGACGGTGAAGCCGGCCGGCACCTTCGGCTTGGCGCCTTCGGGGCGATCGCCGACGCTGGGGCCGTTCGAAGCGGATTCAGTGGCATAGGGCTTCGGCAAATCGTCCGGCTTGATGAGGCGTCGCACGCCGGGATGGTCCGCCTTCCAGTCGCCAAAGGCCTTTTCACCGGTCAGCAAGGGCTGATCCGCCTGTTGGGCGAAGGCAGTGGTGGCCAGAAACAGAGCGAGACCCGCGTAGCCGGCAATCCGCAACATGCTGTCCTCCGTCGTTGCCGACGCGCTGGTTCGGCCGGCGCCGGCGAACAAGCGATATTGGGCAGACGCTCTAAAAGAGAAGCGCCAGCACGCAGATTTGACGTGAGGGCGCCAGCAACTCAGTTCTCTTCGACGTCGAGGTCGTCGTCGAGCTGCTTTTCCAGCGCGACGAGGTCGGCCGGCAAAGGCAGGCCCATTGCCCGCATTTCCCTGAGCTTCTCGCGCAGCTGCTCCTGTATCTCGTGCTCGTCCTCGGGCTGGTTGACCATCTCCTCGAGCAGCAGGCTGATCTGAGCCTTCAGCGATTCAAGCGCCATTTTTCCACCCTCCTTGCGGCAATTCCCGCCAGCTCACCTCAACATGCGCGAGATCAGCTGGGCGGTGTAGTCCACCATCGGCACGATGCGGGCATAGTTCAACCGCGTCGGCCCGATGACGCCGAGCGCTCCGATGACGCGGGCGTCCTTGTCGCGATAGGGCGCGACGACCAGCGACGAGCCGGACAGCGAAAACAGCTTGTTTTCCGAGCCGATGAAGATGCGCACGCCAGGCCCTTCCTCGGCGAGGTCGAGAAGCTGCAGCAGCCCGTCCTGCGTTTCCAGGTCCTCGAAGAGATGGCGCAGCAATTCGAGATCGGCCTGGGCGGTGACATTTTCCAAAAGGTTGGCGCGGCCGCGCACGATGAGGCGCGCCGGCAGGCCGCTGTCGGCGCCGGCCCATACAGCGAGGCCCTTCTCCACCAGTTCCTGGGACAGCGTGTCGAGGGCCGCCCTGGTCTCGTCCTTGATACGGGCGATCTCGACCCGCGCCTCGGCGAGCGTGCGGCCGCGAATATGCGCGTTGAGGAAGTTGGAGGCTTCGTGCAGCTGCGAGACGGTGATGCCGGCGGGGATGTCGACCACGCGGTTCTCGACATCGCCGCTCTGCGACACCAGCACTGCCAGCGCCTTGGTGGGCTCCAGCTGGATGAATTCGATGTGCTTCAGCCCCACCTCGTTCTTGGCGGCGAGCACGAGCCCGGCGCCGCGCGACATGCCGGACAGCATCTGACTGGCCTCGGTCAGCATATGCTCCAGCGTGGCGCCCGAACCGGAGGCGCGCACCTGCGCCTCGATCACGCGGCGTTCGTCGTCGGAGAGGTCGCCGAGCTCCATGAAGGCGTCGACGAAGAAGCGCAGGCCGGTCTGCGTCGGCAGGCGGCCGGCCGAGATGTGCGGGGCGTAGATCAGTCCCAGATGCTCGAGGTCGCTCATCACGTTGCGGATGGTGGCCGGCGAGAGCGAGGAGGGCATGATGCGCGACAGGCTGCGCGAGCCCACCGGCTCGCCGTCGCGCAGGTAGGAGTCGACGATCCGCCTGAAAATGTCGCGCGAGCGCATGTCAAGCGATTGCAATACGGGCGACTGCGACGTTGGATCGACTGCCTTGTTCATCCGAACCAAGAACCTCCGCTAGAAAAGATATAGACTCCAACCCCTCCGGCGCAACCCGGTGCCGCGTTCGGCCATCCAGCCATTTTCCTTTGCGCCGTGCGCCGCATGCGTCTACAAGCCGCCGACAAATCCAAAAGAACAGAAAGAGCCGTTATGCGCCCCTCCAAACGCCAAGCCGACGAAATGCGCGCCATCTCCTTCGAGCGCGGCGTCTCCAAGCATGCCGAAGGCTCGTGCCTGGTGAAGTTCGGCGACACGCATGTGCTGTGCACGGCGAGCCTGGAAGAAAAGGTGCCGGCCTGGATGCGCAATTCGGGCAAGGGCTGGGTGACGGCCGAATACGGCATGCTGCCACGCTCGACCGGCGAGCGCATGCGGCGCGAGGCGTCCGCCGGCAAGCAGGGCGGCCGCACGCTGGAGATCCAGCGGCTGATCGGCCGTTCGTTGCGCGCCGTGGTCGACCTGCAGGCGCTGGGCGAGCAGCAGATCACCGTCGACTGCGACGTGATCCAGGCTGATGGTGGCACCCGCACCGCCTCGATCACCGGTGGCTGGGTGGCGCTCCATGACTGCCTGCGCTGGATGGAAGCGCGCCAGATGGCCAGCGTCTCCAAGGTGCTGAAGGACCATGTCGCGGCGATCTCCTGCGGCATCCATGACGGACAGCCGGTCATCGACCTCGACTATCTCGAGGATTCCTCCGCCGGCACCGACGCCAATTTCGTCATGACCGGCAAGGGCGGCATCGTCGAGATCCAGGGCACCGCCGAAGGCGAGCCGTTTTCGGAAGAGCAGTTTTCAGCGCTGATGGGCCTCGCCAAGAAAGGCATTTCGCGGCTGGTGAGTCTGCAGCAGATGGCGGTGGCGTAGGATTTCGAATGCCGAGCCTGGGCACCCCCCTCTGGCCTGCCGGCCATCTCCCCCTCAAGGGGGGGGATTGGATGTCAGCTTGGGCTTCGCCAATCTCCAACGTAAGATGTGCGGCGGCATCAAAACCGCCAATCTCCCCCCTTGAGGGGGAGATGCCCGGCAGGGCAGAGGGGGGCGCCTCGTGACGCCCTCCGGAATTCTCGAATCGGCCCTCTACGTCACCGATCTCAGTGCCGCCGAAGCTTTTTACCGCGACATCATCGGCCTCGAGTTGCTGGGCAAGGTCGAAGGCCGCCACGTCTTCTTCCGCTGCGGCAGCGGCGTGCTGCTGCTCTTCAACGCGGAGGCGACCAGAATTCCGCCTGCGCCGGACGCCAGGCTGAAGGTGCCGCCACATGGCACGGCAGGCGAGGGCCATCTCTGCTTCGCGGCAAGCGCTGACGAGATCGCCAACTGGCGCAAGCATCTCGCGGCAAAGAATGTCGCCATCGAAAGCGATTTCGAATGGCCGCAGGGCGGCCACTCGATCTATATCCGCGACCCGTCAGGCAATTCGATCGAGTTTGCCGAGCCAAGGATCTGGGGTTTTTGATGCATTCGCTCAACGGACAGAAGATCGTCGTCGCCAGCCACAATGCCGGCAAGCTGCGCGAATTCGCCGACCTGATGGCGCCGTTCGGCTTCGAGGCGAAGTCGGCCAGGGAATACGGTCTGCCGGAGCCGGACGAGACCGGCACCACCTTCGAGCAAAACGCCTATATCAAGGCCCATGCGGCGGCGAAGGCGACCGGCCTGCCGGCGCTGTCTGACGATTCCGGGCTCTGCGTCGACGCGCTCGATGGCGCGCCGGGCGTCTACACCGCCAACTGGGCCGAGAAGCCGGACGGCAGCCGGGATTTCGGCATGGCCATGCAGAAGACCGAAACGGCGATGCAGGACGTCGGCGCGGCCGAGCCGGAGCAGCGCACCGGCCGCTTCGTCGCCGTCATCTGCCTGGCCTTCCCGGACGGCGATGCGGAATATTATCGCGGCGAGGTCGAAGGCACGCTTGTCTGGCCGCCACGCGGCACGCTCGGCTTCGGCTATGACCCGGTGTTCCTGCCCAACGGTTTCGACAAGACCTTCGGCGAGATGAGCGCCGAGGAAAAGCACGGCTGGAAACCCGGCCAGGCGACTGCCTTGTCGCACCGGGCGCGCGCGTTCCAGAAATTTGCTGAGGCGCGGCTGCATATGGTCGCCCCAGGGCCGGCATGACCACGGTGACGATGCCGCTCGACCGCAGCCCCGGCTTCGGGGTCTACATCCATTGGCCGTTCTGCGCGGCCAAATGCCCTTACTGCGACTTCAACAGCCATGTCCGCCACCAGCCGGTCGACCAGGAGCGTTTCGCGCGCGCCTTCGAAACCGAGTTGGCGACCATGCGCGCCCGCACTGGGCCGCGCGAGGTGACCAGCATCTTCCTCGGCGGCGGCACGCCGTCGCTGATGAAGCCGGAAACGGTCGCGGCTGTGCTGGACGCCGTGGCGAAGAACTGGACGGTGCAGGCGGGCATCGAGGTGACGCTGGAGGCTAACCCTTCCTCGGTCGAGGCGGAGCGCTTTCGCGGCTACCGGGCGGCCGGCGTCAACCGGGTCTCGCTCGGCGTGCAGGCGCTGAACGACAAGGACCTGCGCTTCCTCGGCCGGCTGCACAATGTCGAGGAAGCGCTGCATGCCATCGGGCTGGCGCGCGAAATCTTTCCCCGTCTGTCCTTCGACCTGATCTACGCGCGGCCGGGGCAGACGCCGGAAGCGTGGGAGGCAGAGCTGGAACAGGCGATCGGCTATGCCGTCGACCATCTGTCGCTCTACCAGTTGACCATCGAGGAAGGCACGCCCTTCCACGCGCTTTACGCGGCACGGAAATTCACGTTGCCCGACAACGACCACGCCGCCGACCTCTACGCGCTGACGCAGGCGGTGACGGCGGCGCACGGGCTGCCGGCCTACGAGATTTCGAATCACGCCCGTCCGGGCGCGGAAAGCCGGCACAATCTGACCTACTGGCGCTATGGCGAATATGTCGGCGTCGGACCGGGGGCGCATGGCCGTTTCGTCGAGAGCGGCCGGCGCACGGTCACGGTCGCGGAAAAGATGCCGGAGACCTGGGCCAACCTGGTCGAGGCCAAAGGCCATGGCGTCACCGGCGGCGAGATCCTGACCCGTGGCGAAGAGGCCGACGAGTTCCTGCTGATGGGGTTGAGGCTGGCGGAAGGCATCGACCTTCAGCGCTACGAGACGCTTGCCGGCCGGAGCCTTTCAACCAAGAGGCTCTCGGTGCTGCAGGAAGAAGGGCTTGTGGCGCCGGTCGGCAATGCCCGGCTCCGCGCCACGAGCGCCGGCATGATCGTGCTCGATGCGGTGGTGGCGGATCTGGCCAGGTAAGGCAACAGCCAACGGATTTATCAGTCTGGGCAATGATGTTAGCTATTTGGCCGCCTAGCCGAATGCCATTGCCCTGCATCCAATGGAACCTGCAATGAAGTTCCTGATCCATGAGACGCTGCGAACCTTAAACACGGATGATGTTTTTGAGTTTGGATTGACCGAGGTCTCGAAATCTCGTGAGTATCCCGATTTCTATGAAGCATTAATAGTGTTCGTCAGAAACCAAAAAACGAAAAAGCATAAGACATCCGGCTTGAGCGAGTTCGACGTTGTGCGTAACTTTATGACTTACGTAGGGATAAATTTGAGGGCTGTCGCAAAAGACGATTCGATAGAATTTGACTTGAATGGACTTACTCTCGATCAATACTTACCAATGAACAAAACGATACGAGATATCTTCGATGAGTAATCGCGTCTGTCACGATCGCCTGATGCCTTGAAGAACGTCCTCTTCGTCTGCAGCCAGAACCGGCTGCGCAGCCCGACGGCGGAGCAGGTGTTTTCAAAGCGCCGCGACATCGAGGTCGAATCGGCCGGCACCAATCACGACGCCGACAATCCGTTGACGCACGAGCTGGTCGCCTGGGCCGACATCATCTTCGTCATGGAGAAGGCGCACCGCGCCAAGCTGCAGAAGAAGTTCCGGTCGAGCCTGAAGGGCGCCCGGGTGATCTGCCTCGACATCCCCGACGATTATGCTTTCATGGACCCGGAACTGGTGCGGCTGCTGGAAGTGAAGGTGTCGCGATACCTCTGAAGGCTGCGGCGATCCCCAGCGCGTTCGTCATTCTCGGGCTTGACCCGAGAATCCATGCCGTGACCTGTGCGGAGGGCGCAGCGGGACAGGATCTGCACCGCTGGCGGAACGTCGGATGTAACGGCATGGATTCCAGGATCTGCGCGCGTCGCTTCGCTCCTTGCTTCGCCCTGGAATGACGAGGGGAGAGTGATCTTCGCCACTTACGCAGGTCGAGGACGCTTTAGGCGTCGTGCTTCTGGCGGTGCTTGCCGCGGTTCTTCTCGCCATGCGCCTCGCCGGTGCGGGCCGGCTTCACATCGACCTTGTCGCGGCGTGCGCCTTGCTGCATGGCGATGGCGTGTGGTGGGATGCCCTCGCGGGCGGTTTTGGTTTCAAGTCGGCTGATGAAGATGTCGAAGCGATTGGGCATCGTCCGGTCCTGCCTCCTCCGGGGAATCAGGGGTTAAATCCGCCTGTAGGGGTTTCGTTCCTCACTGTGGCGAAGGCATGGCGAATTCCTTACATCGACCTCACGTTTTGCAACCGGGCGTGAGCCATGCCAAAAGCCTTTGTTCTTGTGCAATTCCGGGCAGAAAAGTTGGCGCTTGCTGGAATTGCCGAGCGCGGAGGGTGATCCTTGACTAGCGACAAACGCAGCTATGTGATCGGGCAGACCGAGATGCCGGCAAGGCCGTTGGAGCCGGCGCTCTATCTGGTGGCGACGCCGATCGGCAATCTCACCGACATCACGCTGCGCGCGCTGGAGACGCTGGCCGCCGCCGACGTCCTCGCCTGCGAGGACACGCGCGTTTCGCGCGTGCTGCTCGAACGCTACGGCATCCGCCGCCGCACCACGGCCTATCATGAGCACAATGCCGGCGAGGCCGGGCCGAAGCTGATCGAGGCGCTTGCTGCCGGACAGAGCGTGGCGCTGATTTCGGATGCGGGCACGCCGCTGGTCTCCGACCCCGGCTACAGGCTGGTCGGCGAGGCGCTGGAGCGTGGCATCCGCGTCGTTCCCATACCCGGACCGTCGGCGGCGCTCGCGGCGCTGACCGCTTCGGGCCTGCCGTCGGATGCCTTCCTGTTCGCCGGCTTCCTGCCCGCCAAGGCAGGGCAGCGGCTGACCAAGCTGGAAAGCTTCAAGGGAGTGCCGGCGACACTGATCTTCTTCGAGTCGCCGCGCCGGCTGGCGGAGACGCTCGGCGCGATGGTCGAGGCACTGGGCGGCACGCGAAAGGCCGCGATCGGACGCGAGCTCACCAAGGCCTTCGAGGAGATGCGCACGGGCACGCTCGCCGAACTGGCCGATCATTATGCGGCGGCCGACACGCCGAAGGGCGAGATCGTCATCTGCGTCGGCCCCCCGGAAGCCGCTGAGGAGCAGCCGGCGGACATCGACCGGCTGCTGTTGTCGCTCGCCGCCGAAATGCCGGCCTCGAAGGCAGCGGCGGAAGCGGCGAAGATGACCGGTGGCCAGAAACAGGCGCTCTACAGGCGCCTGCTGGAGCTTAGGGAAGGCGACGGTGGCTAAACGTTCGGCCGGCCATCGTCGAAAAGCCTATCAGCGCGGCCATCGCGGCGAATGGCTTGCAGCGCTGGCGCTGATGCTGAAGGGCTACCGCATCCTTGCCCGCCGCCACCGCACCAAGCTCGGCGAGATCGACCTCATCGCAAGGCGTGGTGACCTCGTGCTGTTCGTCGAGGTCAAGGCGCGCCGCACGCTGATGGAGGCGATGGAAGCGATCGGCCACGAATCGGAGCGCCGCATCGAAGGAGCAGCCGATCTCTGGCTGTCTCGCCAGCCGGATTACGGGCGGCTTTCGATGCGCTTCGACATGGTAGCGGTGCTGCCCTGGCGCTGGCCGGTGCATGTCGAGAACGCGTTTTATGGGAGGAATTGAGTATCTCCCCTCGTCATCCACGGGCGAAGCAGCCGCGAAGCGGCGTCGCGGAGACCCCGAGGATGACGAAGGCGCGGAGGCAAGGGCCTGCACTCACCCCCAGACCGTCAGCGCCGCCAGCCCGACGATGCCGACCACGAGCCGCCACCAGCCGAACAGCGAGTAGCCCTTGCGCGAGACGTAATCGAGCAGGTACCGCACCACGAACAGCGCGGTGACGAAGGCGGCGACGAAGCCGACGGCGATGATCGGGACGTCGGCCGAGGTCAGCACGTTGCGGTTCTTGTAAAGGTCGAAGGCGAAGGCGCCGACCATCGTCGGCATCGCCAGGAAGAAAGAAAACTCCGCTGCCGCCCGCTTGTCGACGCCCATCAGCAGCGCGCCGACGATGGTCGAGCCGGAGCGCGAGGTGCCCGGGATCAGCGACAGGCACTGAAACAGGCCGATCTTCAGGTAAAGGCCGAGCGGGAAGCGCTCGACGTCATGGAAGACCGGCTTGAGGTTCATCCGGTCGACGACCAGCAGCACCACGCCGCCGATGATCAGCATGATGCAGATCAGGCGGGGCGATTCGAACAAAATCGTCTTGATGAAATCATGCGCGAGTGCGCCGATGACCGCCGCCGGCAGGAAGGCGAGCAGGATGCCGATGACGAAATGCCTGGTCTGCGGGTCGCTGGGCAGCTTGATGAGCATCTGCCAGAGCTTGCTGAAATAGACGCTGAGGATGGCCAGGATGGCGCCGAGCTGGATCAGGATCTCGAAGGCCTTGCCGGTCGATTCGAAGCCGAGGAAGTGGCCGGCGAGCAGGATATGACCGGTAGAGGAAACCGGTATGAACTCGGTCAGCCCCTCCAACAGGCCAAGCAACAGCGCTTCGACGATGGTCTGGCTTTCCATGGCAACCTCAGCTTTCGAATGACGGCCAGAGCATGACGCCGAAAAGTGTGACGCGGTTTTCGGACGACATCATGCTCCAGGCAAAGGGGCTTGCTTGTCATGGGGCGGAAGTCCCCCTATAGGTCGCAACACCATGACGGCCCCAGGAATCGGGCGGCCAAGACTTACCGGCGCCACTGGCGATTCGCCAGTGCTAGTATCGCGGAACCATGCTGACGCTTTTCCACCACCCGATGTTCGCAACCTGCCGCTTCGTCCGCCTCGCCTTTGGCGAGTATGGCGAGGAGCTGGCCCTGATCGAGGAGAAGCCGTGGACGCGGCGCAAGGAGTTCCTGGCGCTGAACCCGGCCGGCACGCTGCCGATCCTGCTTGCCGAAGGCGACGTGCCGATCGTCGGCGCCATGGTGATCGCCGAATATCTCGACGAGACGCGGGGCGTGCTGAAACGCGAAAGGCGGCTGTTCGCGGAAGACCCGATGCAGCGCGCCGAAATCCGCCGGCTGACCGACTGGTATCTGGCGAAGGCCGAAAGCGAAGTCACCCGCCACCTGGTGCGCGAGCGCGTGCTGAAGCCGGTGATGCCGGAAACGGCGGGCGGCGGCTCGCCGGACTCGGCGGCGATCCGCGCCGCGCGCGCCAACATCCGCCAGCACATGAAATACACCAACTGGCTGGCCGGTACCCGCCATTGGCTGGCCGGCAACAAGGTGACCTATGCCGATCTCGCCGCCGCGGCGACGCTTTCGGTGCTAGACTATCTGGGCGAGATCGACTGGCGCGAGCATACCGCGGCGCGCGAATGGTACACGCGGGTGAAGTCGCGCCCGTCCTTCCGGCCGCTGCTTTCCGACCGTGTGCGCGGCCTGTCGCCGGTGTCGCATTATGCGGACCTCGACTTCTGAGAAGCTGCGCGCGCTGATCGACGCCGAGGCGCGGCGCGCCGGCTTCGACGCCGTCGCGGTGACCAGCCCGGACGCCATCCCCTTGGCGCCGGCGCGACTTGCCGAATTCGTCGCCGACGGTTTCCATGGCTCGATGGACTGGATCGCCGAGACGCTCGAGCGACGGGCCGAGCCCTCGACGCTATGGCCGGAGGTGCGTTCCATCGTCGTGCTCGCGATGAATTACGGCCCGGACCACGACCCGCGCGATATCCTCGAAAAGCACGATCGCGGCGCGATCTCGGTCTATGCAAGGAATCGCGACTATCACGAGGTGATGAAGGGGCGGCTGAAGGAGATCGCCGGCAAGATCGTCGCGCGCGCCGGCGGCGACGTGAAGGTCTTCGTCGACACCGCGCCGGTGATGGAAAAGCCGCTGGCGGAGGCCGCCGGACTTGGCTGGCAAGGTAAGCACACCAACCTCGTCAGCCGCGCGCATGGCTCCTGGCTGTTCCTCGGCACCATCTTCACCACCGCCGAGCTTGAGCCCGACGCGCCGGAGATCGACCATTGCGGCTCATGCCGCGCCTGCCTCGATGCGTGCCCGACCGACGCCTTTCCGGCGCCCTACCGGCTCGACGCGCGGCGCTGCATCTCGTACCTGACCATCGAGAACAAGGGGCCGATCCCGCGCGAATTCCGCGAAAAGATCGGCAACCGAATCTATGGCTGCGACGACTGCCTGGCCGCCTGCCCGTGGAACAAGTTCGCGCAAGCCGCCTCGGAGGCCAAGCTCGCCGCGCGCGACGACCTGCGCGAGCCGGCCTTGTCGGAGCTGTTGCGGCTCGACGACGCGGCCTTCCGCTCTTTCTTCTCGGGCTCGCCGGTCAAGCGCATCGGCCGCGACCGCTTCGTCCGCAACGTGCTGACCGCAGCCGGAAATTCCGGCGATGCTTCGTTGGCCGACATCGTGCGCGGTCTGCTCGGCGACCCATCGCCCTTGGTGAGGGGTGCGGCAATCTGGGCCCTGTCGCGGCTGCTCTCCGGCGACGAATTTGGCGACCTTGCCGCCGCCGCTTCGAAAACCGAAGCCGATGCAACGGTTCTCGACGAGTGGCACGCGGGCTTGCGTAATTCCGCAGAGGTTCATTGATGGGCGAAAGACGCTTTTTCATCTTCGGCGCCGGCTATTCCGGCAAAGCCTTTGCACGAGGCAACGAGCAGGGCGCGTCGATCATGGGTACCACTCGTTCGCCGGAAAAGTTCGAGGCGCTGCGCGGGGCAGGTATTCAACCGGTGCATTTCGAAGGATCGCTGACGGCCGAGATCGGCGAGGCGCTTCGACATACGACGCATATGATCGTCTCCGTCGCTCCCGACGAAGCCGGCGATCCGGTGCTGAACGCGGTCGGCGATGCGATCCGGGCCAACATGCCGGCGCTCGAATGGATCGGCTATCTCTCGACCGTTGGCGTCTATGGCGACCATGGCGGCGCCTGGGTGGATGAGACGGCCGAATGCAAGCCGGTGTCGAAACGCTCGGTGATGCGGGTGGCAGCCGAACGGGAGTGGCTCGAACTCGGGCAAGAGACAGACCATGCGGTAGCGGTCCTGCGGCTTTCCGGCATCTACGGTCCAGGCCGCAACGCGCTGGTCAATCTGGAGGAAGGCACCGCGCGGCGGCTGGTCAAGCCGGGACAGGTGTTCAACCGCATCCATTGCGACGACATCGCCGGCGCGCTCTGGCACCTGGCCGACAGGAACCTCGGCGGCATCTTCAACGTCACCGACGACGAGCCGGCGCCGCCGCAGGATGTCGTCGCCTATGCCGCAAGGCTGATGGGCATTGAGCCGCCGCCGGAAATTCCCTTCGAGACCGCCCAACTTTCGCCCATGGCGCGCTCCTTCTATGGCGAGAACAAGCGCGTGGCCAACGCGGCGATCAAGGCGGCCGGCTACCCTTTCCGCTATCCGAACTATCGGGTGGCGCTGGAGAGGATGTGGAGCGACGGCAACTGGCGGGACGGGGCGCCACGCAGCCCGATGAAACGCCCATGACCGAGGCCGCGCGCGCCGTGATATGATTCGCGCGCCTAGAGCATGATGTCGCCCGAAAACCGCTTCACACTTTTCGGCATCATGCTCTAGCGCATTGACTGGAGGGGGACCCGGCCTGATGACGTTGCGATCTCTGCCCGACAGGAAGCCGTTCCTGACCGCGGTGCTTGCGCTGCTGACGCTGACCGCGGTGGCGGCCGGCGCTATCTCCGCCGATCAGAAGGCAAAGGATCTGTTCGGCGCCAAGAAGCTGCCGGCCGTGGCGCCGGCGCAATCCTTCGGCTTCTATTCGAAAGGCTGCTTCACCGGCGGCGTCGCGCTGCCGCTGGACGGCCCGACCTGGGAAGTGATGCGCCCGTCGCGCAACCGCCGCTGGGGCCATCCGGCAATGATTGCGCTGATCGAGAAACTGTCGCGCGACGCCGTGGCCGACGGCTGGCCGGGCCTGCTGATCGGCGACGTCGCGCAGCCGCGCGGCGGACCGATGACGACCGGCCACGCCTCGCACCAGATCGGCCTCGACGCCGACATCTGGCTGACGCCGATGCCGAGCCGCCCACTGACGATGGCGCAGCGCGAGAGCATGAGCGCCACCCTGATGGTCGACGAGAAGACGCATCTGGTGAAGGACGCGCTGTGGACGCCGGCGCATACGCGGCTCTTGA
>NZ_JANINM010000254.1 GCF_024509055.1 Mesorhizobium sp. | reverse complement strand
CATACACCTGAACCAACACACAGGATCCTCGGGTCAAGCCCGAGGATGACGAAGCGACGGACGTTTCGGCGAATCTTCAACGTTGCACGATCGATCAAGCAGCCATCAGCTGCTTCACCTTCCGCATATCCTGCAAAAACCGCTCGCGCTCGGCTTCCTTCTCCTCCTGCTCCCGAATACGCAGGATGAAGGATGGGTGGATGGTGAGAAACACACGCAGCCCGTCGTCGCGCTCGACCACGTCGCCGCGCATCCTGGTGATGGGCACCGCCTTCCCGAGCAGCGATTGCGCCGCCGTCGCGCCAAGCGCCACCACGAGCTTCGGCTTGATGAGATCGAGCTCCTTATCCAGCCACCAGCGGCAGGTCTGGATCTCGCCGGCATTGGGCTTGGAGTGGATGCGTCGCTTGCCGCGTGGCTCGAATTTGAAGTGCTTCACCGCGTTGGTCACATAGACCTTGCGCCGGTCGATTTCGGCCTCTTCCAGGATACCGTCAAAGACCTTGCCGGCCGGGCCGACAAACGGTTTGCCGGCCAGATCCTCCTGATCGCCGGGCTGTTCGCCGACGAAGATCACGTCCGCATTCTCCGGCCCTTCGCCGAACACGGTCTGCGTCGCGTCGCGCCAGAGCCGGCAGCGATGGCAGCCTTTCGCCAGGTTGCGCAGTTCGGGGATCGTGTCGGCGGTTTCCGTTTCATCGCCATCGTCCGGCTTCGGCCAGTGCTTGGCCTGCACCTTGGCATGGTGCGGCGCCGGCGTGGTTGGCATACGGGCGATCATGGCTGATGTGGCTCTGTCCGCTCCTGCTATCAGACCTGGAATGAGCGAGGCCTCCGGAAGGTTCCGCCAGTATTTCTTTGGCATCTCCTTCTGCATTGCCTTCACCTTGAGGCGCGCCGGATTGAAGATGTTTTCGAAATAGGTCCGCCACAGCGCTTCCGTGTCGTCCTCGGCGGGTGCGTCGCGCTTGCTGGCGCCCGGGCCAATCGCCAGCCGCTCGCCGTCCCAGTCGGCGGAGGCATGCGGCGTCAGAATCGTCCAGCGCATCCCTGTGAAACGCCGCACGAAGAAATCGGCATTGCGCTCGACGATGAAATGCTCGGGCTCGAACCAGGCGACGTAGCGTTCGTCCGCACCCTCGCCTATCTTTCGGAAGCGCACGAAGGCCTGCATCTTGTGGATGTCGCGCCCCACGGCCTTCTCCATGGCCTCCAGCCGCCGGATATCCGGATCGGAGGCGATGGAGAGCAGTTTCGGCTCGGATCGCAACCGCCAGAGCAACCGATAGAGGAAGCCAAAGCGCTCCGGGTCGCAATGGCAGATGATGGTCTCGGCGCGCTCGACGAACTCACGCGGCACCGCCAGCCGTACACCGGGCGGGCAATCCGGCAAACCGCTGCCGCCTTGATCCGCTCCGGGATCAACCTGCCATGCGGCATCCTCGGGCGGGATGTCGTTTGTCGCCAACTGCCGCGCGGCATCGCGCCAACCGGCGAAGTCGGTCTCGCTCTCAAGGCGCACGAGATGGTCTGCAAGGTTGAGCTGGGCTCTTGCCATGGGTTAAAACAGCGAAAGCTGCTCGCAGGAACGAGTGACGGTTTCACGCAGGCCGGCCTTGTCGGTCAGCGCGCCGGGCGACCATCCTTCCGCGATGATGAAGGGCCGCAGCTTGGCGACCGAGTGACAGAGCCGGCCGACATCCTCGAGCCGCAGCCGGCGATAGCGCCGCGTTTCCAGAATCTTGTCGATCACCTTGGTGCCCAGCCCTGGCACGCGCAGCAGCGCCTCCCGTTCGGCACGGTTGATGTCGACCGGGAACCGGCCGCGGTTGCGCAGCGCCCAGGCAAGCTTGGGGTCTATGGCAAGGTCGAGCATGCCGTCGCGGCTGCCCGCCAGGATCTCGGGCTGCGAGAAGCCGTAGAAACGCATCAGCCAGTCCGCCTGATAGAGGCGATGCTCGCGCATCAGCGGCGGCTTCTGCAGCGGCAGTGTCAAGGATGAATCGGGAATCGGGCTGAAGGCGGAGTAGTAGACACGGCGCAGGTGATAGCTGCCATAGAGCCGAGCGCTGGCGCGCAGGATGCCGTCGTCGGAAGTCCGGTCCGCACCGACAATCATTTGCGTGGATTGACCACCTGGCGCGAAGCGCTCACGTTTGCGGCTCTGCAATGTCGGTTCGGCCTTCTCTTCGATCTTGCGGCGCAGCTTCGCCATTGAAAGCCGGATCGTTTCCGGCTTCTTTTCCGGGGCGAGCATCTTCACGCCTTCGTCGGTCGGCAGTTCGACATTGATCGACAGGCGGTCGGCATAAAGGCCGGCCATCTCGATCAGTTCAGCCGACGCTTCGGGTATGGTTTTCAGGTGAATATAGCCGCCGAACTTTTCCTCGATCCTGAGCCGGCGCGCTACCTCGACCATCTCGCCCATCGTCTCGTCTGGCGAACGGATGACCCCGGAGGACAGGAACAGCCCTTCGATGTAATTGCGGCGATAGAAATCCATGGTGAGCGTCACCACGTCCTCGACGCTGAAGCGGGCGCGTCGCACGTTGGAGGACGAGCGATT
>NZ_JANINM010000253.1 GCF_024509055.1 Mesorhizobium sp. | reverse complement strand
TCGGCTATACGATGGTCTACGGCATCATCGGCATGATCAATTTCGCCCATGGCGATATTTTCATGGTCGGCGCCTTCACTGCGCTCATCGTCTTCCTGATCCTCGGCGCGCTGTTCTATTCCGTGCCGGTGGTGATAGCGCTTCTGATCATGATGATCGTGGCGATGCTTCTGACCAGCCTCTACAACTGGACGATCGAGAAGGTGGCCTACCGGCCGCTGCGCGGATCGTTCCGGCTGGCGCCGCTGATCACGGCCATCGGCATGTCGATCGCGCTGTCGAACTTCGTGCAGGTCACGCAAGGGCCGCGCAACAAGCCGATCCCGCCGCTGGTCAGCAAGGTCTACACGATCGACGGCATCAGCATCTCGCTGAAGCAGATCATCATCGTGATCGTCACCGCCGTGCTGCTCGCGATCTTCTGGTATCTCGTCAATCGGACGGCTCTCGGCCGGGCGCAGCGCGCCTGCGAGCAGGACAGAAAGATGGCCGCGCTGCTCGGCATCGACGTCGACCGCACCATCTCCATCACCTTCATCATGGGCGCCGCCCTTGCCGCCGTCGCCGGCACGCTTTTCTTGATGTACTACGGCGTGGTGGTGTTTTCCGACGGCTTCGTGCCGGGCGTGAAGGCTTTCACGGCCGCCGTGCTCGGCGGCATCGGCTCGCTGCCGGGCGCGGTGCTCGGCGGGCTCCTGATCGGCTTCATCGAGAGCATGTGGTCAGCCTATTTCTCCATCGACTACAAGGACGTCGCGGCCTTCTCGATCCTGGCGATCGTGCTCATCTTCCTGCCCTCCGGCATTCTGGGCCGGCCTGAAGTCGAAAAGGTCTGATCCTCATGGCCGCTACCGTGTCCTCGGAGCGCGACGTCGTCGCTACTCCCGTGCAGCGCGCTTTGCGTGAAGCGCTCTATGCCGGCGCTATCGCACTCGGCCTGTTCGTGCTGTTCATCGGTCTCAGGACCGACCAGAACATCAACAACGAACTCATCCTCGTGCAGCGCTGGTTCCTGCTTGCCCTTGTGGTCGGCGCCGTTGCCGTCGGCCGTTTCCTCTATGTCGCCTACGCGGTTCCGGCGATGGAACGGTCGAAAGCCGAAAAAGCCAAGGCTCCCGCGGTCGTGGCGGCGGAGCCAGGCTTCCTGCGTCGCAACTTCAACAAGATCGGCGTCACCGGGCTGTTGCTGTATCCGGTGATAATCGTGCTGTTGGTCGGATTCCAGGGCTCGCTGAAATGGGTCGACAATTTCGGCATCCAGATCCTGATCTATGTGATGCTGGCCTGGGGGCTGAACATCGTCATCGGCCTAGCCGGGCTGCTTGATCTCGGCTACGTCGCCTTCTACGCCGTCGGCGCCTATGCCTACGCGTTGCTCGGCACGCATTTCGGCCTTTCGTTCTGGATCCTGCTGCCGGCCGCCGGCTGCATGGCCGCCTTCTGGGGCGTGATGCTCGGCTTCCCGGTGCTGCGGCTGCGCGGCGACTATCTGGCGATCGTGACACTGGCCTTCGGAGAGATCATCCGCCTCGTGCTGATCAACTGGCGCGAGGTGACCAACGGCTCGGCCGGCGTTTCCGGCATCCCCAAGGTCTCGTTCTTCGGCCTGATGTCGTTCAACGTGTCGGATCCGAACTACATCGCCAAGGTGCTGGGCATTGCCCAGTCGGGTGCCTACTACAAGATCTTCCTCTACTACCTGATCCTGGGGCTCTGCTTCCTCACCGCTTTCGTCACCATCAGGCTGCGACGCCTGCCGGTGGGGCGCGCCTGGGAAGCACTGCGCGAGGACGAGATCGCGTGCCGCTCGCTCGGCATCAACACCACCACGACCAAGCTGACGGCGTTTGCCACTGGCGCGATGTTCGGCGGTTTCGCCGGCTCGTTCTTCGCTGCCCGGCAAGGCTTCGTCAGCCCCGAATCCTTCGTCTTCCTGGAATCGGCGATCATCCTCGCCATCGTGGTTCTCGGCGGCATGGGTTCGCTGGGCGGCATCGCGGTCGCGGCGCTGGTCATGATCGGCGGCACCGAGATCCTGCGCGAGCTCGATTTCCTCAAGGCGGTGTTCGGCCCCGACTTCACGCCTGAACTCTACCGCATGCTGCTGTTCGGCATGGCCATGGTGATCGTCATGCTTTGGAAACCGCGCGGTTTCGTCGGCAGCCGGGAACCGACGGCCTTCTTGAAGGAGCGAAAAGCGGTCTCAGGCTCCTTTACGAAGGAGGGCCACGGCTGATGAACGCGCAAGTTTCCGCAAGCGACCTGATCCTGCAGGTCGAGCATCTGTCGATGAAGTTCGGTGGCCTGATCGCCATCGGTGACCTGTCCTTCCAGGCCAAGCGCGGCGAGATCACCGCGCTGATCGGGCCGAACGGCGCCGGCAAGACGACGGTGTTCAACTGCATCACTGGCTTCTACAAGCCGTCGGAGGGAATGATCACGCTCAACCGGCGTGACGGCTCGAGTTATTTGCTCGAACGCCTGGCCAATCACGAGATCCCGGCGCGCGCCAAGGTGGCGCGCACCTTCCAGAACATCCGCCTGTTCTCGGGCATGACGCTGCTGGA
>NZ_JANINM010000252.1 GCF_024509055.1 Mesorhizobium sp. | reverse complement strand
CCGGCGCCTTCATCCTGATCGTCGCCGCCGGCCTGCTCGCCAATTCGGTCAACGCCCTGCATGAGGCGGGCCTCTGGAACCATCTGCAGGCCGTGGTCTTCGACATAAGCGGCTTGCTGCCGATGGACAGCCCGCTCGGCTCGGTGCTGAGCGGCATCTTCGGTTACATCGACGCGCCGACGGTGAGCGAGGTCGTCGTCTATGTCAGCTTCCTGCTGCCCTCGCTGTGGATGTTCCTAGCGGACCGGCCAGGCGCCGCCGCGCCACGCAACGCATCGGAGCGGCCGGCGGCATGAGCACGACCACGCAATCGCGCGAACTGCCGCGCAATGCCGTCCGCGCCGGCCTAGCGCTGTCGCTGCTGCTACTGATCCTCGCGGCCTCGGCCTTCTACTACGCGACGCTCGCCGCGCGGACACGCCGCCATGACGCAGTTGCGGCAAATTTGGTGACGATCACCGGCCAGGCTTGCGAGCCGAACGCATTCACCGTCACAGCCGGGCGGAACATGTTCCAGATCGCCAACATATCCAGCCGTGTCGTTGAGTGGGAAATCCTCGACGGTGTGATGGTGTTGGAGGAGCGCGAAAACATCGCACCGGGATTCACCCAGACGCTCGCCACCCAGCTCGAGCCCGGCGACTACGCGATCACCTGCGGCTTGCTCAGCAATCCGCGCGGCAAGCTGCATGTGCTGCCGGCGGCGAATGCGGAGCCGACCAAGAAACCGAACCTCACCGCCTTCATCGGCGCGCTTGCCGAATACAAGGTGTTTCTCGCCGCCGGAACTGATGCCTTCTCGGAAGCCGCCGACGCTTTCGCCAGCGCCGTGAGATCGGGCGACCTGGCGGCCGCGAAGGCGGCCTACCTGCCAGCCCAACTCGCCTATGCCCATGTCGCGCCGGTGTCGCCATTGTTCTCCGACCTGGACACGGCGATCGACGGGCGCGCCGACGCCTTTGGCCAAGGCGAGGCCGATCCGGCCTTTGGCGGGCTGCACCGCCTCGAATACGGCCTATTCAACCAGGGCAGCCTCGCCGGCCTGGTGCCGGTCGCCGACAAGCTCGCCGGCGACGCGGCCGCGCTCAAGGCCCGAGTTCATGGCCTGCGCATCATGCCGCAAAGCATGGTCAGCGGCTCGGCGGCGATCCTGGAGCGGATCGCCGGTCCCGGCTTCGGCGGCAGCCCTTACGCGCACGGCGATCTTTCTTCCTTCGAAGCGACGACTGCCGGCGCGCGCAAGGTGTTCGACCTGCTGCGCCCCGTGGCGATCAAGACTGCGCCCGGCATCGTGGCGGCCATCGACACGGATTTCGCCGGCCTGGACAAGATGATCGCGGCCCGCCGCACCGACGGCTCGGACGCGCTTTCCGACCCCGCCAAGGCCGAGCTCGGCAAGGCGGCAATGATGCTCGCCACTGACCTTTCGCGGTTGCGCGAGACAATGGATCTCAGCCAATGATAACCAAGCAAGAACCGAAGTTGCCGAACACGACACGCCGCTCGCTCCTGATCGGCGCGGTGGCAGGCGCGTTGACGCCGAAGCTGGCCGCAGCCGCCAGCGGCGGGAGCGCGGCCGTGACCGATGCACCGGAAAGCGACAGCGTCCATCAGCGGCAATCCTTCTACGGCGAGCACCAGCCGGGCATCGTGACGCCGCGACCGGCGGCCGGTCTCGTCGCCTCGTTCGATGTGCTGGTCCAGAACCGAGCCGGCTTGCAGCGGCTCTTGAGGACGCTGACCGAGCGCACTGCCTTCCTGATGGCGGGCGGCACGCCGCCTTCGCTCGATCCGAAATTCCCCGCCGCCGATTCCGGCATTCTCGGCCCGGTGGTGACGCCAGACAACCTGACGATAACCACTTCGCTCGGCGCCTCGCTCTTCGACGACCGCTTCGGCCTTGAGCCCCTGAAGCCCAGGCATCTGGCGCGGATGGCGTCGTTTCCCAACGACGCGCTGCAGGAGGCGTTCTGCCATGGCGACCTGCTGCTGCAATTCTGCTCGAACACGCCGGACACCAACATCCACGCGCTGCGGGACATCGTCAGGAACACCCCGGATTCGCTGCTGTTGCGCTGGAAGCAGGAAGGATCGGTGCCGGTGAGGCAGCCGAGCCCGGGAAAACCAAAGGAGAGCGCCCGCAACTTCCTCGGTTTCCGCGATGGCTCGGCCAATCCCGATTCGACGAACGCCGACCTGATGAAGCAGATCGTGTGGGTGCAGCCAGGCGCGGACGAGCCTGCCTGGACGGCCGGCGGCTCCTACCAGGCCGTGCGCCTCATCCGCAATTTCGTCGAGCGCTGGGATCGCACGCCGCTGCAGGAACAGCAGACGATCATCGGTCGCATGAAGGCGACGGGCGCTCCGTTCGGCGGCGCCACGGAAGCCGACGTGCCCAACCACGCCAGCGACCCGGCGGGCAAGACCACGCCGCTCGACGCGCATATCCGGCTCGCCAATCCGCGCGACGCCGAGGCCATGAAACACCTGATCCTACGCCGTCCGTTCAATTACTCGAACGGCGTCAGCAAGGCCAACCAGATGGACATGGGCCTGCTGTTCATCGCCT
>NZ_JANINM010000251.1 GCF_024509055.1 Mesorhizobium sp. | reverse complement strand
GCGCGCTGCGGCAGCACCAGCGAGATCGGCACGCCGTTGAACTGCGCCAGCTGCACGGCCATGCCTTCCTGCAGATAGGGAGCGAAGTCGCCGACCACGCCTTCCGAGGCCACGACCTGGTCGTAGCTTTCCGGGTTCATGAAGTGGAAGCCTTCGCCGTCGGAGTAGAGGAAGGTGTGCTCGCGCTCCTCGACATAGGCGCGCTCGACCATTTCGGTCGTGCGGTAGCGTTCCGAGATCTTCACCCCGTCGCCGATGCGGCGCATGTCGAGCTGGGTCACCGGCGTGCCCTTGCCAGGGTGGATGTTTTCGGCAAAGAGGATGACATAGAGCTTGCCGTCCTTATCGACGACGTTGCCTTTGCGTAAGGAGCTGGCGATGACCTTGACCACGATATTCGATCCCGTTCGAGTTTTTCGGCCTGCAGGCGTCGATTTCCGCGAAGCGGCGACGGCGGCCATCGCGTGCGCCCTAGCGCATCTTGCGTCGAACCGCCAGTCTTCCACGCGATTTTCCTGCCCATGACGGCCGCTTCGCCCTGGTGGACGCCGCATATCCATGCCGATCGCCGGCCCCGGCTGATGGCGCGCAACGCCATCGCCGCCGCCCTGCGGGGATGGTTCGCCGACCGCGATTTCGTCGAGGTGACGACCTCGGCGCTGCAGGTCTCGCCCGGCAACGAGGCGCACCTCGCCGCCTTCGCCACCGAGGCGATCGCGCCCGACGCTTCGCGCCAGCCGCTCTATCTCCACACTTCGCCGGAGTTCGCCTGCAAGAAGCTGCTCGCCGCCGGGGAGCAGCGCATCTTCAGTCTCGGCGCCGTCTGGCGCAACCGCGAACGCGGGCCGCTGCACCACCCCGAATTCACCATGCTCGAATGGTATCGCGTCGGCGAAACCTACACGAGTTTGATGGCCGACTGCGCCGAATTCCTCGCGTTGGCGGCGGATAAGGCAGGCGCCAGGAGCTTTCGGTTTCGCGGCCGCGAGGCCGACCCGTTCGCCGAACCGGAGCGGCTCAGCGTCGCCGAAGCCTTCGCGCGTTACGCCGGCATCGACCTGCTCGCAACGGTTTCTGCCGACGGCGACACCGATCGCGACGCGCTCCACGCGGCGCTGGTTGCGGCCGGCTTGCGCACCGCGCCCGACGACAATTGGGCCGATCTGTTCAGCCGGGTGATGGTGGAAAAGGTCGAGCCGGCGCTGGGGCAGGGGCGCGCGACCATCCTCTATGGCTATCCGGTTTCGGAGGCCGCCCTTGCCCGGCCAAGCGCCGAGGACCCGCGCGTTGCCGAGCGCTTCGAGCTCTATTGCTGCGGCGTCGAGCTCGCCAATGCCTTCGGCGAACTCACCGACGCCGCCGAGCAGCGCCGCCGCTTCGTTGCCGAGATGGACGAGAAGGAGCGCGTCTATGGCGAGCGCTATCCGCTGGATGAGGATTTCCTCGCCGCGCTCGCCGTCATGCCGCAGGCGAGCGGCTCGGCGCTCGGCTTCGACCGGCTGGTGATGCTGGCGACAGGGGCGACGAGGATCGACGACGTCATCTGGGCCCCGGTAGCCGGCGCCTGATCGCGCCTGCCGGCTTTTCGAAGAAGTACCTAAGCCGCGCTTGGCCGCTTCTGGCCGCGCCGCGCCAACAGGTTGGCGACGACGAGGAGTACGATCGAAAGCGCCATCATCAAGGTCGCGGCGGCGGTGATCGCCGGGCTGAGCTTTTCGCGCAGGCCTATGAACATCTCGAGCGGCATGGTGCGCTGGCTGGCGCTGGCCAGGAACTGCACGACAACCACCTCGTCGAACGAGGTGACGAAAGCGAAGGCTGCGCCGGAGAGCACGCCAGGCAGGATCAGCGGCAGCATCACCCGGAAGAAGGCCGTCACCGGCTTTGCTCCCGAGATCGCGGCGGCCCGCATCAGGTTGCGGTCGAAGCCGGTCAGGCTGGCGCCCACGGTCACGACGACAAACGGGCTGGCCAGGGCGGTATGGGCGAGGATGATACCGGCATAGGTGCTGGCAAGCCCGGCGCGCGCATAGAAGAGATACGAGCCGACCGCGGTGATCACCACCGGAACGATCAGCGGCGAAAGCAGCAGCGGCATGATGATGCGGCGCCCGGGGAACTTCTCATCGGAAAGCGCGATTGCCGTCAGCGTGCCGAGCGTCGTTGCGATCAGTGTCGTGCCGAAGGCCACGATCAGGCTGTTGCCGATTGCCGACTGCCAGCGCTGGGTACCCAGCACCACCTCGTACCAGCGCGTCGAAAGGCCTTCCAGCGGGAAGATGAAAAAGGCGCCGCTGTTGAAGGAGAGCGGCACCGGAATGAGGATCGGCACCAGCAGGAACAGGATCACCAGTCCGCACCACAGCCAGAGCAGGGTGATGCGGATGCGTTCGCCGGTTGTGGGGTAGGGGGAGAGCAGCATGGTTACACCAGCTTCAGGCGGTCGAGGCCGAGGATGCGGGCAAAGATGCCGAACAGTGCCAGCGTGAAGACGAGCAGGATGAAGCTCAGCGCTGCCGCCATCTCCCAGTTCAGTTCGACATTGACGTAGTTGGCGATGAAATTGCTGATGAGCTG
>NZ_JANINM010000250.1 GCF_024509055.1 Mesorhizobium sp. | reverse complement strand
TCGCCACAGTTGACGGGTCCGGCAATCCATGGTGAACACCGCGACGACATTTCCCGGCCGCCGGCCATTGTCCGGCGCCTCGTGCCTGCTTTTAAGTGAAAAACATCCGATGGCAACCGAACGATACAATCCGCGCACGTCAGAGCCCAAATGGCAGAAGGCCTGGGCCGAAAAGAAGCTGTTCGAGGCCAGGAACGACGATCCGAAGCCGAAATACTACGTGCTCGAGATGTTCCCCTATCCATCGGGGAAGATCCATATCGGCCACACGCGCAACTATACGATGGGCGATGTGGTGGCGCGCTACAAGCGCGCCAAGGGCTTCAACGTGCTGCACCCGATGGGCTGGGACGCCTTCGGCATGCCGGCCGAGAACGCGGCCATGCAGAACAAGGTCCATCCGAAGGACTGGACCTACGAGAACATCGCCGTCATGCGCGAGCAGCTCAAGATGATGGGCCTGTCGCTGGACTGGGCGCGCGAGTTCGCCACCTGCGACGTCGACTACTATCACCGCCAGCAGATGCTGTTCCTCGACTTTGTCGAGAAGGGCCTGGTGACGCGCAAGTCCTCCAAGGTGAACTGGGATCCGGAAGACATGACCGTGCTCGCCAACGAGCAGGTCATCGACGGCCGCGGCTGGCGCTCGGGCGCGCTCGTCGAGCAGCGCGAGCTGACGCAGTGGTTCTTCAAGATCACCGATTTCGCCCAGGACCTGCTGGACTCACTCGGCCGGCTCGAGGAGTGGCCGGAAAAGGTCAAGCTGATGCAGCACAACTGGATCGGCCGTTCGGAAGGGCTGCTGATCCGCTGGCCGCTGGCGGCGCCGGTCGGCGACGCGCACGAACTGGAAGTCTACACGACCAGGCCGGACACGATCTTCGGCGCCTCCTTCATGGCGGTCGCCGCCGACCATCCGCTGGCCAGGAAGGCCGCCGAGACCAATGTCGAGCTGGCCAAGTTCATCGACGAGGTCCGTCACATGGGCACCTCGGTGGCGGCACTGGAGACGGCCGAGAAGAAGGGCTTCGACACCGGCATCCGCGTCGTCCATCCGTTCGACGACAGCTGGACGCTGCCGGTCTATGTCGCCAATTTCGTGCTGATGGAATACGGCACCGGCGCCATCTTCGGCTGTCCGTCGGGAGACCAGCGCGACCTCGACTTCGCCAACAAATACGGACTGCCGGTGATCCCGGTGGTGATGCCGGAAGATGCCGACGCCAAGACGTTCCAGATCATCGAGGAGGCCTTTGTCGATGACGGCGTGATGATCAATTCGCGCTTCCTCGACGGCATGAAGCCGGAAAGGGCTTTCAACGAAGTTGCGAAGCTTTTGGAAGAGAAAATAATCGGCGGCCGGCCGATGGCGGAGCGCAAGGTGAATTTCCGCCTGCGCGACTGGGGCATCTCGCGGCAGCGCTACTGGGGCTGCCCGATCCCGATGATCCACTGCGAGGCCTGCGGCGTGGTGCCGGTGCCGAAGGCGGACCTGCCGGTCAGGCTGCCCGACGACATCGAGTTCGACCGTCCGGGCAACCCGCTTGACCGCCACCCGACCTGGCGGCACGTGAAATGCCCGCAATGCGGCGCCGACGCGCGCCGCGAGACCGATACGATGGACACCTTCGTCGACTCGTCCTGGTATTTCGCACGCTTCACCGCGCCCTGGGCGAACGAGCCGACGGAGCCGAGGGCAGCCGATGAATGGCTGGCGGTCGACCAGTATATCGGCGGCATCGAGCACGCGATCCTGCACCTGCTCTATTCGCGCTTCTTCACCCGCGCCATGCGCGAGACTGGTCATCTCAATCTGGCCGAGCCGTTCAAGGGCCTGTTCACGCAAGGCATGGTGGTGCACGAGACCTACCGCGTCGGCGGCTCCTCGACCAACGGTCGCTGGTTGTCGCCGAGCGAGGTCCGGATCGAGGACGTCGACGGCAAGCGTCGCGCTGTCGATATCGCCACCGGCGAAGAGGTGGCGGTCGGTCCGCTCGAGAAGATGTCGAAGTCGAAGAAGAACACGGTGAGCCCGGAAGA
This sequence comes from Mesorhizobium sp., assembly GCF_024509055.1. GTDB lineage: Bacteria > Pseudomonadota > Alphaproteobacteria > Rhizobiales > Rhizobiaceae > Mesorhizobium. Next base: position 551 of record NZ_JANINM010000250.1, on the reverse strand, counting down.
GATCACCGACGGCTACGGCGCCGACACCGCGCGCTGGTTCATGCTGTCGGACTCGCCGCCCGAGCGCGACGTCGAATGGACCGACGACGGCGCTGCCGGCGCGCACCGCTTCGTCCAGCGCATCTGGCGCCTGGTGCAGATCGCCGCCGAATCACTTGCGGACGCAAAGCCGGCAGCGGCGAAGGAAGGCGAGGCGGGTGCAGTTTCCAAAGCCGCGCACAAGATCCTGAAAGCTGTCGGCGAGGACATCGAGAAGCTCGGCTTCAACCGCGCGATCGCCCGTATCTATGAACTCGCCAATGCGCTGGCGACACCGCTCAACGATGTCGCCGAAGGCAAGGCCGACGCCGCGCTGAAAGGGGCCTGCCGCGAGGCTGTCGAGATCCTGGTGCATATCATCGCGCCGGTCATGCCGCATCTGGCCGAGGAATGCTGGGAGGCGCTGGGTGGTTCCGAGCTCGTCGCCGAGCGGCCCTGGCCGGCCTACGATCCGGCTCTGGTCGTCGACAACGAGATCGTGCTGCCGGTGCAGGTCAACGGCAAGAAGCGCG
>NZ_JANINM010000249.1 GCF_024509055.1 Mesorhizobium sp. | reverse complement strand
TCCAGATCGCTTGCGCAATGCTATGGATGCGGTGAATGTCGATTCAGCCTAGGGCTGCCCGTTGCCCGACAGGATCTGCGCCGCCCCCCTTGCAGCCACGCGAAACGCTTCGTCGAAGCTCACCCCGCGCGCCTCCCATCGGTAGGTCTTGCCGTCCTCGGCCATTCGCCAGTCGGCGATCCAGCCAAGTTCCTTGTCGCTCCATACGATGCTGCCAGCGAGCGCCTTGCCGGCGCCTGCCTCATTCGCCAGCCGGTCGAGCTTTGTCATGTCGGCTGTCCGCAGCGCGCCTTCGTCCAACGCGCCAAGCTGGCTGGTCTTGGGGAAAGTGACGTGCATGAGCAGCGGACCGGCGGCGTTGACGAAGGATTCGCGCATCGCCTCGCCGCGCCCTTCTTCCGCCGTCAGCGCGAAGCGGCGCGGCCCTTGTTCTGTCGTCAGGAAGATGGCGAGCACCGGCCGCTCGCCGAGCCAGGGCTTGCTGCCGAGTTGCGCCAAGAGCTTGTCGACGACGGCCGGTTTGTAGAGGCAGGTCAGGTCGTGCGGCCGGTCGTGCGTGCCTTGCTCGTCATGGATCGGAATGCCCTCCAGACGGTCGTGATAACGGAAGCTGTCGACGAAATTGCCGGCCTTGCCGCGCAGCGCCAGTATTTCCGGCTTCTGCACCAGCCGCTGGTCGCCGGAAACCTTGACCAAAACCTTGTCGAGGCAATCCCTGAAACCGATCTGCCGGTTCACATCGCCGGTCCCGGTGACGATGGCCTGCGCCTGGTAGAGATCGGCGGCTGTCGCGGCAAAGGCTGAAGGGACTCCCAGGCAAAGGAGACCCGCCAATCCAGCCACCAGACGAGAGTACCCAGTCATGTCGCTTGCTCGCAAATCCATTGGGCCGCGCGGAAGAACTGCTTTGCCGGTTACCTAACACCCTGGCGGGCCGGGCTGCCAGCCGTTCGACGCCACCATTGACGCATCCCCATACCGCCTTTAGCACTTCTCTCCCCCGGGAGGGCCGAGCGAGGGATTCTTTTACGATGGATTTTGGCGGCGGCGACGAGATCCGCTTCGAGCGACAGGGCAGGGCCGGCGTCGTCACGCTGACCCGGCCGCAGGCGCTCAACGCCGTCACACACAATATGGTCAAGGCGCTCGGCAAGGCGCTCGACGCCTGGGAACAGGACGCGGGCATCGGCGTGGTCGTCGTCAAGGCCGAAGGCAGGGCGTTTTCCGCCGGCGGCGACATCCTGCACATCTACGAGGCCGGTCGCGCCGGCAAGCCGCCGGTGGATTTCTTCGCTGACGAGTACAGGCTCAACGCCCGCATAGCCCGTTTCAAAAAGCCTTATGTCGCGCTGATCGACGGCATCGTCATGGGCGGCGGCGTCGGCATTTCCTTCCACGGCTCGCATCGCGTGCTGACCGAGAACGCCCAGTTCGCCATGCCCGAGGTCGGCATCGGCTTCTTCCCGGATGTCGGGGCCAGCCATTTGCTACCGGATCTCGGCGGCAGTTTCGGCATGTATCTGGGCCTGACCGGAAACCGCATCCGTTACGGCGACGCGCTATGGTCGGGCCTCGCCACGCACACGATCAAGGCCGAGGACCAGGCAGGCCTGCTCGACGAGCTTGCAACAAGCGGCGACGCCAATGCGGAGTTGCGAGATTTCTTCATCCCGGCCAAGCGCGAGACCGAGCGGCAGGATCTGGAAGCGATCGCCCGCCATTTTTCACAACCCTCGCTCGGCGGCATCTTCGCCAACCTGGAAGGCGCCGCGACTGCCGATCCATTCGCGGCCAGGACGCTGGCGACGATGCGCACGCGCTCGCCGACCAGCCTCGCCGTCGCCTGGCGCGAGATCAGCGCCGGATCGACGCTGTCGATGGACGAATGCATGAAGATGGAGTTCCGGATCCTCAACCGGATGCTGGCCGGTCAGGATTTCTACGAAGGCATCCGCGCCGCGATCATCGAGAAGGGCTCGACGCCCTTATGGCGACCGGCGAACCTCGACGAGGTGAGCGCCGCCGAGATCGACGCCTATTTCGCGCCGCTCGGCGATCGGGAACTTCAACTATGAGCGAGGTCACCTCCAGGCGCGTGGTGCTCCAGCCCTCGACCACCGAGGTGATCTTTGCCTGGTTCCAGCGCGTCATCGCCGGCTACTGCCTGCTGTTCGGCATTCTCTACTGGATACGCCTGATCGGCATCTATCCGGGCGAATTATGGCGCTTCGACCTGATGCCCGTGCACTGGCGGGTGGCCGCGGCCATGCTGGCGGTGTTTTTCCCCTTCGCCGCGGCGGGGCTGTGGATGCTCGCATCCTGGGGGCCGGTGATCTGGTTCATATGCGCGGTGACCGAGACGATCATGTATGCCGGTTTCCCCGACCTCTTCGGTCATCGCCTGCTGATCGTCGTCTCGCATGCCTGCGTGGCGTTGCTTTACATCGTTTTCCGCGTCACCATATGGATGCAGAAGCGCCAGCTCCGGCAGTGAGCTGAATGCCGGTTTCCGGGGCCTTGGCCACGGCCGCGACTGCCCAAAATCCATTGGCTAAATCTTTAGGTTAATTGTTCTTGCTCGGGTGACCGATCGTTAAGCGTCT
>NZ_JANINM010000248.1 GCF_024509055.1 Mesorhizobium sp. | reverse complement strand
TCGGAAATTTCACCGTGTCAAAACGCGCTGCTTCGACCGGCCGCAACCCGCAGACGGGCGCGGAAGTGAAGATTCCGGCGCGCACCGTGCCGAAGTTTTCCGCCGGCAAGGGCCTCAAGGACGCGGTCAACTAAGACCTTTTTCTTTTAAGACCAGAAAAGCCGGGCATGCCCGGCTTTTCTTTTTTGCTTCAGCTGAAAGTGGACAGGCCGATTCAGGCCGTCGGTGCGTCGGCGCGCATCAGGCCTTCCTGTTTGAGATCCGCCCAAAGAGCGGCCGGTATCCTGGCATCGAGCAGCGCGCGATTGCTTTCCACTTCGACGGGCCGCTGGCCGCCGGGGATTACCGAGACAACGGATGGATGCCGCAGCGGGAACTGCAGGGCAGCCTCGATCAGCCGCACATCGTGGCGTTTGCAGACAGCTTCGATGCGCGCCACACGGTCGAGCACGTCCCTGGGCGCTTCCGTATAGTTGTAGAAGGCGCCTGGCCTCGGGCCCGTCGCCAGAATGCCGGAATTATACGGACCGCCGAGGACGATGCCGATGCCGCGCTTCTCGCAGAGCGGCAGGAAGGACTCCAGCGCCTCCTGTTCGAGCAGCGTGTAGCGGCCGGCAAGCAGGAAGAGGTCGAAATCGCCGCGTTCGGCCAGCGTCTGGCAGACCTGCCATTCGTTGATGCCGCCGCCGAAGGCCTTGATGACGCCCTGGTCGCGAAGCGACAGCAGCCCATAGTAGCCGGAGGACATGAACTCCTCGATGCGCCTGTCGGATGCCTCCTTGCTGCCATGGGTGAAGATGTCGACGTCGTGCACGAAAAGGATGTCGATGCGGTCGACGCCAAGGCGCTCCAGCGAAGCTTCGAAGGAGCGCATGACGCCGTCATAGCTGTAGTCGTAGACCTCCTTGCGCGAGGGCGTCTCGAAGAACTTGCCGATGCCCGTGCGCTGGTCCGGCGCAGAGACCCGCATCAAACGGCCGACCTTGCTCGACAGCACGTAGTCGTCGCGCTTCCTGCCGCGCAGGAAGGGATTGAGGCGGGTTTCCGAGAGGCCGAGGCCGTAAAGCGGAGCGGTGTCGAAGTAGCGGCAGCCGGCCTCCCAGGCTGCTTCCAGCGTGGCGTTGGCGTCCTCGTCGGAAACGGCGCGGTAGAGGTTGCCGAGCGGCGCGGTGCCGACGCCAAGCTCGGTGAAGGTGATGCCGCCATTGCCGATGCGGTCGAAATGCCGTGTCTTCATGTCTATCGATGTCCGTCAGTTATTTGTCTGACATGACACTATCACGCCGGTGGCCCAGCAAAAGCATAGCCGCCCGTTGGACATCAATTTTCGCGGTGATAGCATGAATAAAAACAAGCCTTTCGCCGGAAAGGCGGCTGTTATTCCAAACGCCTTTTCAATCCTCGCAGACAGGTGGAGCACCGCAGGCGATGCGGGCCCGGCACACCAATATGGAGTAGGGGACCAATGCGCTACGAGCTGATGCTACCTCACCGGATCCGCAAGGCGATCGGGGAAAACTGGCCGGTGGTGCTGCCGCTCGGCGTGCTCGAATATCACGGCGAGCACATGGCGGTCGGCATGGACACGCTGGCGGTCATCAAGACGGTGGAACTGATAGAGAAGGAGAGGGACATCGTCATCCTGCCGCCTTTCTACTATGGGGCGGCAAGCTATGCCGTGGCGGCGCCGGAAGGCAGCGGCTCGGTGCAGGTCGGTGGCCCGGCGCTAGCACCTTTCGCGGAAGAGCTATTCTACGGCCTGCTGCGCATCGGCTTCCGCAACGTCCATGCAATCATCCATCACCAGACCGAGAATTTCTCGGCGGGCATGCCGACCGATCTTGCTTTCAAGACCGCCGGCAGGCAGGCGATCTTTCGCTTCCTGGAAAAGGAGCGGGGCGAGGGCTGGTGGGGCTCGGACAAGATGGTCGACTACTATGCCGGCCACGCGCAGGGCGAGAACGTCTTCAACTGGGTGCAGGTGCATCCGCTGATGCCAGCCACGATGAACGGCAAATATCCGTTCGACCATGCCGGTATCGGCGAGACGTCGCTGATGCTGGCGCTGTGTCCCGAGGCGGTTGATGCGGCGCATTTTGCCGACAACACCGGCTGGTACACGAAGGGCGCTTCCGATGCTTCGGCCGAGCTGGGGCAGGAGGGCGTTGCAATGATCCTGGATCACCTGCGCGCGATCCTGTCGCGGTAGCCCGGGGGCCTACTTCACCGAGCCTGCCGTCATGCCCATGATGAGGTAGCGTTCGAGCGCGATGCCGATGATCGCCAGCGGCGCGATGGCCGCCGTGGCAAGCGCGGCCATCGCCCACCAGTTGATGCCTTGCGAGCCGGTCTGGCTCGCCACCATCACCGGAATGGTCTTGGCGTCGGTCGATGTCAGCAGCGCCGCGAAGAAATACTCATTCCAGCACAGCACCATCGCCAGGACGAAGGCGGCGACCATGCCGGGCAGCGCGATCGGCATGACGATGCGGAAAAAGGCGCCCCAGATGGACAGCCCGTCGACGAGAGCCGCTTCCTCGAGCTCCACGGGGATCGAATTGAACTGGTCGCGCATGATCCAGATGACGATCGGCAGCACCATCA
>NZ_JANINM010000247.1 GCF_024509055.1 Mesorhizobium sp. | reverse complement strand
GGATTGCCGACATAGGAGAAGACGATCTTCCTCGCCATGCCCATGCCGATCATCTGGTCGTAGATCAGGTCGGGCGTCATGCGGATCAGCGTCAGGTCGCGAAAGCCCTGGCGGATCGCCTCATGCGCGGCGGCGGTCGGGATCAGATGGGTGAAGCCTTCGAAGGCGACCGTGTCGCCGTCGTGCAAATTTTGTCCGACGGCATCCCTTAGCGGCAGGAACTTGACCATTGCAGAACGCTCCGAGGTACCCGAAAAGTTCGCATTGCGAACATATGTTTTATATGGGATATTTCTACTCCGATGCTCCACGCAGAGTCAATGTCGGTGGGAATGCCCGTGGATGAGGAAGCAACGTCGCGCGATCATGTCGGTTCGCTGGAGCGAGGCTTGGCGGTCATGGAGATTCTTGCCCGCCATCCCTCCGGGATGACGCTGACCGAGATGGCCGAGGAAGCAGGGTTGACCCGCGCTGGCGCCCGCCGCTTCCTGCTGACGCTGACGGCGACTGGCTATGCGACGCAGTCGGGTCGGACGTTCTCGCTGTCGCCGCGCTTGTTGACTGTCGCGCGAACCTGGCTAGGCGGAGCTTCACTGTGGACATTCACGGCGCCGATCATGCGCGAGGTAGCCGGGCAGTTCGACGAGGCCTGTAACGCTGCCGTCTTGTCGGGCGAAGATGTCGTCTATGTCGCCCGCATTCCTGGGCGGCGCATCTTGAGCGTCGCGCTCGACGTCGGCACCAGGTTGCCGGCCTATTGCACCTCGATGGGGCGGGTGCTGCTCTCCGGACTGAGCGCGAGCGAACTGAAGAGCTTCGTCGCCGAGGCCAGGCTCGAGCGGCGGACGCCGAAGACAATCGTCAACCGCGTCGCGCTTGGCAAGGCGATCGACAAGGCGAGGGCTGACGGTTTCGCCATCGTCGACGAGGAACTGGAACTCGGCCTGCGTTCGATCGCCGTGCCGATCCATGACCGCGCCGGTCGGACAGTCGCGGCCATCAATGTCTCGACCCAGTCGGCGCGCTTTTCCGTCGAGGCGATGGAGCGCGAGATCCTGCCCGTGCTCAACAAGGCCAAGCAGCGCGTCGAGGAGTTCTTCTTCGTCTGAAGAGCGCGTGCCGTCCGGCCGGATCGCGGGTGTGCCGACCAAATCAATCGTCGCGTTCGCCAAACTCCACAGGGGCCGTTGACGGCACGTTTCAATTCCGATATTGAACAGGATTATACAGGTTCATTGAACAGGTATTGATATGGCCCGTCGCGCGACGCAGATCACACCCGGCACCGGCAAGCCCGAGCAGATCGCGACCGTTTTGGAGCATGAAATCCGCTCCGGCGTGCTAGGCTTCGGTGATCGCCTGCAGAGCGAAAACGAGCTGGTCCAGCGCTTCTCCGTCAGCCGCAATACGGTCCGCAAGGGCCTTGAGGAATTGTCGAACCGCGGGCTCATCACCACCAGGGTCGGCATCGGGTCCTTCGTCACGTTCGACGGCATGCCGGTCGACGATGCGATAGGCTGGTCGCGCGCGCTCGCCAATGCGGGCGCCAATGCCGAGACACGAACGCTGCGGCTCGAGGTCATCGAGGATGCCGAACTGGCGGCAAAGCTCGGTGTCGATAGCCCGTCCTTCATCGCGGTCGACCGCGTGCGCACCAACGCCAATGACGGCCACGCCATTTCGATCGAGCGCAGCCGCTTGCCGCTGTCGCCGGAATTGGAAGACGTACCCCTGCGCGGACTGCGCGAAGGCACGCTTCACCAGACGTTACGCGGGGCAGGGCTGGTTCCCGACCATGGCGAGGAATGGGTCGATATCGAGATGCTGAGCGCCGCCGATGCCGCCATACTCGACTGCGCGCCGGGGACGCCGTTCCTGCGGACGCGTCGCCTGACACGCGCCGCCGACGGCCGCGCCATCGAATTCGTCACCAGCCTGCTCAACCCTGCGCATTTCGCGCTGCATCTGGAGTTCTGAGCATGGCTGACGCGGCCGAGACCATGGACCGGGCAATGGGAGCGCTGATCGGCGGCGCGCTTGGCGATGCGCTGGGCATGCCGACGCAGCTCTTGTCGCCTGCCCGCATCGCCGAGTTCTACGGCCATGTCGAGGATTTCGTCGCGCCCGTCGATGACCATCCGGTGTCGAAAGGCCTGCCGGCCGGAGCCATTACCGACGATACCGAACAAGCACTTCTGCTCGGCCGCATCCTGGTGGAGTCCGGCGAGCGTTTCGACCATGCGCGCTGGGTCAATGCCTTGCTTGACTGGGAACGCGACGTGAAGGCGCGGGGCAGCTACGACCTGCTTGGCCCCTCGACCAAGCGCGCCATCGACGCCATCAATGACGGCGTGCCGGCGGAGGAAGCCGGGCGCGGCGGCGACACCAATGGCGCCGCGATGCGTATTGGGCCCGTCGGGATCATGATGCCGCCGGTGCCGCTCGATATACTTGTCGCCAAGGTGGCGGAAACCTGCCGGGCGACGCACAACACTTCGATCGCCATTGCTTCCGCAGCCGCCGTGGCGGCGGCCGTCAGCAGCGGTGTCGCCGGCAGCGACTGGCGCGCCGCCTCGGAGCACGCCATCGCGGCGGCGCGGCTTG
>NZ_JANINM010000246.1 GCF_024509055.1 Mesorhizobium sp. | reverse complement strand
CGGCGGCCGCGTCGCCGAGCGGCTGGTCGATGTCGGCCAGCATGTCGACCAGGGCGCCGTGCTCGCCCGCATCGATCCTCAGGAACAGCAGTCCGATCTGCGCTCCGCGCAGGCCGACCTCGACGCCGCGCAGGCCCAGCTCACCCAGGCAACGGCGGCCTTCCAGCGGCAGAAGACGCTGCTCTTGCAAGGCTACACCACCAGGCGGGATTTCGACTCGGCGGACCAGACGATGAAAGTCGCGCAAGGCAGCGTCGATGCCGCGCAAAGCGCCTTGGCCAATGCCAAGGAGAACCTTTCCTACACCGAGCTCAAGGCGGGTGCGGCCGGCGTCATCACAGCCCGCCAGGTCGAGGCCGGACAGGTGGTCCAGGCCGCGCAGACCGTCTTCACCATCGCGGAGGACGGCGACCGGGACGCGGTGTTCAACGTGCACGAGACACTGGTCGTCCAGGCGCCTTCGGCACCGGTGGTGACGATCACGCTGCTTTCAGACCCGCAAATCAGGGCTACGGGCAAGGTGCGCGAGATATCGCCCGCGATCGACACTGCCTCCGGAACGATCCGCGTGAAGGTCGGCATCCCCGACACGCCAGCGGGCATGCCGCTGGGAGCTGCGGTAATCGGGACCATCAGCGCCAGGCCGGTCAAGGCTTTCCTGCTTCCCTGGCAGGCGCTGACCTCGGCTGCCGGCAAGCCGGCGGTGTGGATCGTCGACCCATCGAGCAAGGCGGTAACGACCGCGCCGGTCGAAGTGCTCGCCTTCGATTCGGGCGTGGTCGCCGTCGACAAGGGACTGCAGGAAGGCCAGAACGTCGTCACCGCCGGCGGGCAGCTGCTCAGCCCCGGGCAGACCATCGAAGTGGCGGGGGCGGCCCAATGAACCGATTGCAGTACATTCCCGCCCTCATTCTCATCGCCTCGCTCACGGCCTGCTCGCGCTCCGAGGAGAAGGCGCCGGAGGTCATCCGGCCGGTGCTGTCGGTGGTCGTCCAACCGAAGACCGTCGAGACCTTCGGCTTCGCCGGCACGGTGCAGCCGCAATACAGCGCCGACCTTGCCTTCCGCCTGCTCGGCCGCATCGTCTCGCGCGACGTCAAGGTGGGCGATATCGTCACCAAGGGGACGACGATCGCCGCGCTCGACCCGACGGCGCTGGAGCTTGCCGTCCAGGCGTCGAAAGCGGACCTGTCGAATGCGCAGGCGCAGTTCGCAAATGCCTCGGCAAGCGAGGAGCGGCAGCGCGCGCTGCTTGCCTCCGCCAACACCTCGCAGGCCGTCTACGACGCCGCGCAGCAGGCGAAGCAGGCGGCCGCGGCGGGCGTCGAGCGCGCCAATGCGGCCTTGGCCAAATCGCAGGAGCAGCTCGGCTATGCCCGGCTGTTCTCTGATTTCGACGGCGTCGTCACCGCCGTCGGCGCCGAGGTCGGCCAGACCGTTTCAGCCGGACAGACCGTCGTCACCGTGGCGCGCACCGACCCGCGCGAGGCCGTGGTCGACATTCCCGACCAACTGACCGGCGACCTCACCGTCGGCACACCGTTCGACATCATCCTGCAGTCGCTGCCCACGATCAAAACCCAGGCCAAGCTGCGGGAAATCGCGCCGCAGGCAGAGGGCACGACCCGCACCCAACGTGTGCGGTTGACGCTGGTCAATCCACCGCCAGCGTTCCGGCTGGGCTCGACGATCACGGCGACCCGTGTGACCCAGGTAACGCCTACGATCGAGTTGCCTATGACAGCGCTGCTCGAGACAGACGGCGCCGACAAGGTCTGGATCGTCGATCCGCAAACGTCGAGCGTCAGCATGCGCGAGATCAAGATCGCGTCGAAGAATGGCGGCAGCTTCACGGTGGCGTCGGGATTGGACGCCGGAATGCGTGTCGTCACGGCGGGCGTCCACAGCCTGAGCGAAGGCCAGAAGGTCAAAGTGCCCGAGGGAGGGGCCTCATGAAGGGCTTCAACCTCTCCGACTGGGCGCTCAGCCATCGCTCGATGGTCTGGTATTTCATGCTGGTCTTCGTGGTGGCCGGCGTCTTCTCCTACCTCAACCTCGGCCGCGAGGAAGATCCCGCTTTCACCATCAAGACCATGATCATCCAGGCCAACTGGCCCGGCGCCTCGGTCAAGGAGACGGTGCAGCAGGTCACCGACCGCATCGAAAAGAAACTCGAGGAGCTCGATAGCCTCGACTACACGAAATCGATCACCACCGCCGGGCAGACCGTCATCTTCGTCAACCTGAAGGACACCACCAAGGCGCGCGACGTCGTGCCGAACTGGCTTCAGGTGCGCAACATGGTGAACGACATCAAGGCGCAGTTCCCGCAAGGCGTTCAGGGACCGTTCTTCAACGACCGTTTCGGCGACGTCTACGGCAATATCTATGCTTTCACCGCCGATGGGCTCACGCCGCGCCAGCTGCGCGACTATGTCGAGGATGTGCGAACCAAAATCCTGACCGTGCCGAATGCCGGCAAGGTCGATCTGGTGGGCGCCCAGGACGAGGCGATCTATCTCGAATTCTCGACCCGCCAGATCGCAGCGCTTGGGCTCAACCAGCAGGCGATCGTCGCCAGCCTGCAGGCGCAGAACGCCATTACCCCGTCCGGCGTCATCCAGTC
>NZ_JANINM010000245.1 GCF_024509055.1 Mesorhizobium sp. | reverse complement strand
GGACGGGCACCTGTCCGAGGCGGTGAAGGACGAGCGGCTGCAGCGCCTGCAGGCGGCGATAAACGAGCAGCAGCAGGATTTCATCGCCAGCTTGGTCGGGCGTACAATCAGCACGCTGATCGAGAAACCGGGCCGCCGTCCGGGGCAAAAAGTCGGCCGTTCGCCATGGCTGCAACCGGTTATTGTTGACGACAAGGCCGGCGGAATCGGTGACATTATCGATGTACGAATCACAAGGACGGGCCAGAACAGCCTGTTCGCCGAGTTGGTCTGATGCATGTCGCCCAAAAGTGCCCGCGGTTTTGGGGCAACGACATGCATAGCCACAAGCCTCGGCAGATGAGGAGAGACGGTTGAGCGCTGCTGAACTGAAGAATCCGCCCCAGACCCAGGCGTCCGGGGCCTCCGATATGGCGCACATCGTACTGACCTTCGACAACAACAAGCTCGCCAGCGCCCTTTATGGCCAGTTCGACGAGAATTTGGCCCGGCTCGAGCAGAAGCTTGGGGTCGACATCCGCTCGAAGGGCAACCAGCTCGCCATCAAGGGCTCGGCGACAGCCGCCGAGCAGGCGCGCCGGGCGCTCGATAGCCTCTATGGCATCCTCCAGAAGGGTGTCGATATCGGCCAGTCCGATGTCGACGGCGCCATTCGCATGGCGATCGCCGCCGACGACCAGCTCACGCTGCCGACAATGGAGCGCAAGGGCAAGGTCTCGGCAGCCCAGATCGCGACCCGCAAGAAGACGATCTACGCCCGCTCGCTCAACCAGGACGCCTATATGCGGGCGCTGGAGCGCTCGGAGATGGTCTTCGGCATCGGCCCGGCCGGCACCGGCAAGACCTACCTGGCTGTGGCCCATGCGGCGATGCTGCTGGAGCGCGGCATGGTCGAGCGCATCGTGCTGTCGCGTCCGGCCGTCGAGGCAGGCGAGCGCCTGGGCTTCCTGCCCGGCGACATGAAGGAAAAGGTCGATCCGTATCTGAGGCCGCTGTACGACGCGCTCTACGACATGATGCCGGCAGACAAGGTCGAGCGGGCGATCGCCGCCGAGGTCATCGAGATCGCGCCTTTGGCCTTCATGCGCGGCCGCACGTTGGCGCACGCGGCGGTGATCCTCGACGAGGCGCAGAACACCACGCCGATGCAGATGAAGATGTTTCTCACCCGTCTCGGCGAGAATTCGCGCATGATCGTCACCGGCGATCCTACCCAGATCGACCTGCCGCCCAACACCAAGTCGGGCCTGGTCGAGGCGCTGCGCATCCTCGATGGCGTCCCGGGCATCGTCACGGTCCGCTTCAACGAAGGCGACGTGGTGCGGCACCCGTTGGTCGCCGAGATCGTCAAGGCCTATGACCGCGACGGCAAGCTGGCGAGAGGCCTGGGCGCCGAAAGCTGAAAAGCAGCATGGCTGAAAATCCGGAACGCACCGGCGGGCCGCCCGTCGACATCGATATTTTCGTCGAGGCCGGCGACTGGCCCGTCGAAGCCGAACTGACGCGTCTTGTCGATCAGGCCGTTGCTGCCGCGTTTGCCGAAACCGGTATAAGTGGGACTTCGGAGCTCAGCATCGTTTTTTCCGACGACGCCCATATCCGGATCCTCAACGCCGAATGGCGCGACAAGGACAAGCCGACCAACGTCTTGTCTTTCCCGGCTTTTCCGTCCCCGAAAGGCGGTCCGCTGCCTCCGATGCTTGGCGACATCGTGCTGGCGTCGGAGACGGTCGCGCGAGAGGCCGCACTGGAAGAAAAGCCGCTCGGGAACCATATCAGCCATCTCGTCATCCATGGCCTGCTGCATCTTCTGGGCTACGATCACGAGACCGACGCCGAGGCCGAGGAGATGGAAGCGACGGAGCGCAAGGCCCTTGCAAGGCTTGCCATTCCCGATCCCTACGCGTAACAAAAAAAGCTCAATTGACCAGAAGACGATGAACGACAAACCAGAAACTGCCGCCCATGCGGACGTCGGCAGTGGGGCCAAGCCTTCCGAAAAGACGGAAGAGGGTTCCAGTCCGAGTATTCCGACCGGCAGCGCGGCCGCGGAGCCGACGCATGCCGGTCCTTCGCTCTTTGACCGGGTCCTGGGCCTGTTCAGGCACCGCAACGGCACCAACCTGCGCGAGGAGATCGCCGGCGCGTTGGCCGAGACCGCCAGCGATGCCGAGTCCTTCTCGCCGGGCGAGCGCGCCATGCTCAACAACATCCTGCGACTGCGCGAAGTGCGCGTCGAGGATGTGATGGTGCCGCGCGCCGACATCGAGGCGGTCGAGATCTCCACCACATTGGGCGACCTGCTTGGCCTCTTCGAGGAGTCTGGCCATTCGCGCATGCCGGTCTATGCCGAAACGCTCGACGATCCGCGCGGCATGGTCCACATCCGCGACGTGCTTGCCCATATCACCAAGCTTGCCCGCGCCAGGAAGGGCCGCGCGACCAGGAAAGCTCCCGCGCCGGTTGCTCTCGATCTGGCCCAGGTCGATCTCGCGCGCACGATCGGCGACCTCAACCTGATCCGCCCGGTGCTGTTCGTGCCGCCTTCCATGCTTGCTTCCGACCTGATGGGGCGCATGCAGACGACGCGCACGCAGATGGCGCTGGTCATCGACGAATATGGCGGCACCGACGGCCTCG
>NZ_JANINM010000244.1 GCF_024509055.1 Mesorhizobium sp. | reverse complement strand
CACCATGTTGGCGCCCATCCTGCCCAGTCCCATCATTCCGATCTGCATGGTGTCATCCCAGTCGTTGGAGGAAAGAAGAAATCCTACTGGCTGTCCGGCGCGTCGATGCCGACGGTGAAGTCGACATTCTCCCAACGCATCGCTTCGGGCCAGAAAAAAGTGAAAACGATCGTGGATCCCGGCTTCAGGCGGTTAACGGGCAGGTCAACGAGATGGACGCCGAAGGCGTTCCCGGTCGTCTTGTCGTCCCGCACGGTCAGCCATTTGTCGCTGCTCCAGTGCACCACGCCCGGCGCCGCAAGCTCGACGCGCAGCATCTTGCCGGCGGGAATGGAACGGATCTTGTTGTTGAACCGCCAGATCCTGATGGGCGAGACGGTCTTGCCTCTGACATAACGCTCGACGCCCTGCGGAGGCATGTCGAAGACGGTTCCGTCGCGGAGAGAGCGCAAGAGCTTGATGTGTTCGGCATGCGCCCAGACCAGCGGCATGGCGCTGCCGGAGGGCGCGCCAAGCGACAGTTCGCGATCCGGCATGGCATCGCCGTCCCAGACCTGTTCCGGCAGAAGCCCGCCGACACCCGCCGAGCGCTCGAAGGTTTCAAGCAGTTCGGCGGCCCGTTCCGGTCTCCCGGCTGCCAGTTCATAGTGCGCGCGTTCGCCGGTGAGCAGCGGCCACGGCCGTCCCCGGCCGGTGCCGTCGAAGGGCGAGCCGTCTTCATGCTCGCCATAGCCGTCGCCGGTGTAGCGGTACCAGACCGGGCCCTGCGGCAGGTCGCAACGCAACAGCGCGTCGATGGCCTTTATCGTGTTCAGGATGCGTGGGTCGTCCGCCGCCCTGAGGCCAAACCGCACCAGCGCCAGCGCATCCGGGCTGATGATGGCTTCGGCTGGCCTGTCGGTATCGGCCGGTGGGCGGTTCTTGATCGGCACGAAGCCGTCCTTCGGCGAGGCCGCCCCGGCATCGTCGGGTGGGGCGATGCGAACGTAATAGCCGTCGACGTCCTGGCGGGTGCAGAGGTCGGTGCCCGTGACATAGGTCCAACGCTCGATCTGGTCGTTCCAGCAATCGGCCGTTTCGCGCAGATATTTTGCCGGCTCATGTTTATCGAAGGCATCAAGCAAGTCGGCGCCCGCGAGAAGGGCCGCGATCTCGACTGCCAGCGTGAACGGGCTGTAGCCGGCATCTTCTTCCCAGCGGTCCTCGCCGGTGACGGGACCGTTGCGCACGACGTAGGAAGCCGCGCTCTCGATCATCTGCACGAAGTCGGCCAGCCTGGCGCGCGGCAGATGGCCGGCGCGCCGCAAGGCGTCGGCAAGCAGCAGCGGAAAGGCGCATTCGTCCATCTGGATGCCGGGCCAGTAGGGCGTGCCGTCGGACCACACGTTCTGCGGCCAGTGGCCATCCGGCTGCTGGATCGAGCGCAGATAGGTCAGGATCTGCAGCGCCTGCCTGCCGTCGCCGGCGGCGAGGAAGCCGCCGGCCGTCTCGACCAGGTCGCGCGGCCAGACCAGATGGTAGCCGCCGAGATCGTCGTCACCCTTGTTGAAACCCCAGGGGATCGACAGGCTCGCCACCGCCGCGCCGGGCCTGGCAATCGAGAGGTGCGTGGCCAGGACTGCGGTGCTGACGCGATAGGTGTCCAGTCCCGAGGGCGCTTGTCGATCGAGCTTCTCAAGCCCGCGCTGGAATTTCCGCCAGTTCTCGGCATAGGCCGTCGCCGCCGCCTCAAAGCCCTGGCTGAGGCTGGCCTGCGCGAGGTCCGCAGCCTCTTCCGGCGAGGCGCCGAAGCCGACCGCCAGCAAGGCGGTGTTGCTGTCGGCCGAAAAACCGATCTCGCCGGTGAGAGCGACATTTCCGTCCTCCGCGCGCCGGCAGTTGGGGTCGAGTTCACCGCCATCGTGCAATTGCCGCCAGCCGTCGGAGAAGCCGACATAGCCCGCCGAGCAGGCGCCCCAGGGCAGCGAAGAGGCAACCGCGATCCAGACGCCACGCCCGGACGCGTAAAGCATACGCTGGCCCTTGTGCTCGCCGACCCAGGCGGTGTTGCCCATGCCGGCGTTGACGAGATGCGGCGCGAGCAGCGCGTAGACACGATGACCCGCGCCCTTGAGCGGGACGAAGGTCACTTCCTGCAAAAGGACAGGGCGCTTCGGGTCCGTAACGATGCGCTTCTCGATGCGGTATGAGCCGTCCACCGCGGTGTTGGACAGCGTATAGCCCGGGACGCCGTCCTCGAAAGGCGCAATGGCGTGGGAGGCGTCTCGCTTCTCTTCCGAGAAGTAACCACCCGCGCCGGTGACGATCAGGCCCATGTCGCGCGTGCAAGCGCTGTCGAGGCGCGGATAGTAGATCTCGTTCAATATGCCGTGGCTGATGGTGAACCACAGCGGGCTCCTGGCCGAGAGCGCGGTGCCGACGCCGCTCTTGGCGCTCGACGTCCAACGTGCAGGGATTCCCGGCGCGCCTTGGGCAACGGTCGGCGTGACTGCCATGCAACCTCTCTCCTGCCGCCGTTCCTAAACCAGGAGCGGAAGGCATTTCAATCGCCGCACCGCAAGTTGATCGGAGCTGTTTGCAGCTTTGCAGTTGACAGCTTGCGGTTCCTCTGAATTTGTCTGACAATAGATAAAAAACAGGGAA
>NZ_JANINM010000243.1 GCF_024509055.1 Mesorhizobium sp. | reverse complement strand
TCGTTGACGTCGCGCGCCGGCGCGATCTCGACGATGTCCATGCCGACCAGCTTGCCCTTGCCGACCAGGCCCTGGATCAGCTCGATCGTCTGCCGGTAGGTGACGCCGCCCGGCTGCGGACCTTCGACCGCAGGCATCACCGACGGATCGAGCCCGTCGGCATCGATGGTGAGATAGTAGCGGCCGCCATCCGGGATGCGTTTCAATAGGGCGGCGGTGCCGATATCCTGCCATTCATTGGTGGTGATGATGTTGGCGCCGTAGGCGCGAGCCGCCTCGACCTCCTCGGTGCGGGCGCTGCCTTGGCCGCGGACGCCGACCTGGAAGATCTTCTCGATATGCTTCATCTCCGAAGCGCGGCGGATGGTGCTCGAATAGCCTTCCTTGACGCCGTTGACGTTATCGCGCCAGTCGAGATGGGCATCGAGCTGCACCAGCGTGATCGGCCCCTCCCCATCGAGCGCGCGGAAGATCGGGATCGGAATGCCGTGGTCGCCACCGATGGTGATCGGCATCGCGCCGGCGGCGCGGATCTTGCGGATCGCCGCTTCCGCTTTGCTGTAGTGGCCGACATGGTCGGCGGCGTTGCCGGGCACGTCGCCGACGTCGACCACCTTGATGTCCTGACCGGCGAAGACCGGCCCGCCAATGTCGAAATCATAGCGGTCGAGCGCCTGGCTGATGCGCTTGGAAGCGCGCCGCACCGCGGTCGGCGCGTTGGTCTGGTCGTTGATCAGTTCGTCGATCGTATAGGGATCGCCATAGGGCATGCCGATGATGGCGACATCGGCCTTCAGCGTGTCGGGATCCTCGACCAGCGGGAAGTTCATGAATGTCTGGAAGACATCGCGCGGCGCGGTGGTGAGCTTGGACATGTGGTCTCCTCTTTGGTGTTGAAAGCTTTGATTGCAGTCAGCCGCGCCCGGCGGCGAGATGCGGGGTCAGCCGGCGCTCCAGCGTGCGCGCCGCCGCGGCCACCAGCACGGTGAGGCCCCAGTAGAGCAGCGCGATCGCGGTGAAGATCTCGACCGGCGCGAAGGTGCGCCCGATAATGTCCTGCGCCATATAGGTAAGCTCGGGCACGGTGATCGCCGACAGGATCGCCGATTCCTTGATCAGCGTGATGGTGAGGTTGGTCGCCGCCGGCAGGATGTAGCCCGCCACCTGCGGCAGTAGCACCTTGCGCAGGATCAGCGGATAGCGCAATCCAAGCGCATAGCCGGCCTCGGTCTGTCCGCTCGGGATCGACTGGATCGCGCCGCGCACGATCTCGGCGAAATAGGCGCTGGCATAGGCCGACAGCGCAATGACCGAAACGGCGATCGTCGACAGCCGCACGCCCGCCATCGGCAGCACGTAGAACAGCAGGAACACCTGGATGAGGAACGGGATGTTGCGGAAGAGCTCGACATAGGCCGCGACGATCGACGCCGGCACGCGCCCTGCCCTGAGCCGCACCAGCGCAAGCACCAGGCCGAGCGCGAAGCCGAGCGGCAACGTGACGGCGCAGATGACGAGCGTGTTGCCGAACCCCTTTGCCAGCGCCGGCCAGTTGTCGGTGATGACGGCGAAGTCGAAGCTCATGCCCGCGCCCTCTCCGCCTGGCGTTCCAGCCGCCGCACCAGAAGGCTGCAGGCAAACAGCACCATGAAATAGAGCACCGCCGCGACCATGAACGCTTCGACCGGCCGGTAGGTGACGTTCATGATGTTCTGCGCGGTGCGCGTCAGCTCGACCACGGTGATCACCGACAGGATCGACGAGGCCTTCACCAGCATGGTGAACTCGTTGACCATCGGCGGGATGACGACGCGGAAGAGCTGCGGCAGGATGATCTTCCGCCAGGTGACCGGCGGCTTCAGCCCGAGCGCCTTGGCCGCCTCATACTGGCCGACCGGGATGCGCGTCAGCCCGGCCCTGAGGATCTCGGCAACGAAGGCGGCGCTGTTGAAGGACAGCGCCAGCACGCCGGCGAGCAGCGGCGGCAGGTCGATGCCGACCAGTCCCGGCAGCACGTAATAGACGACGAAGATCTGCACGATCAAAGGCGTGCCGCGGATGAAGCTGGTGTAGACGGCGCCGATGAAGCGGACCGCCCGCCAGCGCGAACGGCGGCAGGCGAGCAGGCCGAAGCCGATGACGGTGCCGAGCGCGAAGCCGAGCGCCGAGACGGCGAGCGTGACGCCCGCGCCCGCCAGGAATTGCGGCAGGAAGGCGATGGTTCTGGAGAAGTCGACCATAACTCTGGCTCCAGGCGCGCGGAGAGAACGGCCTCACCGTGAGGCCGGCCCTCTCGCCTTGTGAGAAGCGGCTAGAGCATGATCCTGAAAACTGGGAACCGGTTTTCGGAAAAGATCATGCCCCAACTGAGAGTTGGATCAGGGTGACGATTCAACGAAACGTCATCCTGGTCTAGAGAGCGCCCGGCGGCAGGTAGCCCTGGTCGGGCGTCTGCATCTCGAAGCCGAACCATTTGAGCTGCAGCTCCTTGAGCTTGCCGCTGTCCTTCAATTCGCCGATCCGGGCATTGATGAAGTCGCGCAGGTCCTTGTCCTCGGGCCGCACCACCCAGGCCAGATATTCAACCCCGCTGATCGAGCCGACGATCTTGTAGGTGTCGGGCACATTCTTCATCAGCACCGCCGCC
>NZ_JANINM010000242.1 GCF_024509055.1 Mesorhizobium sp. | reverse complement strand
CTACACGCGGGCGACCGAGCGCCGCGGGCGGCAGCACCTCGATCCCGGTGACGCGACCGGTAGCGCCGTCCCATTGCGGGCGGCAGCCCATCAGCGCGAGGCCTTGCGCGATTTCCTCGCCACCCGTGCGCAGGGAGGCCGAGCCCCAGAGGTCGATGACCAGCGAGCGCGGCCAGTCGCCATGGCCCTGCATGTAGCTGCGCACAACCTCCTCGGCTGCCGCCTGGCCGAGATCGTAGGCCGTCGGCGTCGGCATGGTGCGCGGGTCCGAGGTGAAGAGATTGCGTCCCGTGGGCAGCACGTCGGAGCGGCCACGCGCCGGCGCGCCGGCCGGCCCGGCCTTGACATGGCGGCCGTCGAGCGCGGCGAGCAGGCCAGCCTTTTCGGCCGCGGCGCTTTGATGGCGCATAGGATCGGCTTCTTCGTCCGGTGCACGGCCGTAAATATGCAGCCCGTCCTTGACGGCGAAATCCTTGAGGTCGCAGAGCCAGGCGTCGATGCGGCGCAGCGCCTCGTCGGGAGCGTCGGTTCGAACCACACCGGCCTCGGAGGCCAGACCGGTCTTCTGGGCTGTTTCGACGATCAGCCTGGCCAGACGGTCGCGTCGGCGGCGGTCGAGACCGTCAGCCTGCGCATATTCGTCCACCAGGCGCTCGAGCTTTTGCTGCGCCTCGTCGAGACCGGCGCCGGTCAGCGGCGGGGGCAGATGGCCCAGCGTGACGGCCGCAATGCGGCGCTTGGCCTGTGCGGCCTCGCCGGGGTTGGAGACGATGAAGGGGTAGACGACCGGCAGCGGGCCGGTGACGATCTCGGGAAAGCAGGCATCCGAAAGGGCGACAGTCTTGCCGGGGAGCCATTCCAGCGTTCCGTGGGCGCCGACATGGACGATGGCATGCACACCGAGCGATTTCCGCAGCCAGAGCCCGAAGGCGATCAGCTCGTGGCGAGGCGGTAGCGTCGGATCGTGATAGTCGGCGCGGCGGTCGGCGGAACGGCCGCGATCCGGGGCGAGCGCGACTGTGATGTTGCCGAAGGTGGCGGCGCGGAAGGGGAAGGTTGCCGAAGTTAGCGCCTGAACACCCCCCTCTGTCCTGCCGGACATCTCCCCCCCTGGGGGGGAGATTGGCAGCTGCGCCGACGGCACTACACCTGCGGCGCTGGCGACTGGCGAAGGCAGAGATGAAGGGTTGATCTCCCCCCTTGAGGGGGAGATGTCCGGCAGGACAGAGGGGGGTGCCTCGCGCGAAACTATCCCTTCAGCCTTCCCCCAGGCGGCCTCTACTGCGGCAACGGCCTCAACGGGCAAATCCTTCGAGAAATCGAGATAATCCTCCAAGCTGAGCCCGTCGCCGCTCCGTTCCAACTCAGCCAGCAACCCGCGCGGCGATTGCGGAATCCCTTCAACCGCATAGCCTTGTTCTCTCAGGTCATGCAGCATGGCGAGCACGCTGGACGGCACGTCGAGGCCGACAGCGTAGCCGGTGCGACCGGGTGCACTCGGATAGTCGGGGATCAGGATCGCCAGCTTGCGCTCCGCACGGTCCGTCCGTTGCAACCTGATGAACGCCGCGATGCGCCCCGCGACCTGCGTGACTCTATCCGGTTCCGGCCGGTTGGCGAAGGCGCGAAAGGCCAGCGCCGGGTCGGTCTCGATCTCGCCCTTGAAGGAAATGGCGCCGGCAAGGATGCGCCCATCGAGCTCCGGCAGCACGACATGCATGGCTAGGTCGGCAGGCGCCAAGCCGCGCTGGTTCTTTTCCCACACCTCCCGCCGCGTCGTGGCGACGATGACCTGGAACACCGGCACATCGGCGCGGTCGAACAAGGTTTCGGCGCCGGGTTCCGCGCCGGAGGCAAAGGCGGTGGCGGTGACGATGGCTGCCGGTTTCAGCGAAGCGATGGCGTTCTCGACGAAAGCCAGCGATGCCGGGTCCTTCAGGCTGGAAAGGAAGATCGGCACGGGCGCCATGCCGTGCGAGCGCAACGCGTCGACCAGCGCGTCGATGGGCGCAATGTCCGCTGCGAGCAGCATCGAGCGGTAGAACAGGATGGGCACGGCGTTTCCCTCCCCGTCGAGGGGAAGGGGGACGCCGCCGCGGCCGGGCTCGTAGTATCCCGCCTTCGGCACGCTCACCGGTTCAGCCACAGCTGCATCCAACCCGGCCAGACTCGCCAGCCTCTGCATCAGCGCGCCCATATTCGCAGGGCCGCCCTCGCGGAAATAGCCGAGCAAGGCGTCCAGCTCGGCGCGCGGCAGGGTCGAGCCCTCGATCAGGCGCAGGTCCGCGTCATGGCTTTCGCCCGGCAGCAGCGCCAGTTTGATGCCGCGCTCGCGGGCCGCCGCGGCGAGCTGGTCGCAGCCGTAGCGCCACCAGTCGTGACCGCCGAGAATGCGGACAAGGATGACCTTGGCGTGGCGCGCGACCGTGTCGATCCAGAGGTCGACCGACATCGGATGGCGGAGATCGCGAAGCGCGGCCAGCCGCATCGACGGCAACCGCTCCGCGTCGGCTTTCCAGGCTGCCGCCAATCCGGCAAGGTCGCTGTCGGTGAAGGACAGCGCCACGATATCCGCCGGCGTCTGCCTCAGATCGATCGGCTCGGCGAGATCGTCGAGCGAGGCAGAGCTGGTGGTCAGTATATGCATTTCGCCCCT
>NZ_JANINM010000241.1 GCF_024509055.1 Mesorhizobium sp. | reverse complement strand
AGATCATGGCCGGCCTGCCGGTGACGATCCGCCTGCTCGACCCGCCGCTGCACGAATTCCTGCCCAAGACCGAGGCTGAGCTCGCCGAGGTGGCCACCGCCATGAACGTGCCGGCCGACAAGCTCAGGCAGCGCACCGAGGCGCTGCACGAATTCAACCCGATGCTCGGCCATCGCGGCTGCCGTCTCGCAGTCTCCTATCCCGAGATCGCCGAGATGCAGGCGCGCGCCATCTTCGAGGCCGCGGTCGAGGCCGGCCGCAAGGCCGGCGCGCTAGTGGTGCCCGAAATCATGGTGCCGCTGGTTGGCCTCGTGAAGGAGCTGGAATACGTCAAAGCGCGCATCGACGCGGTGGCGCAAAGCGTCATGGAGGAGACCGGCACCAGGATCGACTATCTCACCGGAACCATGATCGAGTTGCCGCGCGCGGCGATCCGCGCTCATGTCATTGCCGAGGCGGCCGAGTTCTTCTCCTTCGGCACCAACGACCTGACGCAGACGACATTCGGCATTTCGCGCGACGATGCGGCGTCCTTCCTCGAAACCTACCGGCAGAAGGGCATCATCGAGCAGGACCCGTTCGTATCGCTCGACGTCGACGGCGTCGGCGAGCTGGTGCGCATGGCGGCCGACAAGGGCAAGGCGACGCGCCCCGACATCAAGCTCGGCATCTGCGGCGAGCATGGAGGTGACCCGGCATCGATCCGTTTCTGCGAGGAGGTCGGCCTCGACTATGTGTCGTGCTCGCCTTACCGCGTGCCGATCGCCAGGCTCGCCGCCGCGCAGGCCGCGGTTCAGGTGGCCAAGGCGGCGAAACGAGCCTGACGCCCTGCCTTCGTTGCCCGCGAGCGCGTGGTTTTGTATGGTAGCTCACGCGAACGTGCTTGCGGCGGCTCGTATTTCGACATTGTTGCCGCCGAGCTTCATGCAGCTCAAATCCGCCGGTGACCCGAAATAGATGTCGCAGATATCGAACGCTCCCGTCCGATCGATCTTGATCCTGCAGACGAAGTTCATCGGCGACATCGTGCTTGCCTCGGCGCTAGCCAGGAATCTGCAGCTCGAATATCCGGGCGTCAGGATCGTTTTCCTCAGCGAGGCCGGCGTCGCCAAATTCGTCACCGGCCACGGCATCGCTTCCGAGGTCATCGCCTTCAAGCGTTCGAACATGCGCGGCACGACGCTGCAGCGGGCACGCGAGTTCATCGCGACGGTGCGCCGGCTGCGTCGTGACCATTTCGACATGATCATCGACCTTGCCGATTCGAAGACGTCGCGCTTCATCGTCGGGCTGCTCAACGCGCCGATCCGGGTCGGCTTCAGTCCAACCGAAAAACCCTTGCGCTGGTACGAGCGCCAGCCGGCCAACGTCAAAGCCAAGCCCCTCGGTTACGGCGAACAGCATTATCTTTATCGCTATCTCTCGCCGCTCGAGGCGCTCGGCGTGGAGTTGAGGGTTAGAACCCCGTCGATCCAGCCGATGCCGCAGGAGACCGCGAAGGTACTGGCGCTGATGGAGACGTCGGGGCTTCGCCGGAACGGCTTCGTGGCCGTGCATGCCGGCGCGAGCTTTCCAGGGCGGCGCTGGCAACCCGAGCGCTTCGCGGCCGCGATCGATCGCATATCGAGCGAAATCGGGCTGCCCGTCGCCTTGGTCGGCGGCCCTGACGAGCGCGAGATCGCCGCTGAGGTCGTGGCCGGCGCGTCGTCGCTGATCGCCAATCTGGTCGGCGCGCTCCCGCTTGAAACGCTGCAGGCGCTGCTCAAGGAGGCGCGGCTGTTCGTCGGCAATGAGAGCGGGCCCATGCACATGGCGGCGGCCGCCGGCACGCCCGTCGTCGGCCTGTTCGGCCTGACGAATCCGATCCGTTGGGGACCTGTCGGCGCGCCAAGCATCACCGTGCGACCATCCATGCCTTGCGATTGCGTGGGCGGCGACCTTTGCCGAAAGACCAATCCGAGCAGGGCATGCTGCGTCTGGCGCCTGGAAGTGGACGCGGTGGTCGATGCCGTTCGGGAGCTACTGTCGCGGACGGAGGCGACTCCGGAGCGCGCGGCCTGATATTGCGGGCGTGCCCGTATTTTCGCCTTGATGCCGGTCTTCTTGGCCGAAACTACGTTGGACGGCTCTAGTGGCCGGTTTGGAACAGGAAATGCATGTGTTTCAAAGACTGCTTTGCGCGCTTGCGCTGACGACTTCGGTTGTGACGACTGGCAATGCCGCCACGCTGGTCGAGCCGACGCTGCGCCTGAAGCCGCAGGGCGGCGCCGGTCACGTCGCCGTGACGCTTGATGCCTGCGGTGGGCAGACCGATACGCGCATATTGTCCGCCCTCGTCGACAACAAGATCCCCGCGACCATCTTCGTCACCGGCATCTGGCTGAAGCGCAATCCTGCCTCCGTCGAGATCATGCGGGCGCATCCCGACCTGTTCGAGCTGGAGAACCATGGCGGCCGCCACATTCCGGCAGTCGACACGCCGCGCAAGATCTACGGCATTGCCAGCGCCGGCAGCCCCGAAGCCGTCCAGACCGAAGTCGAGTCCGGCGCCGCCGCGCTCGTCAAGGCAGGCGGCCCGGCGCCCAAATGGTTTCGCGGCGCCACCGCCGAATACAGCCCGTCGGCAATCGCCATGATCCGCAAGCTGGGCTTCAAGATCGCCGGCTTCTCGGTCAACGGCGACGGCGGCTCGCTGCTTGGCGCGAAGGAAACCACCCGCCGCATCGCCGCCGCCAAGGACGGCGATGTCATCATCGCCCACATCAACCAGCCTACCCATGCGGCTGGCGAGGGCGTCGTCCAGGGCCTGCTGGCGCTGAAGCAGAAGGGCATGACCTTCGTACGCCTCGACGATGCGGAAGGCATCGGCAACAACGGCACAACCGAGTGAATCGGTAGTCAGTCCGGCGTGGCTTCGACCGTGACCTTGCTGGTGTAGAACGCGCCGTGGTTACGGATTTCGGCCATCTCGTCGAATGGCGCCTCATAGGCCCACATCGCGTTCTCGCCGCCTTCGCCGGCCTTTGAGACGCTCCAGTAGCTGGCGTCGCCCTTGTAGGGGCAATGCGTCGAGTGGCTGGTCCTCGCGAGCTTGCCGAAATCGATGTCGTCGAAGGGAATGTAGAACGCCGCGGCATAAGGCGCCTCCGACAAAACCTTGGCGCGGGCCGATCTGGCGACTACGGCGTCGCCGGAGCGAACCGTGACTGTACCGTGATAGGGTTCGACGGTGATTACCTTGTCGGGATTGCGCTGGAAGCCGGGGGCTGGGTTGGCGAGCTTGTCCAATGGCGTGTCTCCTTTTGCGGGAGACTTAGATGTGTCGAGCCTCTCCATGGCGCAAGCGCGCGCCGCGCGAGGCGTGATCACCATTCATTGAACGTCCGTCGTCCGGCTTTTCAGGCGGCTGCCTTGAACGCATCCATGAGGCCGGCGTAAGCGGCAGCGATGCCCGCGACCGGATTGGTGCTTCTTGCCGCGGTTTCCACCTTCAGCGCTCCGCCGGAGATCGGCAGAGTGAGCAGCAGGAACTGGCGATTGCCGCCATCGCCGATGCAAGCGGCGGCGACATGCTGGGCCCCGTCGCCGTCCCCGACGCACATCTTGAACAGCAGCGTTCCGCCGACGGCATCGATCGCGCCGCCGACGACTTCGGCGAACTCATCGTCGGAAACGGTCTTGGTGTCCGGCTCGAGGTCGGCCAGACTTTCGGCAAGTGTGCTTTCGAGGGTCTTGTCTTCAAGCTGCGCGTCCATGCGAACCTCTTCGAGTCGCCAATCACACCCAGCCCATTAACGAAACTTAACGCCGACGATGGCCGGATTATGGCGGGTTTTGCGAGGCGTTCGCTCCGTCCACCGTCTTGGACTTATGGTGGCTGGACAATCCGACGGATCATTCCACAATGCGCGGAACAATGACGCGAAAGCGCGAAATGGGGGAGGAGGATTCGCATGCTCGGACTGATGCAGAACTGGCCGCTGCTCTGTCACAAGCTGATCGACCACGCCGAACGCCAGCATGGCAGCCGGGAGATCGTGTCGCGGTCTATCGAAGGACCGATCGTCCGCACCACTTTCGCCGAAATCCATCATCGGTCGCTCAAGGTGGCGCAACGGTTGGAGCGCGACGGTTTCGGGCTTGGCGACCGCATCGCTACGCTCGCCTGGAACACGGCCCGTCACATCGAGGCCTGGTATGGCATCATGGGGATAGGTGCGATCTATCACACGCTCAATCCGCGCCTCTTTCCCGAACAGATCGCCTGGATCATGAACAATGCCGAGGACAGGGCGATCTTCGTCGACCTGACCTTCGTGCCGTTGCTCGAGAAGATCGCGGGCGCGGTCAAGTCGCTGCGACGAGTGATCGTGCTCACCGATGCCGCGCATATGCCTGAGACATCGCTGCCTAACGCCGTCGCATATGAGCAATGGCTGGCCCAGGCCGACGGCGACTTTGCCTGGAAAGTCTTCGACGAGAACACGGCGGCCGGCATGTGCTACACCTCAGGCACGACAGGCGATCCCAAGGGTGTGGTCTACAGCCATCGCTCAAATGTCCTCCATGCCATGCTGGCCGCCATGCCCGACGCCATGGGCATATCCACGCGCGACGTGATTCTCCCAGTCGTCCCGATGTTCCACGCCAATGCCTGGGGGCTCGGCCAGAGCGCGCCGATGATCGGAGCCAAGCTGGTGATGCCCGGCTGCAAGATGGACGGCGCTTCGATCTACGAACTGCTCGACACCGAGAAGGTGACCTTCAGCGCCGCCGTGCCGACGGTCTGGATGATGCTTCTGCAGTATCTGGAGGACACCGGCAGGAAACTGCCCTACCTCAACAAGGTGGTCATCGGCGGCGCGTCATGCCCGCGCGTCATCGCCGCGAGGTTCCAGGACAATTATGATGTTCAGGTCGTCCATGCCTGGGGCATGACGGAGATGTCGCCGCTCGGCACGCTCTGCACCATGAAGCCGGCCTATGAGGCGCTTACCGGCGAGGCCCGGCTCGACATCCAGGCCAAGCAGGGTTTCGCGCCCTTCGGCGTCGAAATGAAGGTCACCGACGACGATGACAACGCGCTGCCCTGGGACGGCGAGACCTTCGGCCATCTCAAGGTGCGCGGCCCGGCGGTCGCCCGTGCCTATTACGGCGGCGCCGGCTCGGAGCAGTTCGACGCCGACGGCTGGTTCGACACCGGGGACGTGGCGCATATCGACCCCAATGGCTACATGCAGATCACCGATCGCGCCAAGGACGTCATCAAGTCCGGCGGCGAATGGATATCGACCATAGACCTCGAGAATCTCGCAGTGGGCCACCCAGACGTGGCCGAGGCGGCGGCGATCGGCGTGCAGCACTCCAAGTGGGGCGAGCGGCCCTTGCTGGTCGTCGTGCGCAAGCCGGGCAGGGAGCCCAGCAAGGCCGACATCCTGACCTTCATGAGCGGCAAGGTGGCCAAGTGGTGGATGCCCGACGACATCGCCTTCGTCGGCGAGATTCCCCACACCGCCACCGGCAAGATCCAGAAGACCACCTTGCGCCAGCAGTTCAAGGACTACCGGCTGCCGACGGATTGACGGCAATGCCCGATCTTTCGGCTTCAAGCCCGCGCGAAAAGCCTCTAGAGCAGCTCAAGGAAAGCGCGCGGCGTTTTTCCGATCCGGACTTGCGTAAAAACAAACGGTTAGAGCGGTTCGGCGATTTTACGAAACGCCGAACTGCGCTAAGTCTCGGCCCGGGTCGGGACAGCATGGCGAAAAATGGCAAAGTTACCTGAACGGCACACGTCGAAGGCGGCCGGTTGGTCGCGACGGATCGGGGCGTTCTCGCTCGTCCTCCTGCTGACGGTTTGCGCCGGCTATCGGCTCGATCTCGTCGAGACACCGCCATTCCTGTGGGTGCTGGCGATCGTCGCGCTGCTGGCGGCGCTCGCGCTGTTGCTGGCCGGCCTCGGGTTGTCGCGCGTTTGGCACTTCGGAGACCGTGGCGGGCGCGATCTCAGCGTCGGCGCGCTTCTGGCGGTGCTGGTGCTTGCGCCCTTCGGTGTCGCCGTTTACTGGGCGACGATCTATCCGCCGCTACGCGACATCTCGACCGATCTCGACAATCCGCCGGCGCTCGACACCAGCGACCGGACAAGCGACATGAACGTGCTGTCGCCGTCGACGCCGGGCGAGCAGCGCCTTCAGGCCGACGCCTATCCCCTGGTCAGCGGGCGCACCTACAACTTGCCGTTCGAGACGATCGTCGACGCGGTGGAAACCGTGCTCGACCGGCGCGACTGGCAATTGACGGAACCCTATCCCGACATCACGGGGCAAAGCCAGGTGATGATCACCGCCGTCGCCAAGGGCTTCGTGCTCGGGCTGCCGGCCGACGTTGCCATCCGTATCACCAACGATGGCGATTCGGTCGTCGTCGACATGCGTTCGGCCTCGCGCTATGGCCGTTACGATCTGGGCGACAATGCCGCCCGCATCACCGAGTTCCTCGGCGAGCTCGACCAGCAGGTTGCCGGCCAGGTGGGCGCGGCCCCGGCCGACTAGAACTACCGAATGGCCTATGACGGCATGAAGATGCCGTCGATTGCCGGGTCGCCTTCGGTGGCCACCAGGCCGCGCGCCACCAGATCTTCGAGATGGGCAAGCACGGACAGGCCGGCTGCGCCATGCAGCCTCGGGTCGGTATCGCGATAGATTGCCGCGACGATCTCCTTGATCGTCCGGTCGCCGCCCGCGATGCGTTCCAGGATTGCCCGCTCGCGCATCTTGCGATGCGCTTTCAGCCCGCGCATGAAACCGCGCGGCGCCGTGACGGGGCCGCCATGGCCAGGCAGCAGCAGCCGGTCGTCGCGCTCGAGCAGCTTGTCGAGCGAGGCCATGTAGTCGGCCATTGCGCCGTCGGGCGGCGCGACGATCGAGGTCGCCCAGCCCATGACGTGGTCGGCCGAAAACAGGATGCCGGTGCCTTCGAGCGCAAAGGCGGCGTGGTTGGCGCAATGGCCCGGCGTCAGCACCGTCCGGATCGCCCAGCCGTCGCCCGTGGTGAGCGTATCGTCGCCAAGCGCGATATCGGGAATGAATGCCATGTCCGCGCTGGCATCGAGCGGGTTCACCTCGCCGATGCGCAGTGGCCGCGCCGGCCGATGCGGACCTTCGGCCAGCACTGCGGCGCCGGTGTGCTGCTTGAGGCGCGCCGCCAGGGGCGAATGGTCGCGATGGGTGTGGCTGACGAAGATGTGGCTGACCGGCCTGCCGCCGATTGCCGCAAGCAGCGTCTCGAAATGCTCATCGTCGTCCGGTCCGGGGTCGATCACCGCCAGCGTTTCGCGCCCGACGAGGTAGCTGTTGGTGCCGTGAAAGGTGAATGGACTGGGGTTGCGCGCGGTGAGGCGCAGCACATCCGGCGCGACCGGTACTGCCCGGCCGTAGGCGGGGTCGAAACGTGTATCGAATTCAAGTCCCATGCCGGGCTCCGTTTTGCGGTGCGGCAAAATGATTGCCGCCTGTCACGGAAGCCAATATAGGAAAACACAAGCCAGCAAATCAGCCACAATGGGGAAGACCATGGCAACTGCAACCACGATGCGTCCGCTTGTTTCTCTCGCGCTGCCCGACCAGCGCGCCGCCCGGCTCGCCACGCAGCTCTTCCTGGCGCTTGCCGGAACCCTCCTGCTCACGCTTTCGGCCAAGACCAAGGTCGTTCTCGGTCCGGTCGACATTTCGCTGCAGACCCTTGCAGTCCTGCTGATCGCCTCGGCCTTCGGCATGCGCCTGGCGGTCGCCACCCTTCTCCTCTACCTCGCTGAGGGCGCCATGGGCTTTCCGGTCTTCCAGGGCACGCCGGAAAAGGGCCTCGGCATTGCCTATATGCTCGGCTCCACCGGCGGCTATCTCGCCGGCTTCGTCGTCATGGCGGCAATTGCCGGCTGGGCCGCGGACCGCGGCTGGGATCGCCATCCGTTCAAGCTGTTCGGCGCCATGCTCACCGCCGAGGTCGTGATGATGGCGATGGGCTTTGCCTGGCTGGCAATGCTCATCGGGCCCGAGAAGTCCTGGCAGTTCGGCGTCGTGCCGTTCATCGTCGGCGACCTGATCAAGGTGGCGCTGGCCGCCAGCCTCGTGCCGGCCGTATGGGCGTTGCTCAAGCGCGCCTGACATCCGAAATCAGACAAGCAAAGGCCGGTGGGCATGAGCCCGCCGGCCTTTTTCGTTGGTGGTGCAAGGCTTGCCGCAGATCGGCGCATGCCGGCTGAAAGAGAGGGCTGGCGCGGGTGAAGAATCCGAGGCGGACAATTGACAAGCCAGTGCGTGAAACCTAAGCACAGGCAACTTGACAATCGGGGCGGGGGTCTCGGTAGCTCAGGGAGCGCTTGTTGAAAGGAATTATCCTTGCGGGAGGCAGCGGAACACGTCTTTATCCGCTAACATTAGCCGTATCTAAGCAAGTACTCCCAATCTACGACAAGCCGATGATCTACTATCCGCTGAGCGTGCTTATGCTCGCGGGCATTCGCCAGATTCTGGTCATTTCAACGCCGCGCGACCTGCCGGTCTTTCGCGAATTGCTGGGCGACGGCTCGGAGTTCGGCCTGGAGTTGTCCTACGCCGAGCAGGCCCATCCCAATGGCCTCGCCGAAGCCTTCATCATCGGCCGCGACTTCATCGGCAGCGACAGCGTGTCGATGATACTGGGCGACAACATCTATTTCGGCGAAGGCCTTTCACAGCTCTGCCGCGTGGCGGCCGGGCGCGAGAGCGGCGCCTCGGTGTTCGCCTACCATGTCGACGACCCCGAACGGTATGGCGTCGTGTCCTTCGACAAGGCCACCGGCAAGGCTTTGACGATCGAGGAAAAGCCGCAGAAGCCTAAATCGAACTGGGCCGTGACCGGACTTTATTTCTATGACAACAACGTCGTCGACATCGCCTCGACGATCCGCCCCTCGGCCCGCGGCGAGCTTGAGATCACGGCCGTCAACAATGTCTATCTGGAGCGCGGTGAGTTGCAGGTCCACCAGCTTGGCCGCGGCTATGCCTGGCTCGACACCGGCACGCATGACAGCCTGCATGAGGCGGCTTCCTTCGTGCGCACCATAGAGCATCGCCAGGGCATCAAGGTCGCATGTCCGGAGGAGATCGCCTTCGAACAGGGCTGGCTCGGCGCCGACAAGGTTCTGGAACGCGCGGCCCGCTTGGGCAAGAATGAGTATGCAGCCTATCTGCGCAAGCGAGTCGCCGACCTGACGGAGGAACGCGGTGCTTGAGGTCAGGCCGCTCGGCCTCGATGGCGTTCTGGAGATCGTGCCGAAACGGCACGGCGACGCGCGCGGCTATTTCAGCGAGACCTGGAATGCCGAGCGGTTCGCCGAAGCCGGCATCGACCTCGATTTCGTGCAGGACAACCACTCCTATTCCGCCTCGGCCGGCGTCTTGCGCGGGCTGCACTACCAGCTGCCGCCGCGTGCGCAGGACAAGCTTTTGCGTGTCGTCAAGGGCAGCTTGCTCGACGTCGCCGTTGATATCCGCCGCTCGTCGCCGACCTTCGGCAAGTGGGTGGCGCTGGAGGTATCGGCCGATAAGGGTAACCAGATCCTGGTGCCGAAAGGCTTCGCGCACGGCTTCGTCACGCTCGTTCCGGACACCGAAGTGCTCTACAAGGTGACCGACACCTATTCGCCCGAGCATGACCGTTCAATCCGCTTCGACGATCCCAGGATCGGCATCGAATGGCCGGAGGTTCCCGGCGGGTTTCTGCTTTCGGACAAGGATCGCAAGGCGCCCCTGCTCGATGCGGCGGAGGTGTTCGGGTGAGGAGGGACGGCGCAATGCACTTCCTGGTAACCGGCGGCGCCGGCTTCATCGGCTCGGCCGTATGCCGGCATCTGTGCGCCAATCCGGCCTACCGCGTGACCAATCTCGACAAGCTCACCTATGCCGGCAACCTGGCTTCGCTGCGGCCGATCGAGAACGCGCATAACTACCGCTTCGAGCGGGCCGACATTTGCGACGAGCGCGCGGTGCTGGAGATATTGCGCCGCGACGACATCGACATCGTGATGAACCTGGCCGCCGAGAGCCATGTCGATCGCTCGATCGATGGACCCGGGGCCTTCATCGAGACCAACATCGTCGGCACCTACCGCATCCTGAACGCCGCGCTGGAGTACTGGCGCGGCCTGCCGCAGGACCGCAAGGCCGGCTTCCGCTTCCACCACGTCTCGACCGACGAGGTATTCGGCGACCTGCCTTTCGACGGCGGCATGTTCGTCGAGGAGACGCCTTACGCGCCGTCCTCGCCCTATTCGGCGTCCAAGGCTGCCTCCGACCATCTGGTGAGGGCCTGGCACGAGACCTACGGATTGCCGGTTGTGCTCTCCAATTGCTCGAACAATTACGGGCCCTATCATTTCCCGGAGAAGCTGATCCCGCTGGTCATCCTCAACGCGCTCGACGAGAAGCCGCTGCCGGTCTACGGCGCTGGCGCCAACGTGCGCGACTGGCTGTTCGTCGAGGATCACGCGCGCGCGCTGGAGCTGGTCGCGACCAAGGGATCGCCCGGCGAGAGCTATAATGTCGGCGGCAATTCCGAACGCACCAATCTCGGCGTCGTCGAGGCAATCTGCGACCTTCTCGACGCCAGGCGGCCGCGTGCCGGCGGCAGGAGCCATCGCGAGTTGATCGCTTTCGTCAACGACCGTCCCGGCCATGACCGCCGCTATGCGATCGACGCCTCCAAGATCGCGCGCGACCTTGGCTGGGCGCCACGGGAGGATTTCGACAGCGGCCTGGCAAGGACGGTCGACTGGTATCTCGAAAACAGGTGGTGGTGGGCGCCGATCCGCGAGCACCATTACAATGGCGAACGCCTGGGCCACGGCTCCGTCGAAAGCAGAAAAACCGAAAGCAGGGTGCCCGAGGGCAAGAAGGCCGAAAGTAGAAAGGGGGCGGCGTGAGGATTGCCGTCACCGGACGCGAAGGCCAGGTCGCGGCCAGCCTCATCGAGGTCGCGCGTGGCCGCGGCGGCGTGGACATCGTTCCCGTCGGCCGGCCAGCGCTCGACCTCGCGCGACCGGACACGATCTTCACCGCGCTCGAAGCGGCACGGCCCGACATCGTCGTTTCGGCCGCGGCCTACACCGCTGTCGACCAGGCCGAGGACGAGAAGGACCTTGCTTTCGCCGTCAATGCCACAGGCGCTGGCAAGGTGGCCGAGGCGGCGGCACGGCTCGGCGTGCCCGTCATCCATTTGTCGACCGACTACGTCTTCGACGGCACCAAGGACGGCGCCTATGTCGAGACGGACCAGACCGCGCCGCTCGGCGTCTACGGCGCCTCCAAGCTGGCCGGCGAGCAGGCCGTGGCCGCCTCCAATCCCCGCCACCTCATCCTGCGCACGGCGTGGGTCTACAGTCCTTTCGGCCGCAATTTCGTCAAGACCATGCTGCGTCTGGCCGGCGAGCGCGAGGAGGTCTCGGTGGTGGCCGACCAGTGGGGAAACCCGACATCGGCACTCGATCTGGCCGATGCGATCCTGCATGCGGCGGCAAGGCTGCGCGACGACAGGAGCTTCGCCGCCTTCGGCGTCTATCACGTGGCAGGCGCCGGCGAGACCAACTGGAGTGGCTTCGCCCGTCATGTCCTGGATACGAGCCGGACGCTTGGGGGGCCATACGCGCGGGTGCGCGATATCGCGACGGCGGAGTATCCGACGAAGGCAAAGCGGCCAGCCAATTCGCGGCTGTCCAGCGAGAGGTTCGCGGGTGTGTTTGGGTGGGTGGCGCCGGCGTGGCGGGAAGCGACGGGGAGGGTGGTGCATACGCTTGTAGGGGGTAAGACGAGACAGGCATTGAGCGCATGAACGAAAATTCGTCGTCCAAGAATCTCGAAAACGCCCCCGCCGGGCCTGAGGTGGCCACCAAGTCAACATCGAAAGCACGCGCCAAGGCAAAGCAAATGCCCGCAAAACCATCCGCGCCAAAGCGCACATGCATCATGGTGCTCGGCATGCACCGTTCGGGCACGAGTGCGCTGACGAGGGTAATAAGCTTGCTCGGAGCTGAATTGCCAAAGAACCTCATCGCGGAAGATAGCAATAACGCGACTGGTTACTGGGAACCAGCAGTATTGAACACGATTAATGACCGGATGCTTGTGGAGGCTGGCAGTAGCTGGGACGACTGGCGCGCCTTCGACATGGCTAACCTCGCCAAGCCGCGCGCGCAGTTCTACCGGGCGGAAATAGCAAGGATATTGGAGGAAGAATACGATGGTTCGCCGCTCTTCGTACTGAAGGAACCGCGGATTTCCCGTTTCGCGCCGCTCTACGCTGACATCTTGAAGTCAGTAGAGATCGACGTCCGATACGTGCTGGCTAATCGCAATCCGCTTTCGGTTATCGCCTCGCTCGGCAAGCGTGACGGCTTCACGCCAGGTTTTGGCGCCCTCCTATGGCTGCGCCACGGACTGGAAGCCGAGCGCGCCACGCGTGGCAAGCCGCGTGTCTTCCTTTCGTACGAGGCGCTAGTGAAGGACTGGCGACCTGAAATCGAAAAGATAACGGATGTGCTGGCCATCCAATGGCCACGGCCAAGGGACGACGTTGCGGCGCTGCTTGATGCCTACCTTTCACGTGAACACCAGCATTACGCTGCGGGGAATACGCAACTTCTGGCCGACGAACGCATCGCCGGCTGGGTCAAGGACGCCCATGTCGCGTTCACCACTCTTCACGGCGACGGGCAGGACATTCGGGCGCTGGCGATACTTGATAGGGTGAGAGCCGAATTTGACGCGGTTTCGCCGATATTCGGCGATGCGTTTTTCCCTGAACTTCAGGCTAGACAGCACGTCTCCGAGCGGGTGGAGGCCGATTTGCGAAGCATCGCAAACGACAGTGCAGTGCTGGCTCAGCAACGTGCAGCCGAAATTGAGACTTTGACTGATGCCGCGCGACAAAGGCGAGCCGAAAGGGACGAGCGCGAGGCTCGTTTGGCCGAAGAAAGGGCTGAACTGCACAGGTTGATTGGCGAACGCGAAGTCGAGATCGCGCGATTCAGTCGGCAGGGCTACGATGCGGCCGGCCTGGAGCAGGAGAACGCCGCTCTTCGCGCCCATGCAACCGGTTTGGAGATAGAACGCGATTACGTCCGTGGCGAGGAAAAGCGGCTGCACGATGTCTTGGATGAGGTTTACGCGAGCACCTCGTGGCGCCTGACACGCCCGTTGAGAGCCTTGGGCCTTGGGATAAGGGGAGTGAGGGACACGGTAGGCAGTGCTCGCAGAAAGCTTGCGCAAAAAGCTCGCGCTGTCTGGCACAGGGTGCCTTTGTCCGCAGGCCCCAAGCAACGTTTGAAGGCCGCAGCCTTTTCCACGTTCCCGTCGTTCTTTTCGTCGACGAACGCATATCGTGCCTGGAAGAGCTTGCAGTCGCTAGGCGCGACTCCTGGGGGCTGGCCGACGCATGGCCCGATGGATGCCATCTCACCCCCCAAACCCGTCTACATCCCGCGGTTCGATGGCCCTCCGTTGTTGCAAAAGCCCGTCCGTGTTGTTGCGTTTTACCTTCCACAGTTCCATCCGATTCCCGAAAACGACGAGTGGTGGGGAGAGGGCTTCACCGAATGGACCAATGTCAGGCCGGCGCAGCCGCAGTTTGTCGGCCACTATCAGCCGCATGAGCCTGACGAACTAGGCTACTACGATTTGCGCGATGCGGCGGTGCAGCGCCGCCAGGTTGAACTCGCCAAGCTCTACGGCATGGAAGGCTTCTGCTTCTACTTCTATTGGTTCGGGGGCAAGCGGCTGTTGGAGAAGCCGTTAGAAAATTGGCTCGCCGATCAGAGCCTGGACCTGCCGTTCTGCTTATGCTGGGCAAATGAGAACTGGTCGCGTAGGTGGGACGGGCTGGACCACGAAATCCTCATCGCCCAAGACCATTCGTCGAAAGATGATATTGCCTTTATTGCCGAGGTCGCGCCGTATCTTCGCGATCCTCGCTATATTCGCATCGACGGCAAGCCGCTCCTGCTCGTTTACCGTCCCAGCCTGCTCCCGGCAGCGGCGGAAACCGCTCAACGTTGGCGACATTGGTGCCGTGAAAACGGCATAGGCGAGATTTTCCTGGCCTATACTCAGTCGTTTGAATCCGTTCCGCCGGAGCAATACGGGTTCGACGCCTCGGTGGAGTTCCCGCCGAACCGGTCGGCGCCGCCAAACGTTACGCATTTGGTGACGCCCTTGAACGATGATTTTGACTCGACCGTGTATGACTGGTCGGTCTTTCCCGAACGCAGCAAGAACTATGTGCCTCGCAGCTACAAGCTCTTTCGTTCGGTTTGTCCCGGCTGGGACAACACTGCACGTCGCAAGCATGGTGGCGGCGTGTTCATCAACAACACTCCGCAGCTCTACCGGGCATGGCTGGAGAACGCCATTGACGACACAACCACGAACATCGACGAGCCGAGCGAACGGTTGGTCTTTGTCAATGCCTGGAACGAATGGGCAGAAGGCGCGCATCTGGAACCGGACGCTGCCAACGGTTTCGCCTATCTGCAGGCGACCCGCGATGCCCTGGAGGCCACGAACCGGAAATCCAGACCTCGGATCGTGGTCGTTTCCCATGATGCTCATCCGCATGGCGCGCAATATCTGGCTCTTGCGATGGCTCGCGAATTGGGAGCGATGGGCCGCGATGTCGACATGATCGCTCTCGGCGGCGGCCAGTTGTTGCCCCGGTTCGCCGAAGTTGCAACCGTTCACCGCATAGCTCTAGACAGTGAAACGCGGGAAGCCGTGCTGGCGAAACTCCAGGCGATGCGGAATGCGGGCGCGGAGGTCGCCATCGTCAACACGACCGTGTCGGGCCTGCTTGTTCCTGTACTGAAGGAAGCAGGCTTTCGGACGGTCGCCTTGGTCCATGAGCTGCCGGGAGTCTTGCAACGGTACGATCTCGAGAAGCACGCAGCGGCCATCAACCGACACTCCGATAGCATCGTATTTGCCGCGCCGGTTGTGCGGTCCGGGTTTGAGAAGTTTCTCGGTGAGCCGGTCAACAAGGCGGTAATCCGCCCACAGGGTCTATTGCGGAAAAACCCCTTCAAGGGGCGCGCCGAAGAAGCACGGCGTCTGGTCTGTGAACAGCACGGTTTCGCCCCGGATACGCGCTATGTTCTGGCCGTGGCTTTCGTAGACCACCGAAAGGGGCCGGACATTTTCATCGACATGGCGCAGGAGGTCCTTCGCGCACATCCCGACATAGCCTTCATTTGGATTGGTCACTTCGATGCCGGCATGGAAGAGAAGATCATGGCCTCTCTCGAAAAGCGAAATCTGGCAGAGCGAGTAAGATTTGTTGGCTTCGTTCAAGAGCCGATGGCGTATTATGCAGGCGCGTCCGTTTATGCACTAACTTCACGCGAGGATCCATTTCCGAACGTTGTCTTGGAGGCTGCCGAGGTTGGAGTGCCGGTCGTCGCCTTTGAGGGTACCACCGGCGCCGCGGATTTCATCGTTGAGTTTGGTGGGCGTCTCGCGCAGAATCTGGACGCCAACGATTTCGCCGCCAAGGTTGGCGAGGTGCTGGCCGGCCCTATCCACGCAAATACCGGTGCTGTGGGATCTATGCGCCAGTATCTCCTGGACCTGCTCCATTATGCGACCGGGTTTCAGCGCGTGTCGGTTATGGTCCCCAACTACAACTATGCGCATCATCTCGCCGAGCGGCTGAACAGCATCGCCGGCCAGACATACCCGATCTATGAGCTCATCGTGCTTGACGATGGCTCGACCGATGGAAGTGTTGAGGCCGTCCAAACGTTCCTGGCGCAGAACCCGAGCCTCGATAGCGAGCTGGTTGTCAACGACCACAATTCCGGTTCGGTGTTTCGGCAATGGGCGAAGGGGATCGAGCGATGCCGAGGCGATGTCGTCTGGATTGCCGAGGCGGACGATTTTGCGGCTCCTGACTTCCTTCACGAGCTCACACCTGCCTTTGACGACCCCTCGGTTGTTGTCGCCTTCAGCCAATCACGCCAGGTGGATGGTAAGGGGGATGTGCTCGCGGAGGATTACATAGGCTACACCAGCGATATCTCGGATAAGTGGTCATCGGACTACGTACGGGATGGCGCCGAAGAAATTAGCGATGCAATGGCTGTCAAGAACACCATTCCGAACGTCAGTGCCGCCCTATTCCGCCGGTCTGCTATAGCCAGCGCGGTTACCGGTCTCGGTGAGGAATTGTTTGACTACCATGTGGCGGGTGACTGGCTCGTTTATTTGCGGGTTTTGTTGCAAGGGAAAATCAAGTTTAGCGCAAAGCGTCTCAATTCTCACCGCCGCCATTTGAAGAGCGTAACGGAGGGCTCAGCCGCCGCTACCCATTTGGATGAGGTGCGGCGGATGCAAGAGTTCGCGCGTTCGCTCGTCGCAACTACCGCTGAGACACGTCGAAAGGCGGACGCCTGGCTACAGCACGTCCGCATCCATCTCGGCATCCACGACGCGGACGCGGCATGACACAAGGGCTCCGGCCGCGGTCCGATCCCCGGAAAAAGGTGGTCATCCTTGGCGCTTCAGGCTTCATCGGGATCAATCTCGCGCGAAGGAGCGCCGAACAAGGATTCGATCTGACCTGCTTTGCGCGTAAGATGTCCGATCATTGGCCAATCGGGAGTCGAGTCATCCTCGGCGATCTGGCTTCTCCGCCGGGCGAACTTCTGGAGGCGATGGAAGGGGCAATTGTCTTTCACCTGGTTAGCTCGACGCGCCCGACGGCCGCGACCGACGAGGCCGTCGCCGAGATAGCCACCAATCTCATGGCGACCGTTGGCTTATTGGAAGCAACCAAGGGCCTGGATTGTCGCTGGGTTTTTTCATCTTCGGGCGGAACCGTCTACGGTCAGACGGATGCCACGCGGATTTCGGAGGAGCATCCGACTGTGCCGATTTCGTCCTATGGCACGGTCAAGCTGGCAATCGAGCGATACTTCAGTCTTTATGGGGCACTGCATGGTACCGATTATGTGATCGCCAGGATATCGAACCCTTTTGGACCCCATCAATCCGCAGCGAAGGGACAAGGGCTGATTGCGGCATTGTTCGAGAGAGTAGCCAGCGGAACACCGATCGAAATCTGGGGCGACGGGCAAAACATTCGTGACTTCGTTTACATCGATGATGTCACCGAAGCGTTGGCTTTGCTTGGGCAGAGAGGAAAATGGGGGGAGATTTACAATGTCGGTTCGGGAGCGGGAACGAGCGTGATCGAGTTGGTATCGAGAATATCGAGGATTCTCGATGCGCCGGCGAAACTGGTCTATGCACCGGCCCGAGGCGTGGATGTTCGCCGGAATGTGCTCGATATTAGCAAGATCGAGAGTAACTTAGGTTGGAGGCCAGCCTATGTGCTGGACGAGGGTATAAGCCTTACCTATCGCTGGCGAGAAGGGCGGTAAGGCCGCTGGCATGGCAGTCAAGGCTTGTGCTGGTTGGTAGCCTGCCTACGTCAGTTTGCTATGGAGAGCCTGCGCCATACACCGGAAAGAGGCGCGTGGCTTTCCTCACAAGCGATCCGCCCGTCCTCGCGAGGTTCGAAAACCATCGATCGTTGTGCGCGTGCCGCGGTTCGAGAAGGTACCTTTCGTCGAAGCCGGCACGGAAATGAGGCCGGTAGATGGGTAATACCAAACGCATCCGCTCGACGCACTTGGCAACGTTTCTCTGTGTCAGCGGGTACTCTCCCGGCTCGCATTGGATTGTCCGGAAAAGCTCGACAAGCATCCGGTGTTGATCGGCTGAGGGGCTGGCTACGTTTACATTCCTCAACGCTTCGATCAAAGGGTAGGGCAGCGATTCATTCCCGCCGGTTTGGCTGAAGTCGAAACCGTCACAGGGCACTCCGATCATGCCAAGGAAGTCGTTGAAGATCGACCCACCAGCCCATTGCGGCCGGTCGTATGGCGCCAGAGTGATGTTTGGCACCTTCAACCAGCGTCGAAGCACGTCCATCTGCGATGGATCATATGCGAACGGCTCTTCGTTCAGCGGCCTTGTCCAATGTGAGACGCGATGACGAACCAATTCGTTGAAGGCCGAGACGACGATATCGGCCGGATGGCGAATATAGGCGAACACCCGGAGATCGTGACCTTCGAGCCCGAAGAGAAACCGCTCCAGATCAACGCTGTGGCCGCATAGCATCTCCGAGCTGATCAACAGGGTATTGTTGTCGGCCGCTTCAATAGTTCTTGCTAATCTTTCGAGCCCATCATCGACAGATTCCGGCAAGAACGCGGCAACGAGCGGATTGTGATTTGGCCAGTCCGAAGTGGTTGGCTTGTAGAAGACGCCGTGTTCCAAGAGCAAAGCAGCGTTTCGATGCAAAAAAGCCTGAAGCGCGCTCGTGCCGGTCTTATGAACGCCTATGTGAAGGATGATCTTCATGACTATAGTCGCCTACTCGAAGTCATTCCAGAAGGGGCCGTGGCGGAGACGTGCATCAACGCGGTGGCCTGACAATGTCGTGGCGCTGGCGCCGTCAGCTCGCGAGTCGATCATCGGGACGTCCCTTGGGCTTCCTCAGGATGTAAACTTCGGTCATGGGCCCGAGCACCGCGATTTCTTTCGATTGGATCCTTCTCACCTCAACATCGAATCCCGTTCGCCTCTGGATGAGCAATGGAAGATCGTATCCATAGCGCCAAGTAACCAGCGAGCCCGCTGTATCCTGCGGGTTCCCATGATATTCTGGCTCACCGATTGTTCGGACACCGTCCGGGGATCGGAACGCGACCTGCTGCGACTCGGTTCGCTCGGGATAGGTCGGCGCGGTAAAAATGCATACACCGCCAAAGTCCAGTGTCCGAAAAATCTCCGTCAGGGCTTTGAACGGTTCAAACAGGTGCTCCATTACGTCCAGATGTATTACCAGGTCGAAGCGCCTGTCCTCAAAGGTTTGCGCCTCCAAATTCTCGTTTCTGATATGCCCGACCATCGTGCCAAAGGGTCTGTCGGGATAGTAACCTGAGAAGACCCTTTCATCGGCGTTGTACCAAAGCCAAAGTGACAGGCCCCGCCCACCAGGCGCGGCCTCATGAACCCGAAGCGCCTTAAGTTCCTGTGTCGAGAAAATCGAAAATAGCGCCGCAGCTGCCGCTCGCTCACGGGTGACACAATCATTGAGGGGGCAATCGATCGCCTTGAGCCCGTCTCTGCAACTGGCATAATCATCAGGCGCGGTGAAGGTTCGCTCCACCAAGCAAATTGGGCATGTAGCCCTAAACCTCTGATCCATCCCAGCGCCCCCGCTTCTGACGGGAACTTATCGTTCGCGACGCAACCAAAAAAGCCCTAACGTCGGTAACTCACCGCAAATCGCGATAAAATCCGATACAGATGGCTCTTCGGCTACCGCCAGTCCGTAGAATGGCCTATGGAGAGCGCTGGTATCTCGCCACAGGCAGTCGCATTGGGAATGCAAAATCCCCAATATAAATAAAAAATCATACTATCTTACACAAAATTATCCTAATCGGGGATAAGTATGACCGACACCTGAAAGGGGTCAAGTATCGATCGATCTTGCCCTACTATTTTCCAGCCGTTTCCACTCAAGAAGTTTATCTCGCACGAGAGGTCGCCGTACGTTGCGCCATCCGGGCCGCCGTGAGGAAGATACGCGTATCCATTGCGTCGGTGCTCCGACACCATCTTTGGAGCGAGTGAGGTCTTCCGAATTCCGTCAATGAATGGCCAGAACTCAATAGGTCGAATGGTCGCGACAAACAAACCGTCAGGTTTGACATGTTTTCGAAGCGCTGTGAGGCAAGCTCGGGCGGTTTGCGGAGCAAGATGTGTGAACACCGAAAAAGCGAAGATCAAATCGAACTTTTGGTCACCCACGGGCAGGTTAGAGGGTATTCGCTCCGATTGAGCAAACCTTCCGGGCAGGCGTGCCTCTCGACATAGATTGAGAGACTTGTCCCAAGCGTCGACACCCCAGATGTTGGCCGGATCGCTATAGTAATACATCATGCGAAGGATGCGGCCATAGCCGCACCCAAAATCGAGGATGTCGGAGCCGGCTAGCGGCGCCTTCTTATATCTTGTGAAGTTGTTCTCCAACTGACGCGCAAATGCCGAGGTCTGCCTAAACAGATCGTGGCCAGATGCCCCAGTCCAGGTCTTCTGCACTTCCGCGCTGGCCATCGCGGGCAGAAGGCGTGACAGGCCGGGATAGTCCTTGTTAGGCAAGGAGATCATGAAGAGACCGAAGTCATCCAAGCTCATTCGGCGCAGGAGAACGAGAGCCTCTTCGAAGGTGCAACCGTCAGCGACAGCGCGCTCCGCTGCGTTCAAGTGGGGGATGGCTACGGAAAACATGCCGACCGCTCCTCTTCTTGCCTTGTCTGAAATCATGCGACCGTGTAGCAGGTGTTGGATAATAGTCAGCCGAGGAAGATTGGAAAACACTTTCGATAAGGCCTCCGTTGACTGTATTTTTATTGGTGTATCTCAAGAGATATTTAGCGATTATTTAATTTAAGAGGCGTTACCTCAGTAGACGCAGCACAGAGAACTGAGATGTCCGAAGTTCCGTTTGGAATGACGGATGCCGAGATCGCTCGTTCTCAATCAAACGCAGCGTCAGATGCGATGAGGTTTGTCATGCGCCCTCAGTGATTGACCGCCCTCGCGAGCGCCTGTTGATTGGCAACGCTCGGTTGGTCACCAAGCCTGATCAATGCAACGTCGCCTTCGATTTCCACGCTGCCTGGCGCAGGCCATACGGGCATTGTCGAAAGCCGGACGATCGTTTGATCGGCTTGCTGGTCCGTCGAGCCGTTTAGATTTGAATAGCCCAGCAATCTCATGTAGTAAGCGATGCGCCAGGGATTGCCGCCGTCCCATTCGAAAAACGAATATCCGACTGTTGAACTGGGGGGCCTGGGATAATTGGTAGCGAATGGCAGCCCGCCGAACACGCTTAGCGCGTAGGTGCGCCTCGCATCATAGCCCTCTGTCATAGTCAGCCTGTCGTAGATTGCGGCGGCCACAAGCGTGTCGTGCTTGTCGACAAGAGAACTGGACGCCTGACGGTAGTTTTGTATCATCAGGATTTGGAACGCTGCCACTCCGAGCAAGATCGCCGAGATGGTTCTGATCCTGGCGTTCCTGCTCGTCAATGCAAGGTAGACAAAAAGCCAAACAGCTATTGGCAAGCCTATGAGACTTCTCACAGGCATACTACCTGCAGCCAAAAAATGAACGCCGAAAGGGACGGTCAGCGACACGAGGGCGATCGCCAACAGCGGCAAATTCGCGCGAGGGGACTCTTTGAGAAGCGTCCACCCGCCGAAGATCAGCAGCACCGGAATCGTCCACAAAACAACGCCATAGGTGTCATGGTCCAGGCCAAACGCCCCTCTTACTGCTTCCAGTATCCGGCCAATCACCACTATCGGATGTTGGAATAAAAATGCCGGCTGGAAAAGTGACTCGAAATACTCGCTTCTTTGGGAAGTGAATGACTTGAAAATTGCATTGCCAACAACATAGAAAACCGCAGAGCCGGCCAAAAGGACGGCCACGCGAATCAAGTGCTTTGGCAGCGACATTTTGGTGCTGACCCTTGTCTGTAGAACCGAGAAGGCGATACCCAAAACTAGGATTGCAGGGACGAAACTCTGGTAGATAGAGATCGCAAAACCACCGGCCGCAATCGCAGCGAGGAAACGCGAACTTGCTACCGGAGGATCCTTCTTGCTGATAAGCCAAACCGCAAGGGTGGCGGCTGCTAAACCGATCCCGACCGCACCAATATTGGAATAGAACTCGACAAGGAAGAACCAGGTCGGAAAGGCGCAGAAGATCGTGAAACACGCATATTCGGCGATGGAGAGTTCGTGCTTGCCGATGGCGTCCATAACCAGCAGGTAGGCGGTAACGCAACCGACGCCAAAGACAGCCGGCGGCAAGAAAGGCATTACCGGATGAGGTATGAGAAACGTCTCGACAAGATACGCGCCCCAACGCCCTTGGGCGATCCAGATTGAGGCATCCGTTCTGAAGGCTGCGACCTCTTCGTCAATGGATAGCGAAAAGGAGGCTAGCTCGGAAAAGTACAGTGCGACAAAGATCGCAAAGAGATTGATAGCCGCTTTGATCGTGGCGGGACGTATCAGCGTTGTCTGCGGAGTATCCATCGAGAAACCAAGAAGTTGAGGATCGTCGTGATGGCTAGCGTTGCAAAGAACGCCACTGTTCGGCTTTGCAGCGCTCGTTCGAGAAGGTGAAGGGTTGCTAACCCGGCTACAAAAACCGCAGCGATCGAACCGCCGACAGCTAGCCGGTCCGCTAAGCCTGTACGCCCTCCGGGAAAGACCCGTTCGGGGTAGAACACCATCACGAATGCAAGGCCTACCAGCCAGGCAATCGTATAGGAGACAACTGGCGGGAGCACGGTCAGCCCAGCGAAGTAGACAGCACTCGTGAGCACGGTGTTCAGTCCTCCGGCCACGAGAAAGCGGATCGCGTCCGGACCAATCCTATCGATGGTCATCAGATTTGACCGCAGCCAGGAAATCCGAATAGTTCCTGATATAGTCGCTCGCATCGTATGGATGCGAAGCCAAGACCAACAGTGCCGTGTCTGGCTGGAACTTGTACTGAATGCCCCAGACCCCGGGCGGCAGGTAAAGTCCGATCGAGGGGTCTTCCAACGGCACCTCTTTTCTGCCGTGACCATCGTCGACAACGACCGACAGGCCGCCATGCGCGGCGATCAGGAACTGATGGCATTGGCGGTGTGCATGCTCACCCCTGACCTTGTCAGATGGAACGCGGTATACGAGGAAGGACCGCGATGGCTTGAAAGGCAGGTCATCTCCAAATTCAAGAGGAGCGAGTTCCCCTCGCAGGTCGCTAAAGTGTGGCAGGCGCCAAAGCTCGCATCCGCCCACGCCAAGCGGCATCCTATCACCGGCCGCACCGGGCATCGCTTGCGTCATCAAAGGTTCGACGTGCGGCCGCGTCTGATAGCCGACTATGACCGCGGGATTTCCAACTAC
The DNA here is from genome assembly GCF_024509055.1 of Mesorhizobium sp. Lineage (GTDB taxonomy): Bacteria > Pseudomonadota > Alphaproteobacteria > Rhizobiales > Rhizobiaceae > Mesorhizobium. Next base: position 17,017 of record NZ_JANINM010000241.1, on the reverse strand, counting down.
CACCGCGTGGGCTGGGACATTTTTGGTTACCACGGCTCCAGCGCCAATCATCGCTTCGCGACCGATGGTTATTCCCGGCAAGATTGTTGCGTTAGCACCGATCGAGGCGCCATCCTCAACGATCGTTCGGAGAAACGTCTCGGGATAATGTTTCGAGCGCGGGAAACGGTCGTTGGTAAACGCGGCGTTCGGACCGACAAACACACGGTCGCCTAAACGAACGCCGTCCCACAACTGAACGCCGCTTTTTATGGTAACATCGTCACCGACCGTCACGTCGTTCTCTATGAAGACATGGTCGCAGATATTGCAGTTCGCTCCGATTACTGCGCCGGGAAGCACATGAGCGAATGCCCATATCCTCGTGCCGCCACCGACACGTGTGCTTTCGCAAATGCCGCGATCATGGACAAAGAATGATCTGTCGTTCATTTCAAAGTCCCGTCCACGACGCGGCTTATGATTCGTAGCGGGCGCGATTTGGTGTTTTCTACCGCACGCCATAGGTAGCAGCCTAGAATACCTTGGACCGCAAGGATGGCTGATCCAAAACCAACGATCAGCAACACCAATGTCGTGTAGCCTGCAGGGTCGATCCTACCAAGAAGACGGGCAATAACCGTGACAGCCGCAAATATAAGGCTGAGGACGCAACCCGCAATTCCAACCCAGAGTGTAAGGACAATCGGAAAGTCAGAAAATGAGAAGATGGAGTCCATCATATATCTGAGCCGGCGGCCTATGCCCCAGGCACTTTTCCCATGCTCTCGCTCACGACGCCGATAGGATACAAACTCGCGGCGGAAGCCCACCCAAAAGAGCTGTACCACAAGCGAACTGTTCGGCTCCTCGATCGACAGGATCACCTCCAGCACTTGTTTGTTGCAGGCAAAAATGTCGACGCCGCCGCTAGGCATGCTGGGCAGAACCAGCCGGCGGTATGCTGCCCAAAATGTCTGTGACAGAAATCGGGTCATGAGGGGATCGTCGCGACCGGCTCTCCGGCCAAAGACGACATCCGCTGAGTCTCTCTCCAATATCGAGAAGAATTGAACTATGAGATCCGGTGGCTCCTGAAGGTCAGCGGCCATTGCAGCTACGTGCTCGCCCGATGCATGCTCAAGCCCAGTCCGAATGGCCGTGAAGGAGCCGAAATTCCGACTGTGAAAGATGATCTTGTAGTTACATCCGGAGCCGCTCAACCCTGCGACGAGCAAGGAGCCGGAATCATCAGGAGACCCATCTATGACGAACACAAATTCGATTTCACCCTGGTATCGGGCATGAAAGTCGGCAACGGTTTGCAACAGAGAAGGAATGTTCTCCTCGTTGCGATAGATTGGAAAAACAATCGAGCGTGCTGTCACATTGTCTCCCAAATCGCGAGGGCTCCACACACCTGTTCTATTTCGTCGCTGGTCATGTCCGGATAGCAGGGAATGGAGCAAATACGGCCGACGCTCGCTCTAGATCCCGCGAGATACTCGATGCCCTTCATGGGCAAATTTGACCAGCCAACCTGGTCGCAGTCGAGGACAGGGTAGTGGATGTCTGTATCGACACCGCGCTCCTTCATGAACTCTCTGAACGCGTCCCGCTTATCGCACAGCGCGACCGCAAGGTGCGCAACCGCGCCGTCACCTCCGTCGATGAATTTTACGCGCCGGCCGGCCGCTGACTTGAAACGGAGCAGTGTTGCGCGCCGCTGCGCGTTGCGCGTCTCCAGGTCCGGAAGGAGGATGTCCAATATCGCAGCTTGCACCTCATCCATTCGGGAGTTTCGACCACCTGGCAAGCCGACATGGTATTTTGAGCTCCAGCCATATTGTTGTAGCTGCCGCACATATCGGGCGAGCGTTTCGTTGGAGGTGAGGATGGCCCCGCTGTCACCCATCGCACCGAGATTCTTGGTTGGGTAAAAGCTGAAAGTTGCTACGTCTCCGAGTGATCCGGCCACTTCGCCACCGATGCGTGCCCCATGCGCCTGTGCACAATCCTCAATGATCGGAATGTGTGAGAGTCCGGCCTCAGCAAGTCCTGAACGGATAGCGCGAACATCGACGACACCTCCGTACAGATGCGTTACAACGATCGCGGCGGTGTCGGCGCTGGCTGCCCTCAGCAGCGCCTGGACGCTTACGAGTTGGCTGGCTGGATCGATGTCTACATAATGCGGAATGAGATCGTTGTGCCAGCAGGCGCAGCTAGTATAGCCTCCGGCATTAGCTGTCGTGATGACTTCGCGTTTGCGCGCTTCGCCGAGCCCTGCGACCGCTGCCAGAGCCAACTCAAGAGCGTCCGTGCCATTTGCAACGAGAACGCAGTCGGACACCCCGACGAACCTAGCAAAATTGGCGGCAAATTTCTTGCCTGCTGCCCCATTGAGCCACCACCCCGAACGCAAAGTGTTTGCCACCTCGCGCTCGATCTCGGCCTGGTAGCGCTGATACAGGCGCTTCAGATCATTCATTGGAATGGCTTTGGTTTTCGTCATCGTCAGCTCAACAGTGTATCATATTCTTTCCGGCAGATGATCCAGAACAGTCGGTAAGTTCAGCTGTTGCTAACGCAACGCAGAAGAAAGTTTTGTATCGCCGAGACAATGGAACGGCAGGGCCACTGAATTAGGATAAATATTGGGATTCTGGTGTCTCTGCAACAGACTGGCCTCCATTACTTCGGTGACGCTAGAAGCTTGAGCCCGCGACCGCTTCGGCGTGCGCAGCCTCTATCGCAATCGACTCGACCCGTCCGCCCCTTAACGTCAGCCGCTTCGTGCACACACTCTGAATGAGGCTCTCGCTGTGGCTGGCCAGAACGATAATGCCGGCCTTCTCGGCCAGTTCGTCCATGCGTCTTTTGGCCTTCTCCTGGAACGAGGCATCGCCGGCTCCGATCCATTCGTCCATCAGCAGAATTTCAGGCTCGAGCGCTGTCGCCACTGAAAAGGCGAGCCTGGCAGCCATGCCTTGGCTGTAGGCCTTGAACGGCAGGTCGATGAAATCGCCGAGTTCGCTGAAGGCGATGATGTCCTCCATTTTCTCTTCGATCTCGGCTTCGGACCATCCGTTGATCAGTCCGCGCAGGACGATGTTCCTGCGACCGGTCGCCTCGCGGCGAAATCCGATGTTGATGTTGAACAGGGCGTCCACCTTGCCCTCGATTGCCACGGTTCCGCCGGAGGGGTCGTAGATACCGTAGAGGACCTTCAGCAAGGTTGTCTTGCCGGCTCCGTTCGGGCCGACAAGGCCAAGCCGGTCGCCGGCCTTCAGTTCGAAGCTGATGCTGTCGAGGGCTTGCACGAACTGCTTTCGTCCCGAGCCTCCAATCCTGCCGCCGGTTTCACTCAGCCGCCGGTCGGGCGCTGAAAGCGTCAGCTTTTCGTGCAGCTTGTAGACCAGGCTGACGTTATCCAGCTTTATGGAAACCATCGTGTGCTCAGATCATGAAGACGACTTGCCGGCGATATCTGCCGAGCAGCACTAAGGCAATCGCCCAAACAGCCAGGGCCACAAGCCCGGTGACGCTGAAGGCATTCGCCGGGAATTCGTTGGCTAGGATTGGAATGCGCGCCACGTCCAGGAAATAGGTGAAGGGGTTCCAGTGGTAGGCATATTCCTGAACGCCACCTTGCCCGTTGTACATCCAGAACACCGGAGTGAGGAACATGCCGACCCGCATCAGGTTGCCGACGATGAATTCGCTGTCTGGAAAGAACGCGCCGGTAAACGCGAAGACTGTGATGAGAGCCGGCGTGGCCAGAAGGATGAGCAGGAGCCCCGCAAGCGACCACAGCCAGGCCGGCGTCAGCGCCGGGCCGCTGATCAGCAGGATGACGACGCATCCCGCAACCGCATAGCCGGCCCGGATCGCCGATTGAACGGTCAGCCGCATCACGTAGACGAAGAGCGGCAGCGTCGTGCCTTCGATGAAGCTTTCCTCGCGCTTGAACAGCGGCACGCTGAGCGAGATGACCTCCATCAGGTAGAACCAGACCATCAGGCCGATGGCGACATAAGCGGAATAACCAGCTGCGTCCTTGCCCGCCGGCTGGAACACGAAGACGAAGGTGCCGACAAAGGCCAGATAGTTGACCAGAAGCCAGAGCGGTCCGAGCGTCGTGCGCCGATGCTGGTCGCCGATATCCTCCTGCGCCAGCGCAATCCAAACCCGCCGCAGCTTCATGGCCCTGAAGATATCGTCGAGCGCGCCGTTCAGTGCCGAAATCATCGTCGTGGTTGCCAAAATTATTGTTCTGGAGCTTCGTTTCCCACACCCACACGACCACCAAGCGGTCCTTCATAATCACTACGACAGGCTTATGGCAACACGCTGCGGCTTAATGAAGCCGGATCAGGATCGTGAGGCTTTTATTAGCGGCATCTGTTGCACCGCCGCGGTCATCATCGGGACGACCAGTGGCTCCGCCCGAGTTGTTGTCGCGATGCACAAGAAATCATCGGAGTACAACTGCGCGTTCGGGCAAAAACCGCTGGCGGTCCATCTCCCTCCGGGGTAATGCAATAGTGGAGTGACGGGGGTCAGGGATTTGCAATCTGGGGTGGAGGCGGGCGGTGTTTTGTCCGGCGCCATTCAGACGGTCATATCCTTGCGCCTGGAGTTCGGTACGACCCAATGACCTCATACGTAGAAGCCGTATCGAGCCTCCGACCGAAGATGCGGCGCGCTATCATCATGGTACAGGACATCGCCATGGTCATGGTCATGGTCGCGGTGTAGCGGTCAAGGCATTTTGCTTCGTGGCGAAACTACCAACGGATCGGCCAGTCGTCCGATTAGTTTTGTGCGTTTAGAGCGGACCGTTCCATGCCCTGTCACCGCGAAATGTCAATTGAACGGTTTGCGACTGGTTGCGCTGCTTCATTCGGCCTGGTGCAGTGCGGTAGATAACTATGGAGGCCTTCGATGAAGGCGAGCGGGAAGGCACATGACGGACTACAGTAGCCTTTATCTCGATCTCTTGAAGCGATCGCTGCTCAATTGCGTCTATCTCGATAACGAGCTTCGCATCATCTATCTGCGCAACTGCATTGCCGGCTCCGAGGTGTTTGATGCCCGGATTCTGCACGATATCCGCCACGAGCGGGCAGACGCCTATGCCGAGATGGTCGCGGGACGCACCAATGGCAGGTTCTTCGGCCGCGATATCCGCAACGCCGGGTATTCCCACACGATGATCGGGCGCGCGCGCTTGGATATGCTCCACGAGTGTCTCGACACAGTGGTTCGCGATGGTGTTGTCGGAGATTTTGTCGAGTGCGGCGTCTGGCGCGGCGGCAGTTGTATTTTTATGGCAGGGTACTTGAAAGTAAATCCAGCCGAAAAGCGGCGGATATTCGTCGCGGACAGTTTTCAGGGATTGCCTGCTCCGAGCCTGGCCCAGGATATGGGGCTTGATCTGAGCAAAGCGGTCTATCCGGAGCTCGCGGTCGATGATGAAACTGTTCGCGAGAATTTTGCGGTTTATGGGCTGGCTTCCGAAGCTGTCGTGTTTGCAAAGGGTTGGTTCAAGGATACCCTGCCACGACTGCAAACGGATGAGATTGCGCTGCTGCGCCTTGACGGCGATCTTTATGAGTCGACGATGGACTCACTCGAAGCGCTCTACGACAAAGTTTCTCCAGGCGGGATCGTGATTATCGACGACTATGCGATAGAACAATGCCGTCTTGCAGTTGCGGATTATTTTGCGCGCAAGTCGAACGATCTTCCGATGATGCATAAGGTCGATTGGACAGGCGTTTGGTTCCGCAAGGCGGGGTGATGGACTATATCGAAGCTCTCTCGGTGATCCACGGGATATTGCGGCCCAGAAGCTATCTCGAAATTGGATGTCGTTTCGGCCACAGCCTGGCACTGTCGGCAGCGCCGTCAATCGGCGTTGATCCCGACTATGAGATCCGGGTGCCGCTGAAGGCGCCGACCAGATTGTTTGCCGAGACAAGTGACGAATTCTTCAGGCGTGACGTCGTTTCGCTCATGGGTGGCCCGGTCGATCTTGCCTTCATAGATGGCATGCACAGCGCCGAATTCGCGTTGCGCGATTTCATCAATTGCGAGCGCACCAGTCATGCTCAAGGCGTCATCGTGATCGACGACGTACTGCCGCGCGACATTGCTCATGCGAAACGCGAACGGGACACTCAAATCTGGACCGGCGATATCTACAAGCTGGTGATGATATTGCGGAAGTTCCGACCGGACTTGGTCGTGGAAACATACGACATCGAGATGAAAGGGCTGTGTATCGTTTCCGGATTGAGGCCAAGCGACACCACCTTGGCGGAGGCCTATGGCGATATCGAAGCCGCCATCTTGGCCGGCGACTATCAACTTGAGACGGCTGAGGAGATCGCACGCAGTGTTGCACCGCGCTCAACGGCGTTTTTGGAAACTGATCTTGAGCGATTGAGCGAGCGGCGGCGTTCAAAGCGTGGTTACGAAACGGGCTTAACTCGCGCCGACCTCTTCAGTTACCAAGCGGGGACAATGAACTATCGCTATCGCAACATCCCCTGCCTAAAAAGCCCAATAGATATTGCGATCTACTTGCGGTTGCTTGGCGAGCAGCAACCTGCATCGATCTTTGAACTGGGATCGAAACACGGAGGGAGCGCCCTGCTGTTCCGCGACATGTGCCGTGCGATGGATATTCCGGCTCAGATTGTCTCGGTCGATCTCGATCCGCCAGGCTTGTCCGCTTTAGAAGGGGTTCGCTTTCTCAAGGGCGATGCGGCTGATCTGGAGCCACTGTTTCGTGAGCACAGGCTTTTTGACCTGCCCCGGCCTTGGCTGGTCGTCGAAGATTCGGCTCACAGTTTTGCCGTATGCACATCGGTTTTGGATTTTTTTGAAGAGCACCTCCGCACCGGCGAGTATCTTGTCATGGAGGATGGTGTGCTCGATGAGCTTGGGTTGTCAGCACGCTATCAAGGCGGACCTAACAGGGCGATTGCCGAATTTCTGGCAAGGAGGCCTGGGTCTTTCGAGATAGACGCCGCGTACTGCGATATGTTCGGCCGAAACATGACCTACAATCCCAATGGATATCTGCGAAGGGTATGAGATTCTTCTCGAGAGAGCGCCGACCGTTCTTGTCGGTGATCATCTGCATCCACAATATGGCTCGGGAGGCTCCGCGTACGATCCTGTCCGCTTGCGGTCCCTATCAAAAGAACGTCACGTCGCAGGACTACGAAGTTATTGTGGTGGACAATGGCTCCACGCCTCCGTTCACATTGCCAGACGGCCTGGATTTCTCGCCGGCGCCCCAGATTGTGACGGTGCCCAACCCCCAGCCGTCGCCCGTCTTTGCGCTCAATTGGGCAGCAAAACACGTGGCCAGAGGCACTCATGTTCTCTTTGCGATCGATGGGGCGCGTATCTTCTCGGACCAGTTAATCGCGAACACGTTGAGGGCACATGCAATGTGTGCGGATGCATTTGTCTACACGCTTGCCTGCCATCTAGGCCCGAGCGTGCAGATGACCTCGACGACCCAGGGGTACAATCAAGATGTGGAGGACAGGCTCATCGCCGATAGCGGCTGGCCTGCGAAGCCGTCGGCCCTCTATGATATCTCGGTGTTTGCTGGGTCTTCTTACAGGGGCTTCTGGCATCCGATTCAGGAGAGCAATGCCTTCTCGATGTCCCGCCGTCTCCTGGATGCCGTCGGTGGCTATCACACCGGCTTTGTTTCTCCAGGCGCAGGTCTGGCGAATCTGGAGATTTTTGCACGATATGTTGAACGCCCCGCGGCCAAGAACATTTGCTTGTTGTCGGACATGACATTTCATCAGGTCCATGGCGGTGTTGCGACCTCAGGTAAGGTTCCGTTTTCCACATTCGACGAAGAACATCGGTCAATTTTCCAGCGCGGCTACGTCCCACCGCAGTTCGATACAACTTATCTCGGACCTCTTCGCCCGGAGGTCGCGAAATTCGCGAGAGTTGGTCTCCTCGAATGACGGGTTGATTCCGAGTCGAAACGACAACGTGCTTGGCGGCACCAAGAGCCGGACTGCAGGAAAACGCAGGCGAGGGTTGTCGATTTAGTCGCCGCAGCCAGAACTTCATTTGTCAAGCCACAACTATTTGATCAGCATTAAGCAATGCCTGTCAGTGACAACGTCTTCGACGCGGCAGCACTGAAAAACGGTCCAATTTCAAATGCCGACCATAGTGGTTTTGTTTAGTTTGCGGCGAAGTTATTCGAATCGATCCAATGCAGTTTCTCCAGAGTGCCAACACTTATTGCGTAAGGCCTTGCCAATTGGACCCCTTTGATGCCTGGTGATGGCGTCAAAAACCGCTGGCGGTCCATCTCTCTCCGGGGTAATGCAATATTGGAGCGACGGGGGTCAGGGATTTGCAATCTGGAGTGGTGGCGGGCCATGTTAGGCCTGATGCCATTCAGACGAACATATCCTTGCGCCTGGAGTTCGGTACGACCCAATGACGTTCTACGTAGAAGCCGTATCGGGCCTTCGACCGAAGATGCGGCGTGCTATCATCATGGTCCAGGACATCGCCATGGTCCTGGTCGCGGTGGCGCTGAGCCTCTCCCTGTCGCAGTCGCGGCTCTCGTTCGAGGCGCTATCACCAGGCGGGCTGGCCTGCTGGACGCTGATCGCGCTGCTTGCCCACCTCCTGTTCAGATATTGCGGCCTTTACAACACCGTATGGCGCTTTGCGTCCACGCCCGACTTCTTCAACATCCTGAAGAGCTGCGGGATCCTGACCTTGCTCCTGTACCTGACGTCGCTGGTGGTCCGCTCCTTTCACCCCGTCTCCGGTCTCAACGAACGCCAGTTCATCGTCTTCCTGCTGGTCTCCTTCACCGTCATTTCCGCGCCCCGGCTTTACTATCGCTTCCTGCGCGACGGCGCGAGCTGGCGCATCCTGCGCCGCGCTCCGGGCGACGCTCCGATCAAGCAGGCGCTGTTCATCGGCCAACTGAGCGAGGCCGACGTGATCGTCCGCTTCACCCGCACGGCCGTGCCGGCCGAATACGCCATTGCCGGCATCATGGCGACCGAGCGCGATGCGCCGCTCGGCACGAAGCTCCATGGCGTTCCCGTGGTGGCGACCCGTCCGCACCTGGTCGAGGTGCTGGAGGAATATGTCAGAGGCACGGAGAATCTCGACCTCCTGATCTTCGGCAAAGGGGTCGAGCGCGAGATCGAGGACTATGCCGAACTGGTGCGCGTCGCCCGCCACAGCGGCATCGCCGTGGTGCAGTTCTCCGGTCTTTCGCAACTGGGGCAGGGCGGCAAGCTGGTTCTGGATGCCGTCGAGGTCGAGACCATCATGGGCCGCTCGGCGGTGGCCACCGACATCGAGCGCATCGGCGCCTTCGTCGCCGGCAAGCGCGTGCTGGTCACCGGCGGCGCCGGCTCCATCGGCCGCGTCCTCGTCAAGCGCGCGCTCGAGCTCGGCGCCGAGGCGGTGCTGGTGGCCGATAACTCCGAGTTCGGCATTTTCCAGCTTGATCAGCTGATCGACGACAAGCATCGCGACCGGCTGACCAGCCGCATCGTCGACGTCACCGACCGGCGCCACATGACACGCCTCGTCAGCGACTTCAAACCCGCCATCATTTTCCACGCGGCGGCGCTGAAACACGTGCCGATCCTGGAGGAAAATTGGGAGGCGGCGGTCGAGACCAACATCTTCGGCACGCTCGCCTGCGCCGAGGTCGCCGCCAAATGCGGGGTACCGCAGTTCCTGCTCATCTCCAGCGACAAGGCCGTCGACCCGACATCGGTGCTCGGCATCACCAAGCGGGCCGCCGAGCAGATCGTCGCCTCGCTGCACGAGAACCGCGGCGCGCCGTCGAGTTCGCCCACTGTCGTGGCGAACGGGCGCGATGCACAAAGCTGCGGCACCAAATTCATCGCCGTGCGTTTCGGCAACGTCTTTGGCTCCAACGGCTCGGTGGCGACCATCTTCCAGGCCCAGATCGAGGCCGGCGGTCCGGTCACCATCACCGACCGGCGCATGACGCGCTATTTCATGACGATCGCCGAAGCCGTCGACCTCGTCATCATGTCGGCGGCGGACGCCGAGCAGCGCCAGGGCGCCGACGACTACGCCGTCTACATGCTCGACATGGGCAAGCCTGTGCCGATCCTCGAAGTCGCCGAGACCATGATCCGCATGGCCGGCAAGAGTCCCTATACAGACATCCCGATCCGCTTCACCGGCATCCGGCCCGGCGAGAAGCTGCATGAGACGCTGCACAGCGACAGCGAGGCGGTCGTCAAGCTCGACATCGCCAAGATCTTCGGCCTCAGGACCGATGTCGTGAGGTGGCCGAAAATCCAGGCCGCTTTGGCGGCGCTCCAGGCCGCCGTGCGCGATCAGGACAAGGCCGCGGCCCTTGCCGTGCTCGCAGGCCTCCATCAATCCGATCAGGGCGTGTTGGAGCAGGCGTTGCCGAGAGCGGTCGGTAAGGCAGGTTAGGCCTGTCCCGGCAGTTCCCGATCGGTTATTGAGACGAATGCCCGCAGGTGAGCGATTCCGGAAGCCGTGACCAGACAGGATCAGCGCGTGGCCGTTCTGATGGCCACGAAGGATGGCGAGGCATTTTTGGGCGAGCAGTTGCAGTCATTGCTCGACCAGTCATGGCCTCTTCTGGATCTGTGGGTTTCCGATGACGGCTCGGTTGACGGCACGCGGTCGATCGTCGAGGCATGGCGGCCCCGTTGGACCAGGGGTTCTGTCACGCTTGTCGATGGCCCGCGAAAAGGCTTCGCTGCCAATTTCCGCTCGATGATCGTCGATCCGCGCCTGGACGCGGACTATTATGCCTTTTGCGATCAGGACGATATCTGGGAGCCGGACCGGCTGGAGAGCGCCATCCGCTGGATGAAGGCGCAGGGCGGGGACAAGCCGCTGCTGTTCTGCTCGAGGACCGCGACCATTTCCGAGGACGGTGCTCCGGCAGGCTATTCGCCGCTGTTCAGCCGCCCGCCTTCGTTTCGCAACGCGCTTGTGCAAAGCATAGCCGGCGGCAACACCATGCTGCTGAACCGGTCGGCGCGCGACCTTCTGGCGAAGGCGTCCGCGAGGGCGGAGTTCGTCAGCCACGACTGGTGGGCCTATCTCATCGTCACCGCCGCCGGTGGCTCCGTCCGCTATGAGCCGCGGCCGCTGGTCAGGTACCGCCAGCATGGGGCGAACCTCGTCGGCGCCAATGTTTCGTGGAAGGCGAGGCTTTCGCGACTTGGGCGCCTTTTCAAGGGCCAGTTCGCCGTCTGGACCGACAGCAATCTTGCCGGCCTCGCCGCCAACCGGGACCTCATCACACGCGATGCGGCGCATTGCCTTGGCATGTTCATCAGGGCCCGCAAGGGCAGTGTCTTGCGGCGCTTCAGCCTGCTTGGCAAAAGCGGCGTCTACCGCCAAACCCTCATGGGGACGCTGGGGCTCTACCTGGCTTTCCTCTGGCGGCGGATCTGAGCCGTGGCGGCAAAACGCGCCTTGGATCTGGTCGTTGCGGCGCCGCTGCTGGTGCTGACGTCGCCCGTCCTGCTCGCTGCCATTCTGGCCATCCGGGCGACATCGCCCGGGCCGGCCATCTTTTCGCAAATTCGGGTTGGACGAGGAGGCGACCTCTTCGCCTGCCGCAAGCTGCGCACGATGCGCCAGGGAACGCCGTCGCTCCCCACGCATGAGGCGCCGGTGAGCGCGGTCACCCTGGTCGGCAAGGTGCTGCGCCGGACCAAGATCGACGAGCTGCCGCAGCTCTGGAACGTGCTCAAGGGCGAGATGAGCCTCGTCGGTCCGCGTCCATGCCTGCCGACGCAAACGGAATTGATCGAACGCCGCAAGGTGCTGGGCGTGTTGACCGCGCTTCCGGGCATCACCGGCCTTGCGCAGATCAACGGCATCGACATGTCCGACCCGAAACTCTGCGCTGAAACGGATGCCGCCTATGTCGGGGCTGCATCGATCGGCCTCGATCTCAGGATCCTGCTCGGTACATTCTACAAGGCCTGACCGGCAAGCCGCGCCAGGTCATGAAGCCCGCCGAGCGTATCGGTTTCAGGCTTCCAGCCTTCCGACATCAGCCGCGACGGATCGCAAATCTGGGTCGCGGTCAGGGCCTGCCAGCCCGCGCCCTTGCCGAGCAGTGCTGCAGCCGCGGCGAGCGGCCGTGGCGGCATGGGAAACAGACGTGGCGACCGACCGAAACCCTGCCGAAACGCCGTTATCATCTCGCGCATCGAAACCGGCATGGCGTTGCCAGCCAGATAGATCGGGCGAAGCGGGCCGGGGCGGGTCATCAGATGCAGCACCGCGCCCGCCGCCGCCTCGGACGACAGCAGCGACCGCACCCCTGTCAGTGCGCCGGTCGGCAGCGGCAGGGCGGTGTCGGCAAGCCGCATCAATGCGGCCATGTTTCCCTTCATGCCCTTGCCATACACAGGCGAAAGCCGCAGCGCAGTGGCATCGACACGGCCCGCCGATCCGTAGGCGTCCAGCAACGCGATTTCGCCTTCGCGCTTGGAGCGGCCATAGGCGCATCGCGGATCGGTCGGCGTCGCTTCATCGACGGTGCCGCTGAAGCCCGGGCCAGCGACGGCCCGGATCGAGGACAGATAGACGAAACGGCCGCCGGCGCGAGCGGCAGCGGCCTTGGCAACGCGTCCTGTCAGTTTCGCGTTGGCGGCCAGATAGTCTGCTTCGCAGGCGTTGCGGTCGTTGTTGAGCGCCGCACAGTGAACGACATGCGTCACGTCACGCATCAAGCCAAGAAACGCTTCGTCCGGCGCGTCGATGCCTGGAAGCGGGACAACGTCGCTGCCAGCCGCGAACCCTTCCGGCTGGCGCGAAACAATCCGCGTGTCGAACCCGGCTTCGCGGAGCCGGTCGACGACCTGACGCCCGATGAACCCTGTCGCGCCGGTGACGAGAACCTTCATGCCCGGCCGCCAGCGGGTGCCATCACCGGCGCGCTTTTCCCGATCGGTGAAACCGTTCGTCCGCTGGCCAGGTAGGTTCCGCAAATCAGGAAAACCATCAGGACCGAATCAAGGATGTCGTGGCCGACCACGATGCCGGTCAACCCGCCGATGAGATAGATGATGACGGTGACGACGATCATCGTCGCGCCGAACCGCTCCAGCGGGTCGGCGCTTGCGCGCAACACCTTCGCCGCGTTCCTGGTCGCGATGACGAAGACCGACGCGAGGGCAATGGCGCCGACGAGCCCGGCTTGTACCAGCGCGGTCAGCAAGCCGTTGTGGTAGTGGCTGAAACCTTCTTCCATGCCGAACTGGTCGCGAAAGCCCTGTTTCATCAGATCCTGGCTGGCGGCGATGCCATGGCCGAACAGCGGCATTTCGCGGAAGGCGCGAAGGCCGATTTCCCAAAGCGCGACACGCAGGCCGAGCGCGGTGGTGTAATCGCCCTTGGTGGTCAGCGCGGTCCAGTCGCTGAAGAGGAAGTCAGCGCGGTCCATGATGATGGGAAAACCGATCGCCGCGACCGCGACACAGGCCACGCCGGTTATCAAAAGGAGGCGTGTCAGATTGGCGTTGGTGAACCTGCCGCGATTGATCAGGAGGACGACTATGCCCGCGACCAGCATGGCCAGCCAGATGATGCGTGTCCCCGAATAGACGATGGCAACGAAGCCGGCAAGCGCGGCGCCCGCCAGCAATTTCCAGCGCTTCTCTATGCCCGACAGGGCTCCAGCCAGGCACATCATGACGGCGAGGCTTGCGACCGTGGCGAAGACGATGGCGTTTCCGGCCCCGCCCTTGGCCCTGATGCCGAGCCAGTAATATTGCAGGAGAGCCAGCGCGAGCGAGCCGAAACAGGCCACCACGCTGGTGAGCACCGCGATGCGGACCAGCGTCGGCTTTTCCGTGATGCTCCAGGTCGAATAGGAGAGGGGGAAGAAGAGGAAGGTGATCAGCGGCACGAAGTGCCGGAGATCGGCCGGGATGGCGCCGTTGACGGTCGACGCCAGCACCTGTGCCGCGCAATAGGCATAAATCGCCACCGTCATCGCCAGCATCGGCCGGTCGATGTTGAGCCGCCGCCGCTTCAGGGCAACCAACAGCGCCGACCACACGCCGCCGGCATTGAACGCGAAGCTTACTCCCGACCCGATCACGGGCGAAAGGAAACAGACGATCGAGAAGTAGATGTTGATCTGTGCGGGCGTCAGGTGTCGCCGGAGCGGTGCAAACGGGTTCAATGCTCTGCTTCGCAGTTTCGGGTTGTGCGCTGCCCTGCCGGTAGCGGATGGCGCGCTTCGCACGACCCCTTCCGTCGTGGCGCCGTTGCCGTTTCCAGATCCCCGCGCCGGGTATAGCGGCTGGCGCCGGTCTCCGATAGGGCGACTGGCTTGTCCGGTTGAAAAAACCAGTGACGGGCGTGAACACCGCCCGGCGCATGGCGTAAGAATTTCCGGCCGAGGCAACGGTTTTTCTTCCCCTCGCGGGTCTCTCCGTTTCCTGGGCAGGATTTTCCGCGATGTGAGCGCTGAGTGGAAAATTCGTTCCGTAACTGGGCGTTGGCACGCCTGTCTGGCATTGTTCCAAACCACGGCTATCTGCTAGAACGCCCGCAACAAGTGTCCAGGGCTTGACGGGCTGTTTTGAGCAAACCGCGCCAACTGCCTGATGCAAGGCCTGGCCGGCACGAAAGAACGCTCGACAGTCCATGAACATCGCGCTCACGCATCTACAGCGGCTCGAAGCCGAATCCATCCACATCTTCCGCGAGGTCGCGGCCTCGTTCTCCAAGCCGGTGATGCTCTATTCGGTCGGCAAGGATTCCTCGGTGCTGATGCATCTGGCGATGAAGGCTTTCTATCCGGCCAAGCCGCCGTTTCCTTTCCTGCATGTCGACACGACGTGGAAGTTCCGCGAGATGATCGCCTTTCGCGACCAGATGGCCCAGAAGCTTGGCTTCGACCTGCTGGTCCATGTCAACGCGGACGGTGTGCGCGACGGCATCAACCCGTTCGATCACGGCTCCAACACCCACACCCATGTCATGAAGACCGTGGCCCTGCGCCAGGCGCTCGACAAATACGGCTTCGACGCGGCCTTCGGCGGCGCCCGCCGCGACGAGGAGAAGTCGCGCGCCAAGGAGCGCATCTTCTCTTTCCGCAATGCCCAGCACGCCTGGGACCCGAAGAACCAGCGGCCGGAAATGTGGAAGATATTCAACACCCGCATCGCGCCGGGCGAATCGATCCGCGTCTTCCCGTTGTCGAACTGGACTGAGCTCGACATCTGGCAGTACATCCTGCAGGAAGACATCCCGATCGTGCCGCTCTATTTTGCCAAGGAGCGGCCGGTGGTCGAACGCGACGGCATGCTGATCATGAAGGACGACGATCGCATGCAACTGCGTCCCGGCGAGACGATCGAGAACCGCCTTGTGCGGTTCCGCACGCTCGGCTGCTACCCTCTGACCGGCGCGATCGACTCCGACGCCGACACGCTGGAAGCCATCGTCGGCGAGATGCTGACGGCGCGCACTTCCGAGCGCCAGGGCCGCCTTATCGACCGTGACGAGGCGGGCTCGATGGAAAAGAAGAAGCGCGAAGGGTATTTCTGAGCATGCGCCACATCATGGCCAAGACCCTCGCCCCGACCGACTCCATCCGCGACTACATGGCCGCGCAGGAGAAGAAGTCGCTGCTGCGCTTCCTCACCTGCGGTTCTGTCGACGACGGCAAGTCGACGCTGATCGGCCGGCTGCTCTCCGACACCAAGCAGATTTTCGAGGACCAGCTCGCCGCGCTCGAGAAGGATTCGCGCAAGCACGGCACCACTGGCGATGATATCGACTTCGCGCTCCTGGTCGACGGGCTTGAGGCGGAGCGCGAGCAGGGCATCACCATCGACGTCGCCTATCGATTCTTCGCCACACCGAAGCGCAAGTTCATCGTCGCGGACACGCCCGGCCACGAACAATATACGCGCAACATGGCGACCGGCGCCTCGACCGCCGATCTCGCCATCGTGCTGATCGACGCGCGCCAGGGCGTGCTGCGCCAGACGCGCCGCCATTCGATCATCGCCTCGTTGCTTGGCATCCGCCACATCGTGCTGGCCGTCAACAAGATCGATCTCGTCGGCTTCGACAAGGCCGTGTTCGACCAGATCGTCGCCGATTACAGCGAGTTCGCTCAAAGCCTCGGCTTTGCCAGCATCGTGCCGATCCCGATGTCGGCGCGCTTCGGCGACAACGTCACCAGCCGTTCCGAGCGCACGCCGTGGTATTCCGGGCCGTCGCTGATCGAGCATCTGGAAACTGTCTCGGTCGACGAAGCCGCGGTCGAGTTGCCGTTCCGCTTCCCTGTACAATATGTGAACCGCCCGAACCTCGATTTCCGCGGTTTTGCCGGCACCATCGCCTCCGGCACCGTTTCGCAAGGCGAAGAGGTGGTGGTCGCCAAGTCGGGCAAGGCATCCCGCGTCAAGCGCATCGTCGCGCAGGGCGGCGACCTCGAACAGGCCGTCGCCGGCCAGGCGATCACGCTTGTGCTCGAGGACGAGGTGGAGGTGTCGCGCGGCAACATGCTGGTGTCGCCGGCTTCGCGTCCGCAGGTCACCGACCAGTTCGCCGCCAACATCGTCTGGTTCGACGAGCAGGCGCTGCTGCCCGGCCGCTCCTATATCCTGCGCACCGAGACGGATCAGGTCAGCGCAACGGTCACGGAGCTGAAGTATCGGGTCAACGTCAACGATTTCGCGCATGAGGCGGCGAAGTCGCTCGACATGAACGAAGTCGGCGTCTGCAACCTCTCGACGCGCGCGCCGATCGCATTCGATCCCTTCGCCGAGAACCGCACCACCGGCGCCTTCATCCTGATCGACCGCATCTCGAACGCCACGGTCGGCGCCGGGATGATCGTGCATTCGCTGCGCCGGGCGGAAAACATCCACTGGCAGTCGCTCGATGTCGGCAAGCGCGGCCGCTCCGACCTGAAGAACCAGCGCCCGGCGGTGTTCTGGTTCACCGG
>NZ_JANINM010000240.1 GCF_024509055.1 Mesorhizobium sp. | reverse complement strand
GCGGAGGGAAGAAGCTGTAGGCCGACATGTTGGTGGCGGCGGTGCCGGCGAGGTTTGTCCATTCCACACGCTGCCCTTCGGCCATCACAATGCCGCCTGGCCCTATGGCAAGGCCATTGTCGGGCGGATCGTCCGAAGTGTCCGAGATGCCGGAGAACAATGTCTCAATCGACGATGGCGGGACGGTGATCGTGTAGGTTACCGGGGCACTGGTCCCGACATTGCCGGCCAGATCCGTATTCCTGGCCGTCAAGGTGTTGGTGCCATCGGTCAAGGAGATGCTGGTGCTCCAGGTTCCGCCCGCTTGGACGACAGCGGTTCCAACCTGGGTGGTGCCGTCGAATATCGCGACCGTGGAGCCGGGGCCCGAAACATCGGGATCGCTGACGGACCCTGCCACCGTCAACGCTGCCTGACCGGTTGCGCCGCCCGCATTGTTTATCGTCACCGTTGGTGCCGTGGTATCGAGCGTGAACGTCAGTGAGGCTGGCGCCGGATTCCCCGCTGCGCCCGACTCGCTGGCCACGATCGTATGCTGCCCATCCGCGAGCCCGGTCGGGGTGAAGGTCCATGCGCCACCGGCATTGGCCGTGACGGTGGTCGCGATCGGATTGCCGTCCACCGTGAAGGAGACGACGGCATTCGCCACGCCCGTGCCGACCAGTTTGTCGTTGCTGGTGATATTGTCCGTCGACGATGCGCCGGTGTCCTTGCTCAGCCGCTCCGTCACGTTCGCGGTCGGCGTCTGGATCTGGACCTCGGCCACCGATGTCTGCCACCAGCCATTGGCGACATACTCGCCCGACAGCCAGAAGGAATTCGGATCGTTGGGATCCGCAGTTGCCGAGGAGTTGGTACCCCAGCGCTGGACGTTTCCTCCGTCGCCATTGGCGAGGTAGCTCGAGCTTGCCTGATAGAGAACCGGAGCGCTGAAGGTGCCCGACGGATCGCCCGCCGCCATGAAGCTGTAGTAGTCGGCCGGATACATGCCCGAGCCGCTGGCAGTGTAGTTGATGATGACGTCCCCGGCCCCGTCGACGGCGATGGAGCCGTCGAAGGTGGCAACGCCGGCGCCGATCGCAGCCCCGAGTATATCGCCCTGCGCTACGAGGGTCGGACTGCTCGGGTTGCTGACATCGATCTTGAACCAGTGGACATTCGGAGTGCTCGATCCAGCCGGCATCACCTCGGACACGCCGTAGAGGAACCCGTTGGAATAGGCGAGGTTCTGGATGTTCGCGTCGCCGGCATCGAGCAGGACGCTCGTTCCTTGCTGTTGTGCGGTGTAGTCCGACCCTCCGCCGCCCTGGTCGATGTTGCCCAGCGACACCGTGGTCGTAGGGCCGAAACTGTTGGTGGCAACGTTGTAGGTCTGCAGGGTGACGAGAGTCTGGCTGCCGCTGTTCTCAGCCGAGGCGTAGTATGTCTGGCCATTGTTGCCAGCGACCACCCTGGCGATGCCTTGATTAGGCGACGCAACCTGATTGGCGACGACCGTCATCGTGCCGCCATTGTAGATGCCGCCCCCCGCGCCAGCGGTATCGCCGATGACCCATTGCTCCGTTCCGGCGAAACCGGAGACGTTGACACCATACTGAGGCGCGGTGATGTAGATGTTGGTGCCGTCCACCGACACGGTCGGCTGGTCTGCCGCCGTCAACTGGCCGTTGATCGTGAGCGATGTGTTCAGCGAGTAGAAATACCAGCCGTCATTCGGATTCGAGTCCCGCGATACGGCGATGTCGATATTGCTGATCGTGCCGTTCGAGCCGATGTTGTCGACGGTGACGATGTATCTCTGGTTGACGCTGTCATAGGTCGCGCGCGGATCGAACAGGGCATTCGTCGCGGTCGCGCCGAGCGAACCGAAGAACTGATACATCGATTCGACGTTCGGCGAGCCTCCGGACGAGTCCGTCCATTCGATCTGCGATCCTTCCGCGGTCACGACGTTGCTCGGACCGGCGGCGAGCGCATTGTGCGGCGGGTCGCTGGAAGTGTCGGAAATGCCGGAGAATTCAGTAGTGATCTGGGACGAACTGGTCATTCGGAACCCCACCCATCAGGATGGATCACCGTCCATGGCGATCCTGAGCTCAATCCGGTCCTCGCGAGACCGGATAAGGCTTCCAAGGCGCGAATGCGGGAAGCTCTCCGACTAGAGTGAATCCGAAGCCGGGAGCATCGATTACTGTGGCCACCGCATCCGTACTGAAGCAATGTTTCGGAATAGATCGACGCCATGTAATGCGCACCCTCTATTCGAATGATGCAGGTCTCAAACCGTTGTCACTTCACGCGAACTTCTTGCTGACATCGCCGGCGATCGGCGGTGAAATCCGCAGCGGCTGACGATTTCGCCCGATGCGGCGGCGATCTATTCTTTGATGGAGTGACCGTACTGCTTGCGGTTGCAGGCATCACCGGCCGAAATGGAGGCGTCGGGGAACGCGCTCACCGACATCTCTCAAGGACGCGGCCAGCAAGCTGCAATCGATCTCCTCGGCAAAGGAAGCCTGAGGATCCGCTTCCGCCATCAGGAATAGCGTGCGAAGCGATTTCAACCTCGCTGCCTTGGCGGCGCGCTCGGCGCATTCAGCTTCGAGGATCGCCAGCGTGGATTGGCCAATTTCTTCGTGTCGCTGTCCGCGCATGTGTCCGACCTCACAA
>NZ_JANINM010000239.1 GCF_024509055.1 Mesorhizobium sp. | reverse complement strand
TGTTTTCCCAGACCAGCTTCCAGTTGCCCTTCTCGATGATCGTGCTCTCGAAGGCGATCTTCGCCTCGCCGAGGCGATGCGGCAGAAGGTAGGGCTCGACGAGGGTGCGCATCGGCGCGAAATCGGCCGGCTCCCTGGCCAGGCAGATGAAGATGTAGCCGCCGACGCTTTCGCAGGCGACCGGCTTCAGCCCGAACTGGCTCTTGTCGAAGCCTTCCGCCATCTGGCGGGCGAACAGCAGCTTGCCGTCGAGCTCGTAGGTCCATTGATGATAGGGGCAGACCAGCTTGGCCGCCGTGCCCTTCTCGGTGTTGCAGACGCGGCTGCCGCGGTGGCGGCAGGAATTGTGGAAGGCGTTGATCCTGCCCTGCTGGTCGCGCACCAGCACCACCGGATAGTCGCCGACCTGGACGGTGATGAAGGAGCCCGGCTTCGGCAGTTCGCAATCATGGCCGATGAACAGCCAGTCGCGGTACCAGATCAGTTCCATGTCGAGCTTGAAGAAATCGGGGTCGATGTAGAAAGGTTGTTCCAGCGAAAAGCCATCGCGTCTTCCGCGGATGAGCTTCAGCATTTCGTTGCGCGCGTCCATGTCCATCCTCGCCAAGGGACCGAACGTGGTGGCGCGTTGGAGGAAAGCTGCCCCGGTCTTTCAGAGGTCTGGCGACCCGACCGCGATAGTCCAGCCTCTTAATCGCCCACCGCGATCAGTCGAGTTCAACAGGTTCGAGGCTGGTTTCCGGGCTCCGAAGCCGTCCTTGGCGGACTTGTCCCGACACCTTCCCAGGCTCGTCACCCAGTGGCTCGTCGTCGGGACGAACTTCGCTACCGTTGCGGGGGCAGCGCCGGCATCAAACCGGCTTCCCAATTATCCCTCCGGCTTATTTGCCGGAGAGCACCTTGAACATGGCGATGTTCCCACCGCTTTCTGATGTTCGTTCATAGAAATGCGACCCAGCGCCGCTCAAAGGCGACAATGCGATGAACGGACGTCCACGCCAGACTCTTTTAGCCTGCATCGTCACGCCCAGGTTCAGCCCTCCTTTAGCGCATTGATGATGGCATCGAGCCCGTCGGTAAGCGCGGCCGGTCCTGGTTGGAGGATCAGCGGCGACTTGATCTCAAAGATGCGGCCGTCACGCACCGCAGGGATGCTCTCCCAGCCCGGCCGGCCCTTGATCCGATCCTTCACAACCTTCTTGCCGCACCATGAGGCGAGGATGACATCAGGCGCGGCGGCAACGACGTCTTCCGGCGCAACGATGCGGTTCACGGCCGCCTTCTCTCTCGCCTTGCCTGGAAAGACGTCATCGCCGCCGGCAATCGAAATCAGCTCCGACACCCAGCCGATGCCGCTGATGAGTGGTGCGTCCCATTCCTCGAAATAGACTTTCGGACGCGGCCGTCCCCTGCTCGCCTCGGCCAGATTTCGCAGGCGCCGTTCATAACCTTGCGCGAGCGCTTCGGCGCGTTCGCTTGCGCCGACCAAAGCGCCGACAGTCCTGACCATCGTCAAAATACCTGGGAGGTCGCGCTGATTGAAGGCATGAACCTCGACACCTTCGCGGATCAACTGCATCACAATCTCAGCCTGTAGATCAGAGAATGCGAACACGATGTCCGGCGAGAGAGCCAAGATTTTCGGGATGTCGGCCGAGGTGAAGGCCGAAACGCGGGGCTTCTCGCTCCTGACCCGCAGCGGACGCACCGCGTAGCCCGACACGCCGACGATTCGATCCTCTTCACCGAGCAGGTAAAGCGTCTCGACCGTCTCTTCGGTGAGGCAGACGATGCGATTGGGAGGGAACGAGCCGCGGCGCTGTGACAGGCTTAAAGCTCTCCGGTCACGGCTTTACGAAGCGGCGGTGCAAGATGGGCCGCAAGCGCAAGACGGTGCAGCAGGGCGAGGCCCGAGAGCGCTGCAAGATTTGTCCAGAAAATCTGTATCACCACCGCCGCCGAGAAGGCCTCCTGGCCAGACGGCAAAACCAGGGCAGCGGCCAACAGCAAGACCTCGTAGACGATGAAGGCTCCGAGGAAGCCGATGGCCAGACCCACCCATTCGGAACGCAGGGCGCTCCTGACCAGGACGACCGTGGCAACCGCCAACATGGCCGCGAGGCCAATCGCGAAACCCCACGCAAAGCTGTCCCAGGTGGTGGGATAACCCAGCAGAAGATAACCGACGATCTGGTTGGCGAGCCAAGCCGCGAACGTCAGGACAAAAGCGTTGCGCGCACTCATCCATATGCCAGCTATGGCAGCGATCGCGGCGAAGGGCGTGGCGCAGGCAAGCGCAAGGCTGAAGAGAACGCTGGATACCGAGACCAAGGTTATCCAGATCACGCTACCCGCACCGGAATTCTCGCTACGCATTGAACCGCTCCTCGACTTCCGGCCGCAAGTATAGCCTACGCCTCACCGAAAGGGCAGCCTCCGGATAGCCGGAGCCGCCCGCAAGCGATGCCATCGACGCTCAGTCCCAGGCCAGCGCGCCGCCATTCTGGTATTCGATGACTCGGGTCTCGAAGAAGTTCTTTTCCTTCTTCAGGTCCATCGCCTCCGACATCCACGGGAACGGGTTCTCCGTCTCGGCGAAGACCGGGGTCAGGCCGAGCTGCGCGCAACGGCGGTTGGCGATGAAGTGCATGTACTGCTCGCAAAGCGCCGCGTTGA
>NZ_JANINM010000238.1 GCF_024509055.1 Mesorhizobium sp. | reverse complement strand
AGCGGTGCCATAGTTTGAAAACTGTCGGGCCTTGACCCCGGCGTGGATGGAGAACGCTTATGCCTGCTGTGCAGGAGACGATCGATCGGGTTCGAAAGATCGACGTCGACCAGTATAAATACGGATTCCAGACAGAGATCGAGATGGACAAGGCCCCGAAGGGCCTAAGCGAAGACATCATTCGCTTCATCTCGGCCAAGAAGGATGAGCCGGGCTGGATGCTGGAATGGCGTCTGGAGGCGTATCGCCGTTGGCTGACGCTGGAAGAGCCGACCTGGGCGCGCGTCCACTATCCGAAGATCGACTTCCAGGACATCTACTACTACGCCGCGCCGAAGAGCACGCCTGGACCGAAGTCGCTGGGCGAGGTCGATCCTGAGCTGCTCAAGGTGTATGAGAAGCTCGGCATTCCGCTCAAGGAGCAGGAAATCCTCGCTGGCGTGCAGAAGCCCGAACCGTCGGAAGATGAAGAAGTCGGTGACAACGTCTACAAATCCGGCCGCGTCGCGGTCGACGCCGTGTTCGATTCCGTTTCGGTCGTGACCACCTTCAAGGAAGAGCTCGCCAAGGCCGGCGTCATCTTCTGCTCGATCTCTGAAGCGATCCGCGAGCATCCGGAACTGGTGCAGAAATATCTCGGCTCGGTCGTTCCGACCTCCGACAATTACTATGCGACGTTGAACTCTGCCGTGTTCACCGACGGATCGTTCGTCTTCGTGCCGAAGGGCGTGCGTTGCCCAATGGAGCTGTCGACCTATTTCCGCATCAACGAGAAGAACACCGGCCAGTTCGAGCGCACGCTGATCATTGCCGAGGAGGGGGCCTATGTCTCCTATCTCGAAGGCTGCACGGCGCCGCAGCGCGACGAGAACCAGTTGCATGCGGCGGTGGTCGAACTGATTGCGCTCGACGACGCCGAGATCAAATATTCGACGGTGCAGAACTGGTACCCCGGCGATGCCGAGGGCAAGGGCGGCATCTACAATTTCGTCACCAAGCGGGGCGACTGCCGCGGCGACCGCTCGAAGATTTCGTGGACGCAGGTCGAGACCGGCTCGGCCATCACCTGGAAATACCCGAGCTGCATCCTGCGCGGCGACGATTCCAGCGGCGAGTTCTATTCGATCGCGGTTTCGAACGGCTACCAGCAGGTCGACAGCGGCACCAAGATGATCCATCTCGGCAAGAACACCTCGAGCCGCATTATCTCGAAGGGCATCGCCGCCGGCTTCTCGCAGAACACCTATCGCGGCCAGGTCTCGGCGCATCGCAAGGCGACCAACGCGCGCAACTTCACCAACTGCGACTCGCTTTTGATCGGCGACCAGTGCGGCGCGCACACCGTGCCCTACATGGAAGCCAAGAACGCGACAGCGAAGTTCGAGCACGAAGCGACGACGTCGAAGATCTCCGAGGACCAGAAGTTCTACGTCATGCAGCGCGGCATCCCCGAGGAAGAGGCGATCGCGCTGATCGTCAACGGCTTCGTCAAGGACGTCATCCAGCAGCTGCCGATGGAGTTTGCCGTCGAGGCGCAGAAGCTGATCGGCATCAGCCTCGAGGGAAGCGTCGGATGACCACCGGCGAGAAATGGTTCAGGCCGAAGCGCTTCGGCTACGGCGCGACGCCGAGCAACTGGAAAGGCTGGGCGTTCGTCGGTGCCTTCGTGCTGGTCGTGCTCGCCGTCATGCTGGGGCTCGTCCATGTCGGGGCGCCCAGATGGCTGGCCATTCTCGTTGTTATTGCCCTCGCGGGCGCAATCATACCGTTCACCAAGGCCAAGACGGATGGCGAGTGGCGCTGGCGTTGGCGCTGAGATTGAACGGACACTTCTTGGAACGGAACCAAAATGCTTGAAATCAAGAACCTCCATGCCCGCATCGTCGATGACGGCACCGAGATCATCCGCGGCCTCAACCTGACGGTGAAAGCCGGCGAGGTCGCAGCCATCATGGGCCCGAATGGCTCGGGCAAATCGACGCTCTCCTACATCCTTGCCGGCCGCGAGGACTATGAGGTCACCGAAGGCGATATCCTCTACAACGGCCAGTCGATCCTGGAGATGGATCCGGCCGAGCGCGCCACCGCCGGCATCTTCCTCGCGTTCCAGTATCCGATGGAGATACCGGGCGTCGCGACCATGGAATTCCTCAAGGTGGCAATGAACGAGCAGCGCAAGGCGCGCGGCGAGGAGCCGCTGAAGATCCCGGAATTCCTCAAGCGGGTGAAGGACGCCGCCGCTTCGCTCAGCATGGATATGAACATGCTAAAGCGGCCGCTCAATGTCGGCTTCTCCGGCGGCGAAAAGAAGCGCGCCGAGATCCTGCAGATGAAGCTTCTGGAGCCGAAGCTCTGCGTATTGGACGAGACGGATTCCGGCCTCGACATCGACGCGCTGAAGATCGTCTCGGACGGCGTCAATGCACTGCGTTCGCCAGACCGCGCGATCATCGTCATCACCCATTACCAGCGCCTGCTGGAGCACATCGTGCCGGACACCGTGCACGTTCTCTACAAGGGCCAGGTGATCAAGTCGGGCGACAAGTCGCTGGCGCTCGATCTCGAGGCCAACGGCTACGCCGGCGTGATCGGCGAAGCCGCGTGAGATGGGGTCGAACGAGGCAAGAGCAATGAACATGCACGCACAGCCCCAGCGGACATTGGCCGAGACGGCGCTGATCGACGC
>NZ_JANINM010000237.1 GCF_024509055.1 Mesorhizobium sp. | reverse complement strand
GGCCAGCAACCGCGCGATGGCGATCGCGACGGCGATCAGGAGCGGCATCATTTGAGACACGCACAGATCAAGGAGACGGCCGCCGCCCTCTTCGGCGAGCAGCGCAGTCCTTTCGGCGCCTTCTCGCTCGGGTCGGAGACGCACCACGCCGCCACGATCCCCGACGCCGTGCGCCGCTGTCGCTGGATTGCCGTCGACATCAACGCGTCGGCTTTCGGCCTCTATTTCGTCAGCCCTTCGCTGGAGCGCGCACGTCTCGTCGGCTGTTTCGATTCCGACTATCCGGGCATCGCCATCGAAACGAAATTCATCTCGGGCGCCAATGGCGAGGAGATGGTGCGTCACAGCCGGATCTCGACGGCGCCGCGCTGGTGGTCGGACGACGGGATTGCCGGATCGCAGGTGACCTTCGAAAGACTTTCTTGGTCGGAGCGGACCGCGCCCCTGGCGCCGGGCACCAACGGCATCGCCTTTCCGGTCCATGCCGAACGGGGCCAGTGCGGGCTTGTCGTTTTCATGGGCTCGGAAATTGCGCTTTCGGACGATTCGCTTTGCGAAATCCATGCTCGCTGCTTCTCGCTGTTCGACGCTGTCGCCCGCATCCGCCCAAGCGATGCCGGCAGGACGCGCTCGATCTCCAAGCGCGAGCTTGAATGCCTGAAGCTCACCGCCAACGGCAACACCAGCGAGGAGATCGCCAGGCTGCTCAAGCTCTCGGTGCACACCGCCAACCAGTACCTGACCCAGTCGACGCAGAAGCTCAACGCCGTCAACCGCAACCAGGCCGTGGCAAAGGCGCTGCGCTTGGGGTTGATCGAGTAGACGGCTTCCTGGCGACGCCCCTCGGCCCTTGGGAGAAGGGCTAACGCCGGAAATGCTCAACGGTACGCCAGCGACTCGGTCCTGCGGATGCGAGCCTGCTCGATCGCGTCTTCGAGCAGCGCGGTGTTGTGCTCGGGCGTCTCGCCCGGCTTCTCGAACGACACATAGTTGACGATCACGGACGACCCGAGCCCGGTCAGCGTCAGCTGGAAATAGACGGTGACGCCGCGCGGCCTG
Source organism: Mesorhizobium sp. (assembly GCF_024509055.1). Lineage (GTDB taxonomy): Bacteria > Pseudomonadota > Alphaproteobacteria > Rhizobiales > Rhizobiaceae > Mesorhizobium. The sequence goes on along the minus strand of NZ_JANINM010000237.1, from coordinate 39,377 downwards.
AGTTCCAGGTCAAGCACGATGCGCGGATTGCCGCTCCAGTCGACATGCGCCTCTCCGCCGTGGCCAAGCCGCAGCGTGCCCGGCTGGAAGTAGAGCTCGGCGGCCGAATCCACCAGGTCCGACAGGCAGGCGAAATGCTCCAGCCGGATGAAGGCGATGTAGTCGGCGACTTCGATCAGGCGCAGTTCGCCCACCACCTGCTCGATGGCGCTGGCGACGATGAGCTCGCGGGAATTGGCGTGTGGTTGCCGATCCATGGATTAGCGGCGTCCGTTCATTGGGTTACTTTTCGCTCGGCCTTCTTCGAGTAGACGACCCGCACCAACTCGGCGACGGCCTGGTAGAATTGCGACGGGATGACGCTATCAACCGAAACTTGCTTGTACATGGAACGGGCAAGCGCCACGTCCTCGAAGATCGGGATGTTGTTCTCCCTGGCGATCTCGCGGATCTTCAGCGCCACCAGATCCTGGCCTTTGGCGAGCACCACCGGCGCGGAATCCTCCTCGCGGACATATTTCAGCGCGATCGAATAGTGGGTCGGGTTGGCGATGACCAGCGTGGCGCGCGGCACCGCCGCCATCATGCGCTTGCGGGCGCGGTCGCGGGCGAGCGAGCGCAGTCGCGACTTGACGATCGGATCGCCTTCCGACTGCTTCATCTCGTCCTTGACTTCCTGCTTGGTCATGCGCAGGTCACGACGCCAGTTGAAGCGCGACCAGACGATGTCGACCACCGCGATCAGTCCCATGACGAAGACGGCCGCCACCAATATGTCGACGAAGATGCCGCGGATCACCATGCCGAACGCGACCGGGTTGGTGATCATGCCGGCAAGCAGCTTGCGGTGGTCTTGCGAGAGCGTGAAGGTGAGCACAGTGATAGCGAAGGCAAGCTTGGCCAGCGACTTCAAGAATTCGACCAGGCCCTGCGCGCCGAACAACCGGCTCCAGCCCTTGGCGATCGAGATGCGCGACAATTGCGGCCTGATCCGTTCGCCGACGAATTGCGGCATGTTCTGGAACACCGAGGCGCCGACGCCGGCGACCACGAGCAACACCAACAGGCTGACGACGGCGCGGCCGATCTCGGCCAGGACTTGCTTGTAGAGCGAGATGACGTCGGTCTCGGTGTCCATCGGCCAGGCTTCTGGCTTTTCCAGGAACGTCGACAGGAACATGCCGAGGTCAACGATGGCGTCCTTGGCGTAGAAGACCGCGAAGACCAGTATGGCGAGGAAGGAAGCGAAGATCGCGGTCTCGCGCGAATGGGGCAGCTTGCCCTGTTCGATCGTGTCGCGGATCTTCTTTTCTGTGGCTTCCTCGGTTTTGGAATCCTTGTCGACCGCCTCAGCCATGGTTGCCCGACCAAGCCTTCAGGTCAGGCTGCTTCGGCGGTGTTCTGCGTGGAGGGAAGCTCGAAAGCCCCCTCGCGCGACAACCGGATTGCCGCCACCGCGATCGTCTTGCGGGCCGCCATGATGTCGGCGAGCGCAATGCCTTCCGACCCCTGGCCGAGCTCGGATTCGATCATGCGCCGCGAACGCGCGCCGATGGCCGACAGCACCGATTCGGCAAGCCCCGCCGAAACGCCGCGCAATGCCAGCGTGACCAGCTCGGTCGACAGGCCGTCGAACAAGAGCACCCGAGCCTTCTGGGTGAGCAGCGGCAGGTCGTCGAAGGCGAACAGCCGCGACTTCACGCCGGCGAGATCGGGCGTGCCGGCTTCCTCCAGATCCTGCATGACCTCGTCGAGCTGCGGCTTGGCCATCTCGTTGAGCAGGCTGGCGACACGCTCCTGTCCGGCTGTGGTGTCCCTGGTCGTCTTTTGCGACAGCACGCTTGCCCGCAACTGGTTCTCGACGATCCGTGTCGCCGTGTCCGGAATGTTTGCCATGGTCACCATGCGCCTGATGATCTGGCTGCGTACCGGCTTGTCCATCGTCAGCAGCACATTGGCGGCGGGCTGCGGTGCGAGCTTCGACAGCACCATGGCCGCCGTCTGCGGATGTTCGCCGCCGAGGAAACTCCCCAGGCGCGCCGGCTCAAGCCTCTCGATGTCCGGCCAGATCGGCGCCGGCCTTTCGGGTGTCGGTTCGAACTTCTTGTCGCCCATGATCGCGCTCATTTCCTCTGGCGACAGGGATTCGTTCAGGATCGTGTCCATCCTGTCGGCCGAATCGAGCAGGCCGGCGCCTTCGGTGAATTCAGCCTCGAATTCCGCGACGATGCGTTCCAGATCGGCTTGCGGAATGGTGCGCAACAGGCGGGCGCCCTCGATCAGCGATTTGAGCTCTTCCTGCTTGAAGAACTTGAGCAGCCGGCTGGCCGAGGGCTTGCCCATCGCCACCAGTATGGCCGCCGCCTTTTGCGGGCGCGTCAGCGTCAATGCCGTCATGTTCGGTGCCCTCGCTGCCAGTGAGTCCGCCCGCTGTCCATCCTCAGGCGCTCTTTGCCGCCGCGATGATCTCGGTGAGCCTGATGCCGAAACGGGTCGGGTCGCTCTCCAGCACCGTGATCTCGCCCCGCGCTATTCTGCGGCCATTGACCATGACGTCGACGGGCTCGCCGATGCGGCGGTTGAGGGCCACGGTCGAGCCCTTCTGCAGCGCCATCAGCTCCGACACCGGCATCTCGGTGCTGCCGAGGATGATCTGCACGTCGACCGGAATCGTCATGATGATGCTGGAGTTAGCCGCCGACTGGAGAACGGCGTCCGGGCGGTTTTCCTCTTCCCGGAGTACTCCGCGCAGTTCTTCGATAGCGCGGTCGAGCTGCTCGTCCGGCTTGTCGGCTTCGGGCTCGGCTTCCACGTCTGTCGCTGCCATGTCTGGCCTCCATAAAACCCGGGCTGGCGTCAGCTCGGTATCAGTCCGTCGATGATGTCCTGCCGGGCATCATGCCTGACGCGGACGGTATAATTCTGCCCGAGCTTACCGAACTCGCAGATGAAGAGCGTCTGGTCGCGGGCGCTAAGCTTGGCCTGCGACTGCGCGTTCTCCTCGAACTCGATCACCTGGCCGGGCTGGAAGGCGGCAAGATCGCCGAGCGTGAGCCGGGCAAGCGGCATCGTCGCCTCGAGGCGCACGGTGGAGCGCATCACCTCTTCCGAGAAGCGCGCCCGCCAGTCGAACTCGGTCTTGTCCTCGTCGGCATTGTTGGCGGTGGCGCCCCTCGTCCCCAGAAGGATGCGCTGCGGGATCATCGCTGTGATCGTGCCGCTGTCGGTCGGTGTCGAGACGCCGTAGACGATGCGGACCGCCGCGCCGTCGCGCAACACGCGCCGTCTCGCCTCATTGCCCGACATCGCCTTCGGGACCGGCATGCGCAGATCGAGAGAACGCTTGCCCGATCCGTTGAGCGCGGCAGCGACCTCCTGGAAAACGCTTGTGGCGACATCGGCCTCGATCTGCGACAGGTCGCGTTCGATCGGCGATACCGGCTGGTCCGGGTCGCCGCCGAACAGCGCGCAGACCATGACGGCGGCCGCGGGCGCATCCATGACCAGTGTCATGGCGTCGGCGGAGGTCGGCGAGGAAACGATCGTCATCGCGAAGGTATCGCCCGCGTCGGCGCGCGCCTCGGGAACGCGGCCGACTTCGACGGCCCGCAGGTCGACGGTGACCGGCGCGCCTAGCTCGCCGGCAAGCGCCTTCTGCAGCAGTGGCAGCGACCGTTCGGCCATGCCTCGGCCGACGCCGATCACCTGCGCGGCCTCGCCGCTGTCTCCGACGAGACGCTCGATGATGAGGGCCCGGCTCTGCGACGGACTGCCCGGACTGGTCATGACGGCAAGCGGCCCCGTCTTTTTCCGCAGATAGGTTTCTCAGTACGCATGCTCAGGCCGCCTTCTTCTCGGCGGGGCCTGCATTCATCGTGCTCTGCTCGACGGCATCGATCGTCGGACGCTCGTAGGACGAGATGGTCTTGCGGCCGAACTCGATGGCGACCTGCGGCAAGGCGCCGTTCATGTAGGCGAGCAGCGTCTGCTTGACGATGATGTAGAGGCGGTTCTTCTTCTCGCGCACCGTCTTGATCTTGGTGGCGACCGGGCCGACCACAGCATAGGACAGAAAGATGCCGAGGAAGGTTCCGACGAGCGCGGCGCCAATGAGGCCGCCGAGGATCTCCGGCGACTGGTCGAGAGCGCCCATCGCCTTGACCACGCCGAGCACCGCGGCGACGATGCCCAGCGCCGGCAGGCCATCACCGACCGCGACCATCGCGTGATAGGCCTTCAGCTTGTCAGTGCGGATCGTCTGGATCTCCTCATCCATCAGCGCCTCGATCTCGTGCGAGCGTGCGTTGCCGATGATGATGATGCGGCAGTAATCGCAGATGAAGTTCGTCAGGTCATGGTTCTTCAAGACGGTCGGGAAGGCCTGGAAGATCGCGGATTCTTCAGGGTTGTCGATATGCGCCTCGACCTCGCTGCGCGACTTCGAGCGCAGCTCGCGCATCAGGCTGTGCAGGACGCCAAGCGTCTCCAGATAATCGCGTTCCTTCGGCACAGCCTGCTTGAAAGCTTCGAGAATGCCCTTGCCGGTGTCCTTGACCGTCTTCATCGGGTTGGCGACGAGGAAGGTGCCAAGCGCGGCGCCACAGATGACCACGGCCTCCCACGGCTGCAGCAGCACGTGCAAATGGCCGCCCATGGCCATGAAGCCGCCGAGAACGCAGCCGAGCGTCACTACTAGTCCGATCAGAATACCCACGACAGGTCCTTCCGCATGTCACGTCGTGGATAAGGGATAGTCTTCGTGCCTTGTGTGAGGCTTGAATCGCGCGCTGGCGGTCCGATTCAGCTTCGCGCAAGGAAACTCGCCTATTCTCGCCCGATAAGCTTCGGCCGAGGGCGCATAATGGACACCTATACGAGCTATCAGCTTATCGCCAAGGACATTCCGAAGGCGATCGACCAGGTTGAATCGCAACCTGTCGTGAAGCGCGATACCGACTATTATCTTGCCAATATCGGCAGCATCAAAACCATCGACGACTTCGTCAAGAACACCCGGCTGTTCAACTATGCCATGAAGGCATACGGCCTGGGCGACATGGCCTACGCCAAGGCCTTCATGGTCAAGGCGCTCAAGGAAGGCATCACCAGTTCGGACAGTTTCGCCAACAAGCTCAGCGACAAGCGCTACGCCGCCTTCGTCAAGGCGTTCAACTTCGCGGCCTATGGCTCGACCGCCACCCTCTTTCCCTCCGCCCAGCAGGGCGCCGTCGACGCCTATATGCGCCAGACGCTGGAGGAAAACGCAGGTGAAACCAATCAAGGCGTGCGGCTGGCGCTCTACTTCCAGCGTAATGCGCCAAACATCACAAGCTGGTATGACGTGCTTGCCGATACCGCCCTTTCCAACGTGGTCCGCACCACGCTCGGACTGCCCGATACCTTTGCCGCCGCCGACATCGACAAGCAGGCGCAGGCGTTCGGGCAAAAGCTCAACATCGCGGACTTCAAGGACCCCACCAAGCTCAGCAAGTTCCTGAGCCGTTTCACCACAATGTGGGAAATCAACAATCCGACCTCCCCCGCAACGACGTCGGTCAGCGTCCTCTTCGCCCAGCCTACCTCTGTCGGCATCTCGACCGATCTGATGATGGCCATGCAGAAGCTGAAGTTCTGAGAACATCATGCAGGACAGCCTATACGTCGCCCTCTCCTCGCAGATCGCGCTCGAGCGCCGCCTCGAGACCATCGCCGACAATGTCGCCAATGCCTCGACCATCGGCTTTCGCGCCACCGGCGTGAAGTTCGAGGACGTGGTGTCCGGCACCGGGCCGAAGTCGGTGTCCTTCGCCTCCTCGGGCAAGACCTTCCTGTCAACGGCACACGGCTCGATGACCGAGACCGGCAACCCGTTCGACTTCGCGATCCAGGGCGACGCCTGGTTCGCTATCGACACCCCTGCCGGCACGGTGATGACAAGAGACGGTCGCTTTTCCATGAACGAGAACGGCGAGCTGATGTCGATCGAGGGTCATCCGGTGCTGGACAGCGGCGGTGCGCCGATCCAGCTCGATCCACGCAACGGTCCGCCCAAGGCCGGCGCCGACGGCTCGCTCAGGCAGAACGGCCAGTTGGTCGGCGCCATCGGCCTTTATCAATTCGATCCCGGTGAGAACTTCGTCCGCTACGGCAATTCGGGCATCGTCCCGGCACGCACGCCCGAGCCTGTCACAGACCGCTCCGATGTCGGCGTGGCGCAGGGCTTCCTTGAGGAATCCAACGTCAATCCGGTGCTCGAGATGACCCGGCTCATCATGGTCCAGCGCGCTTTCGAGAACTCGGCCGCGCTGATCCGGCAAGCCGGCAGCTCTACCGACGACGCGATCAAAACGCTCGGCTCGAAATAACGCATGGCGACCGGTTCGTCCTTGCAACGCGCGTCCGAGAGGCCGTCAGATAACGGGCATACAGACCCGCTCGCGGCGCTCGAACCCGTCTGGCGGCGGTTCGACAATCCGGAAACGCTGCTCAGCCGCGGCGGTCGCGTCGCCGAGATTTCACCCACCCACTACAAGGTGCGCGGTCTGTCCGGCATCGCAAGGCTGGGCGACATCGTCGAACAGCGCGGCAAGGCCGGCACCCGCCGGGGCGAGATCGTCAGGATCGGCCGCGACGAGGTGGTCGTTGCGCCTTTCGAGCGCAGTGCCGACGCCGGCATCGGCGACGCCGTGTTTCGGCGCGGCCCGCTGGCGGTCAACCCGCACGCTTCGTGGCGCGGGCGGGCGATCGACGCCTTGACCCGTGTCATCGACGGCGGCCCGCCATTGATCCGGCCGAACGCTGCCGACGCCGCGACCGGAGCGACACCCGGCGCGATGTCCAGGCAACGGGTCGGCACCGGCTTCATGACCGGCGTGCGGGTGATCGACATCTTCACCCCGCTCTGCTTCGGCCAGCGGCTCGGCATCTTCGCCGGTTCAGGCGTAGGCAAGTCGACATTGCTGGCGATGCTTGCCGGCGCCGAGGCTTTCGACACGGTGGTCGTGGCGCTGATCGGCGAACGCGGCCGCGAAGTGCGCGAGTTCCTCGAGGACACGATCGGCGCGGAAAGCATGGCCAAGACCGTCGCCGTCGTCGCCACCAGCGACGAGAGCGCCATGATGCGCCGCCGCGCGCCCGATACGGCCATGTGCGTGGCCGAGCATTTCCGCGACCAGGGCCATCGCGTGCTGCTGGTGCTGGATTCGATCACCCGCTTCGCCCACGCCCTGCGCGAGGTGGCAACGGGAACCGGCGAACCCCCGGTGGCGCGCGGCTATCCGGCCTCGGTCTTCACCGACCTGCCCAAGCTGCTCGAACGCGCCGGACCCGGCGCCGAGGGCAAAGGCTCGATCACCGCCATCATTTCAGTGCTTGTCGACGGCGACGACCACAACGATCCGGTGGCCGATTCGGTGCGCGGCATCCTCGACGGCCACGTCGTGCTCGACCGGGCGATTGCGGAGCAGGGTCGCTATCCACCAGTCAATCCGCTGGCGTCCATTTCTCGCCTCGCCGACAAGGCCTGGAGCGCGGAGCAGCGGATGCTGGTGACCAGGCTGAAGTCGATGATCGCCCGCTTCGAGGACACGCGCGACATACGCCTGCTCGGCGCCTATCAGGGCGGCGCGGATGCCGAGCTCGACATTGCCGTGCGCCAGGTGCCGCTGATCTACGAGGCGCTGACGCAATCGCCGAGGGACCGTGCATCGGCCGATCCTTTTGCCGACCTCGCCCGCCACCTGAAGGGGAAGCAGAATGGCGATCAAGGAGACTGAGCTTCAGTATACCGAGCGCATGCTGCGCGAGATGATCGCCGAGGCCGAGGCTGTCGAAAGAGCCATTGCCGACGAAGCGAGAGTCGCCAAGGCAAAGGCCACCCGCGTCAACACCGCCAAAACAGCGGCGTTGCTTGCCAAGGCAGTCAAGCCGCCGCTGCCCAGGACGGCCCGGACCGAAAACGCCGATCCAATGCAGGTCAGCCGGGATTCGCTGATCGACGGACTGTTCCCGAAGACGGAATGGCCGCAGCCGCCGCGGGCCGAGTTCCCGCGGCTGGGCGACAAGAAGGCCGACCGGCGCAGCGATTTCGTCATCGCCGCGCTCGGCATCACGCTTGGCCTGATATGCGCCCTGTTTCCCTGGTACATCTTCTTCAATCAGGAACAGTTCGGCGTGCAGGCGATCAAGTTCGGCGGCAGCGGTGCCAATGCCGGTCGTGTCACCGGTGGTTCGCCGACGGCAAGCCCGGACGCGACCGCGACGGCGAACACGATCCCCGAGCTCGACCTGCTCGCCACCGGCACTCTGCCCGACGAAACGGAAGAGGCGCCCGGACTTGACCAGCAGCCCTTCCCGGCCGCCGCCTCGGAATTCAAGATGGTGCATGTCGCCAACGGCCGCGCCATGATCCAGGACGATACCGGACTGTGGATCGTCCAGCGTGGGTCGGTCCTGCCCGATTCCAGCCGCGTCTCCTCGATCGAACAGCGCGCCGGCAAGTGGGTGATCGTCACGAGCACCGACAAGGTGATCGCGCTCTCCAGGTAACGGCGCTCGCCAAGGGCCGGGAGCCCCCGCGCAAGGTCCGCGCAAGACTGGCCGCCTAGTCTTCTGCGTACCCGTCCGGAGATTCCCATGGAACCCGTCAACCTTTTTGATCTCGCTACCCGGCAGTCGCAGTGGCTGGCCGTGCGGCAGTCCGCGATCGCGTCCAACATCGCCAATGCCAACACGCCGGGCTACACGGCAAACGATGTCGAGCCGTTCGAAAAGGTGCTCGACCGCACCGCTGTCACGCTGCAGGCCACGCAGGCCGGCCACCTCGGCGCCGAGACCACCAATGCCGGCTTCAACGTCAAGCCCGAGGAGGCCGCCGGCGCGATCATGCCGTCGAAGAATACGGTCGTGCTCGAAGACGAGTTGATGAAGGCCGGTGAGGTAAGCCGCTCCTTCCAGCTCAACACGGCGATCGTCAAGGCTTTCCACTCGATGATGACGATGGTGGTGAAGAGCTGACCATGGACGCATTGACAGCAGCCCTTAAAGTCGCCGCTTCCGGCCTTGGCGCCCAGTCCGAGCGCCTGCGCGTGGTGTCGGAGAACCTCGCCAACGCGCAGTCGACCGGCAGCACGCCTGGCGCCGATCCGTACCGCCGCAAGACGATAACCTTCCAGTCCGAGCTCGACCGCGCGACGGGCGGCTCGCTGGTCGAGGTGAGCTCGATCGCTCGCGATCCATCCGTCTTTCCGATCGAATTCCAGCCCGGCAACGAAGCAGCCGACGAAAAAGGGTACGTGAAGATGCCCAACGTCAACGTGCTGGTCGAAATGGCCGACATGAGCGAGGCCAATCGCTCCTATGAAGCCAACCTGCAGGTCATCAAGCAGGCACGAGATCTGATTTCCATGACCATCGACCTGATGAGGAACCAGCAATGATCGGCGGTATAGGCGCACTACAATTCAAACCTGCAATCGATGGCGCCGACGCTGCGGCGCCCGGCCTGCTTCAGGGCGGCGTCGGAACAGGGGCCAGCCAAAGCATCGGCGGCACTTTCGCCGATGCTCTCGGCCAGGCCGCGACGAAGACCGTCAACACCCTGCAGAACGCCGAGCAGATGTCCATCCAGGCGCTGAAGGGCGGCGCCGACACCCGCCAGGTCGTGGACGCCGTGCTGAGCGCCCAGCAGGCCCTGCAGACGACCATCGCCATCCGCGACAAGGTAGTCTCGGCCTATCTCGAAATCAGCCGCATGAGCATCTAGGCCGCGTCATGAAAGCACTCGCCATCGCCGCGACCGGCATGAACGCCCAGCAGACCAATCTGGAAGTCATCGCCAACAACATCGCCAACATCAACACCACCGGCTACAAGCGCGCCCGTGCGGAGTTCTCGGACCTCCTCTATCAGGTCGACCGCACGCAGGGCGTGCCCAATCGCTCCAACAGCTCGCTGGTTCCGGAGGGCGTTTCGATCGGCCTCGGCGTCAAGACGACAGCGGTCCGCAACGTCCACACACAGGGCGAACTGACCAGCACCGGCAACAGTTTCGACATGGCGCTGACCGGCAGGGGTTGGTTCCAGATCGAGGGTGCCGACGGCGGTACCCTCTACACCCGCGCCGGCGCCTTCAACACCAATGCCACCGGACAGCTGGTCACCGCCGACGGCGCCAATGTCATTCCGGCGATCACCGTGCCGACCAACGCGGTCGAAGTCATCGTCAACAAGACCGGCCAGGTCTTCGCCCGCATTGACGGTCAGACCAACCTGCAGCAGCTCGGCCAACTCCAGATTGCCAATTTCGCCAACGAGGCCGGTCTCGCGCCGCTCGGCGACAATCTCTTCCAGGAGACGGCCGCCTCGGGCCCGGCCAACGTCGGCGTCCCCGGCGATCCGGGCTTCGCCACGATCCAGCAGGGCTATCTGGAGTCTTCCAACGTCGACCCGGTCAAGGAAATCACCGAACTGATATCGGCGCAGCGCGCCTACGAAATGAACTCCAAGGTCATCCAGGCCGCCGACGACATGGCCTCGGTGGTTTCGAAAAACATCAGGTAACGGACGATGGCGATGCCGATCTCCCGCTTCCCGTTCCGCCGAGTCGCGCTGGCCCTTGCGCTGGTCGCCGGCGGCATGCCGGCCTTGGCGCAGGAATCGGCCAGCCAGGCGGAGAACCAGTCGGCCAACCAGATCGCCGCCGCCAGCCAGGCGGCCGGCGAGGCGGTTCTGATCCCCAACCGGGTGATCTATCCCGGCGAGACGGTCGAGGCAGCGGCGTTGAAGCAGGTGACGCTCATTCCGGGCAAGCACAAGCCGGACGGCATGGCGACGCGCCTCGAAGAGCTCCAGGGCAAGGTCGCCAAGCGCACGCTTCTGCCCGGCCGCTATATCCCGGCAGCCGCCATCCGCGATGCCTGGCTGGTCGAACAGGGTGCTTCGGTGCAGGTCTATTTCACCGCTGGCGCACTCACCATCTCCGCCACCGGCGTGACCTTGCAGCCGGGCGCCGCGGGCGATCTCATCAAGATCCGCAACATCGACAGCGGCAAGATCATTTCCGGCACGGTGATGGCGGACGGCACCATCAGGGTTGGCGCATCGTGATGCGCGCTTTCGCACTTCTGCTGAGCGCCGCGATCAGCCTCCAGCCTGCGCTCGCCGACGGGCTGACGCCCAAGGCAAAGCGCGAGCTCGCCCTGAAGAATGGCGGCGCCTACGACGATCCGGAATACGATCCGGCCACGACCACGCGCATGTTCCGCGTCTCGAACGGCCCGAGCACGCTGCCGCCCGGACAGGTCGCCGCGCGCATCAAGGACATCGCGCAGCTGCAGAGCGCGAGAGACAACCAACTCGTCGGCTATGGCCTTGTGATCGGCCTGGCGGGATCCGGCGACAGCCTGCGCAACTCGCCGTTCACCGAGCAGTCGATCCGCGCCATGCTGGAAAACCTCGGCATCGCTACCGAAGGCGGCAGCGCACGCGCCAAGAACGTCGCCGCCGTCATCGTCACCGCGAACATGCCGCCCTTCGTCCAGTCGGGCGCCCGCATTGACATCGACGTTTCCTCAATGGGCGACGCCACCTCGCTCGCCGGCGGCACGCTGATCATGACACCGTTGAAGGCGGCCGACGGCGAGATTTACGCCGTCGGACAGGGCTCGGTGATCGTCGGCGGCTTCACCGCTCAAGGGCAGGCCCAGCAGTTGACTCAAGGTGTGCCGACCGCCGGCCGCGTGCCGAACGGCGCCATCGTCGAACGCGCGGTGCCGGCCGAATTCGATGATCAGGGCGTGCTGACGCTGCAGCTGCGCAACCCGGATTTCTCCACAGCGATCCGTATCGCCGACGCGATCAACGACTATACTTCGCAGCGCTTCGGCGGTCGTGTCGCCGCCGAGCGCGATGCCCGCACGGTGCAGATCAGGCGGCCGAAGAACGTCTCCGCCGCGCGCTTCTATGCCGAAATCGAGAATCTGGTCGTGGAATCGGATGCGCCGGCCCGCGTCGTCATCGACGAACGCACCGGCACCATCGTCATCGGCAACAATGTCAGGATCTCGCGCGTGGCGATAAGCCACGGCACGCTCACCGTACGCATCACCGAAGCGCCGAAGGTGGTCCAGCCGGAACCCTTTTCAAAAGGCCAGACCGCTGTCGAACCCTTCACCGCGATTGAGGCGTCCCGGCCGGATGCGCGTGTCGCCCTGCTGGACGGCCCCGACCTCGAAACGCTCGTCTCCGGCCTCAACCGCCTGGGCGTGAAGCCCGACGGCATCATCGCCATCCTGCAAGGCATCAAGTCGGCCGGGGCCTTGCAGGCCGATCTGGTTCTCCAATAGGCACGCCGATGACCGAGCCCTTCTCCTCAACGCCGCACCGTCGCCTTAGCCTTTGCGCCGTTGGAGCTATCGTTGCTCTGCTCGGTCTCGCCGACGCCCGCGCGGACGACGTGCGGCAGGTGCTGCCCGGCGGGCAGCCGCCGGTTCAGCCGGCACAGCTCACGCGCGAGAAGACGCCGGTCCAGGCAGCCGCGCTGGCTGGTGAGAAAGCACCGGACGAAAGCGAGATCCAGCGCTTCTGCTCCAACATCGCCGATGCCGCCCGCGACCGGCGCTACGCCCTGCAGGCGCAGGAGCTGAAGCAGCTGCAGGCCGGGATAGACGAGCGCATGAAAGCCCTGGAGGCGAAGCGGGCCGAATACGAAGAATGGCTGAAGCGGCGTGAAGTGTTCCTGGCGCGGGCCGAAGACAGCGTCGTCAAGATCTATGCCGGCATGAAGCCCGACGCCGCCGCCGAACGCCTGGCGATGGTCAATGCCGAGCTGGCGGCGGCCATCCTCATGAAGCTCGATTCGCGCAAAGCCGGCGTCATTCTCAACGAAATGGACCAGAAGGCGGCGGCGACGCTCACCGGCATCATGGCCAGCGCGGCGCGAAGGGTTGATCCGTCATGAAGTTGAAGTTCGTTACCCTGATCGCGGTCGCCGTGCTCTCCGGCTGCGGCAGCGATCTCAAGGAAGTCGGCAGGGAGCCTTCTCTGTCGCCCGTCGGATCGGGGCTCGGCAATAGCGGTCCCGGCCCCTACAATTATCCAGAACCGCCGGCGAGGCCGGTGAAGAAGTTCTCGCTGTGGGACGATCGCCAGAGCAGGCTGTTCACCGACCCGCGGGCGCTGCGCGTCGGCGATATCCTCACCGTCAACATCAAGCTCAACGACAAGGCCAATTTCAAGAACCAGAACGACCGGAGCCGTACCGCCGCGCGCAAGCTCGGCTACGACGTCACCCTCGGGTGGGACAACAGAAGCACTTCGGGCAAGGGCTCAGCCGGCCTCGACTCCACGACCCAGACAAACGCCGACGGCGAAATCAAGCGTTCTGAAAACCTCGAACTCAATGTCGCCGCCGTCGTTACCGACGTGCTGCCCAATGGCAACCTGATGATCAGGGGTTCGCAGGAAGTGCGCGTCAACTACGAGATCCGGGTTCTCACCATTGCCGGCATGGTGCGTCCGTCCGACATCGGCGGCGAGAATACCATCCCGTACGAGCGCATTGCCGAGGCGCGCATCTCCTATGGCGGCCGCGGCCGCATCAGCGAGGTCCAGCAGCCTGCTTACGGCCAGCAGGTCCTCGATCAGGTTCTTCCTTTCTAGGTCGGGGAGCGCTGCCGTGGCCAATGTCGAACAGGCACAGCCCAAGAAGGGACCGTCGCTGGTGATCCAGCTCGCCATGCTTGTGCTCATGACTGGCGCGGCGGTCGGCATGGGCTGGGTCTCTGGCGGCTATCTCAAGCAAGGGCAGACCCCGTCGCCGGTGCCGGCCGCGCCCGAGAATGCAGGCACCGCGGAAAAACCCGCCGAAGGGAAACCGGCTGCCGGACCGACTGTGGTCCAGCTGGCGCCGATAACCACCAATCTTGCCTCGCCGAGCGAGATCTGGATCAGGATCGAGGCCTCGGTGCTCTACGATGCGCCGCAGCCGCCGGAGATGACCGAGCAGATCCACCAGGACCTGCTCGCTTTCGTGCGCACGTTGAAGATGCATCAGATCGAGGGCGCCAGCGGCTACCAGCATCTCAAGGCCGATCTCGACGAACGCGCAGCGCTGCGCAGCGGCGGCCATGTCAAACAGGTTCTGATCCGGACGATGCTGCTCGAATGAAGAAGTTCCTTATTGCCACGGCGCTCATCGTCGTCACCACCTCCGTCGCCGCGGCCCAGCAGCTCGACCTCGGCGGCATCGGCAAGGCCGATGGCACAACGGTCGGCTACCTCATCCAGATGTTCGGCCTGCTTACCGTACTGTCGGTGGCGCCGGGCCTGCTGATCATGGTGACGAGCTTCACCCGCTTCGTCATCGCCTTCTCGATCCTGCGCGCCGGCATCGGCCTGCAGTCGACGCCCGCCAACCTGATCCTCATCTCGCTGTCGCTGTTCATGACTTTCTATGTCATGGCGCCGACCTTCGACCAGGCCTGGAACACGGGCGTCAAGCCGCTGATGGACAACCAGATCACGCAGGCCCAGGCGTTCGAGAAGATCACCGATCCGTTCCGCACCTTCATGCTGCACAATGTGCGCGACAAGGATTTCGACCTCTTTGCCGATCTTGCGCGCGAGCGCGGACAGACCGTCTCGCGCGAGACGGTGGACCTGCGCGTCCTGGTCCCCGCCTTCATGATCTCGGAGATCAGGCGCGGCTTCGAGATCGGCTTCCTGATCGTGCTGCCGTTCCTCGTCATCGATCTCATCGTCGCCACCATCACCATGGCGATGGGTATGATGATGCTGCCACCGACCGTCGTGTCGCTGCCGTTCAAGATCCTGTTCTTCGTGCTGATCGACGGCTGGAACCTGCTGGTCGGCAGCCTGGTGCGCTCCTTCACCTGACGGGTCACCGTCCGTTCTGGCCGCCCCGTTTGAGCTTTAAGCAAAATAGTTCCGGTTAACCCTCGGATTTAGCTCTTTGGTAGGGACTTGCCCGCATACTTCTCGCAGATGGCGGGTGATCGGGTTTCAGCGATCATTGGCATGATGCCGCACCGTCATACCGGAAGAGCCGGTATGTCAAAAAAATCCTGTAAAAACCAAGGTACGAGTAGCCATGTCCAGTATCCTGACCAATTCGGCCGCGCTGACCGCGCTGCAGAGCCTGAACAACACCCAGAACCAGCTTCAGATCACCCAGTCCCGCATTTCCACGGGCTACCGCGTCGCCACCGCTTCTGACAACGCCGCTTACTGGTCGATCGCCACCTCGATGAAGTCCGACAACAAGGCCCTCTCGGCCGTCCAGGACTCGCTCGGCCTCGGCGCTGGCAAGGTTGACACCGCCTACACCGCCATCAACACCGTCAAGGATCAGGTCGACCTGATCAAGACCAAGCTGGTCACCGCTCGCGGCGCCAGCCAGGAAGATCAGCAGAAGATCGCGACCGAAATCCAGGCCATCCAGGACCAGATCAAGTCGTCGGTCACCAACGCCAACTTCGCCGGCTCGAACCTGCTGCAGAACGACGGCACGGCCGCTTCCGACCTGAACGTCGTCGCTTCGTACAACCGCACGGGCGCGACCGTCAAAATCGACACCATCAACGTCAAGGCTTCCGACACGCAGGTTCTCGACGTCGCCGGTACGGGCGGCATCGTCGGTGGCCTGCTGGCCACGACCTTCTTCGACCCGAGCACCGCCGCTGTCTCGGACACGAACATCGACACCGCTCTCGGCACCGTTGAAACGGCGCTCGGCAAGCTCGCCACCGGCGCCGCCTCGCTGGGCGCCGCCCAGTCGCGCATCGACACCCAGAAGAGCTTCCTGTCGAGCCTCTCGGACTCGATCGACAAGGGCGTCGGCACGCTTGTCGACGCTGACATGAACAAGGAATCGACCCGCCTGCAGGCCCTCCAGGTCCAGCAGCAGCTCGGCATCCAGGCGCTCTCGATCGCCAACGGCAGCACGCAGCAGATCCTGTCGCTCTTCCGCGGCGGCTGATCTCCTATCTCAGCCAGGATATCCAGACCGGGCCGCGCCTCCAGCGCGGCCCGGTTTTTTATTTTCAAGATACTGTCGATTTACCATCTCAAGCTTGACCTTAACGCGCCATTAACCATGTCGCGCTAGTTATGGTTAACCAATCGCTATGACGGGCAGACCAGTTGGTCGACAGGCATGACGCCCCCCGCCGCGGGTTTTGACCGGCATGCGCTAGGCATGTCTGCTTTGAGAAGGGGTGTATCTTGGCAAGTATCATGACGAACGCCGCCGCGCTGACCGCGCTGCAGAGCCTCAACAACACCAACAACCAGCTTCAGATCACCCAGGCCCGGATTTCCACCGGCTACCGCGTCGCCACCGCTTCCGACAACGCCGCCTACTGGTCCATCGCCACATCGATGCGGTCCGACAACAAGGCGATTTCGTCCGTCCAGGATGCGCTTGGTCTCGGCGCAGGCAAGGTCGACACCGCCTACACCGCCATCACCAACATCAAGGACCAGGTTGACGCGATCAAAGCGAAGCTGGTCACCGCCCGTGGCGCCAGCCAGGACGACCAGCAGAAGATCGCGACCGAAATCAAGGCGATCCAGGAACAGATCAAGTCGTCGGTCACCAATGCCAGCTACGCCGGGTCGAACCTGTTGCAGAACGACGGCACCGCCGCCTCCGACCTGAACATCGTCGCCTCGTACAACCGGACTGGCACGACGGTAGCCATCGACACCATCAACGTCGCGGCCTCCGACACCCAGGTTCTCGACACCGCCGGCACCGGCGGCATCGTCGGCGGTCTGCTCGCCACGTCCTTCTTCGACCCGAGCACTACTGCCGTCTCCGATGCAAACGTCGACACCGCCTTGGACAGCGTTGAAACGGCGCTCGGCAAGCTTGGCACCGGCGCAGCCTATCTTGGTGCCGCCAAGTCGCGCATCGACACCCAGAAGAGCTTCCTGTCGAACCTCTCGGACTCCATCGACAAGGGCGTCGGCGCGTTGGTCGACGCCGACATGAACAAGGAATCGACCCGCCTGCAGGCGCTTCAGGTCCAGCAGCAGCTCGGCATCCAGGCGCTGTCGATCGCCAACAGCAACTCGCAGTCGATCCTGTCGCTGTTCAAGAACGGCTAAGCCACCGCATCCGGTAGATCCTTCGAGAGGCCGCGCCCAAGGCGCGGCCTCTTTGCCTTGGCCCCAACCTTTTGCCGCCT
This sequence comes from Mesorhizobium sp., assembly GCF_024509055.1. Taxonomy (GTDB): domain Bacteria; phylum Pseudomonadota; class Alphaproteobacteria; order Rhizobiales; family Rhizobiaceae; genus Mesorhizobium. The sequence continues at coordinate 22,167 of NZ_JANINM010000237.1, read as the reverse complement.
TGGCGTTGAAACGGGCGGGCGGGCGAGCCCTATCATCCTCGCACAAGCTTCGCGGTCTAGTCTCCCAGGCGGACAGTCATGCTGGGAGCGGTTGAATCGTGCCGGAACAGATCCAGACCCTTATCGCGAACCTCCGGGGATTCGGGGTCAGGCGGCTCGCTCTCATGGGCGGCATCGCCGCATTGGTCATGGCCGTGATCGGCGTTGCTTCGATCTATCTCAACCGTCCGGCCTATGAGACGCTGTATGTCGGCCTCGATCGCTCCGACGTGAACCAGATCGGCCTGGTTCTGGGTGACGCGGGCATCGGCTTCGACGTCGGCCCCGACGGAACGTCGGTGCTGGTGCCGGCCGGCACCACGGCGCAGGCGCGCATGCTGCTTGCCGAAAAGGGCCTGCCGACCAGCTCCAACGCCGGCTACGAGCTCTTCGACAATGTCGGCTCGCTTGGCCTCACCTCCTTCATGCAGCAGATCACCCGCGTGCGTGCGCTGGAAGGCGAGATCGCGCGCACCATCCAGTCGATTGCCGGCGTCAAGGCGGCTCGTGTCCACATCGTGATGTCCGAGCGCGCCAATTTCCGCCGCGACGAACAGCAGCCTTCCGCCTCGGTGGTCATCCGCTACTCCGGCAACGACGCCGAAAAGAGCGCCATGTCGATCCGCCACCTGGTCGCCGCGGCGGTTCCCGGCCTGGCGGCCGACAAGGTCACGGTGCTGGATTCCAACGGCAATCTGCTCGCGGCCGGAGACGATCCGTCGAACACCAGCGCCGCGCGCACGCTCGGCGTCGAGCAGACGGTCGAAACCCAGATCGGCGACAATATCCGCCGGGCGCTCGCCCCCTATCTCGGCCCCGACAATTTCCGCGCCAGCGTCAAGGCCGACGTCAACACCGACACCCGCCAGACCGAGGAGACAATCTTCGATCCGAACTCCCGCGTCGAGCGTTCGGTGCAATCGGTGAAGACCAATGAAAACAGCAACCAGAAGCAGGCGTCGACGCCGACCAGCGTCGAACAGAACCTGCCGGAGACGCAGACGACCAGCACCGAAGGACCGCAATCTTCCTCGCAGAACGACCGTAAGGAAGAGATCACCAACTACGAGATCAATTCGAAGAAGATCGCCACCGTTTCCAACGGCTACACCGTCACCAAGATGTCCGTCGCCGTCGTCGTCAACCAGGAGCGCCTGAAGACGATCCTCGGCAAGGACGCCACCCCCGACCAGATCGCCAAGCGCGTCGCTGAAATCCAGAAGATGGTGGCATCGGCCACGGGCTTCGACGAGAAGCGCGGCGACATCATCGACGTTTCGGCGGTGGAGTTCATCGACGGGCTGGATGGCGAGCCGATCGACCAGCCGGGCATCCTGGCTTCGGTCGGCACCCATGCCGGCACCCTCATCAACGCCGCCGCCTTCATCGTCGTCGTCTTCCTGCTGGCCTTTTTCGGCCTGCGGCCGATGGCTGCCGCTCTGACCTCATCGGCGAAGCCGGCCATCGCCGCTGGCCCGAGCTTCGACGACGTCCAGCGCTCGTTGCCGATGCCTGAGGCCCCGCCGGTGGCCGCGATCGCTTCCGAGGTGCCGGTCGGCGCCCTGCCGGGTGCCCGTCCCGGCTCCACGCCGCTTGACGACCTGCGCCAGAAGATCAGGCCGGCGCCCCAGGACCGGCTCGCCCGCATGGTCGACCTCAACGAGGAGCGCACCGCGCAGATCCTGCGCAAATGGGCCGCAGCACCCGAGGCCGTGGGTTAGGCCATGCCCTCGGCAGCTCTTTTCGATCTCCTGCCCGATTTCGGTCCACCCCCCGCGAATAGCGGCAATGCGCCTGCGTCGCCCGACATCGAGCGCAAACCGGATGCGCCTCGGCCGCAGGCCGACATCGGCATGCTGATTGCCGAGGCAGTGGCCGATGCCGAAACCGCGCTCGAGGCACGCCTCGCCGCCGACCACCAGGCCGCGCTCGAGGCCGAGCGCCAGACCAACGATGAGACGGCAAAGGCCTTTCTGGAAAGCTTCGGCGGCGACCTTGGCGCCGCGGTCGCGACGCGGATTGCCGCCATGGAGGCGCGCGTGGCCGAGCTCGCCGGCACCACGATTGCCCGCATCATCGGCGGCATGGTCAGCGACGATCTGCAGGCGCGTTCGCTGGCAGCGCTCGCCGGCACGATCAATGCGGCGGTCGCCGACAGCGAAGCCGTGCGCATTGGCGTGCATGGGCCGCTTTCGATGTTCGAGCCGCTGAAGGCCGCGCTCGGCCCTCGCGCAGCCAATCTCGATTTCACCGAGGCCCCGGGCTTCGATCTGACCGTGACCATCGATGAAGCCGTCTTCGAGACGCGCATTGCCGAATGGTCGGCCTCCCTGTCGGAGATCCTGCCATGAGCGCTGTCGGCCACGGCGAAGGCGTCCACGAAATCATCATCGTCAAGCGCAATCATGACGGTCATGACGAAGGACATCACGGTGGCGTCTGGAAGATCGCCTTCGCCGACTTCATGACCGCGATGATGTGCTTCTTCCTCGTCATGTGGTTGATCAATGCGGCCAATGAGCAGACCAAGGCGGCCGTTGCCAGCTATTTTAACCCGGTCGAGCTTATCGACCGCAACTCCAGCCGCAAGGGCCTGGAGGATCTCGGCGACGGCCCGAGCAAGGTGGGATTGACGGCCGACAACCCTCAGGACGGCGCGGCCAAGACCGGCGACAACGGCAAGGGAGGTACCGGCTCTTCCGATCGCAGGCAGACCAAGGACGCCTCGCAGAATTCCGAGGCCTCGGACGAGCGCCTGTTTGCCGATCCCTACGCGGTGCTCGCGGAAATCGCCGCCGATACCGGCGTGATGCAGAATGTCAGCGCCAAGGGCGAAGGCGGCGCGCAGAACGCCGGCCCGGCGACCGGCGCATCCGGCGGCGAATCCTATCGCGATCCATTCGCGCCGGATTTCTGGTCGCAGCAGGTGGCAACCCCCGTCGCCGAGGCCAGCGCCGAGCGCGCCAAGGTGGAAGGCGATCCAGCCAAGCCGGGCGACAAGATCGCCGAAACCCAGGTTCCGAAAGTGAAGGCCGTTCCAGCGGCGCCACCAACCCTGGCCGCGCCGCTGGAACCGCTGGCCACGGCGGAAAAAACGCAGCCCAAGGCCGGATCGGCCGATGCCGATGCGGGGAAAGTCGCCAACGAGAAGGTCGAGGCCGACCAGGGCGAAGCAACCCCGAAGCCCGAGAGCAAGAAGGCCGGGGCACAGAAAGCCGGAACGAGCCCGGCCCAAGATACCGGGGAGAAGGCGCCCAGCGCCGCCGCTCTCCAGGCCGCCGCCGAAATCAAGAAGGAACTGGCCGCGGCATTCAAGCCGGGCGAGAAGCTGGCCGAAGGCGTCTCCGTCGAAGCGACGGACAAGGGCGTCGTCATCTCGATCACCGACCAGCTCGACTTCGGGATGTTCGAGATCGGATCGGCCATGCCGCGCCGCGAACTGGTTCAGGCTATGGAGAAGATCGGCCGCATCATCAACGAAAAGAAAGGCACTATCACCATTGGCGGCCACACCGACGCTCGGCCGTTCCGAAGCGATACCTACGACAATTGGCGGCTGTCCACCGCACGGGCGCACTCGGCCTACTACATGCTGGTGCGCGGCGGCGTCGACGAAAGCCGTATCACCGAAGTGGCCGGCTTTGCCGATCGTCAGCCGAAGATCCCGTCCGATCCGCTGGCGGCCGCGAACCGGCGCATCGAAATCCTGATGGCGACCGGCGGATGAGGGCCAAGACCGTCATCGACCGCGCCGCTGCCCTGCTGTTGTTCGCCGCCGGACTGCCTGCGACCGCGCTCGCGCAGGACGCCTTGCAGCCTTACCAGCTGGTGCGTTCGCTGCAGATGATCCAGGACCGCATCGCCGGCGGCGACCATGCCGCGCTGCCGATGCAGGCAAAGCTGCTCGAAATGACCGACGACAGGCTGCGCACCGCCGACGCCGAGGATTTCAAGGATCCGAAGAACTTCCGCGCCCTCCTCGTCTATGGCATGAGCGGCGGCAATCCGGTTACGGTCGAGGCTGCTGCTTCGCGCGCTGCGGCCGATCCGCAAAGCCTTGCCATCGCCAAAGGGGTCGTCGCCTATCTGAACGGCCGCCCGGAAGCGGCGATCGAGATCCTGAAGCCGATCGATCCGATGAGCGTTCCCGCCGACCTCGGCGCCTTCCTGGCGCTGGTCAAAGGCTCGCTGCTCGCGACGGATCAACCGGCCGCCGCGCTGAACTTCTTGGACGAGGCCCGCTTGCTGAGTCCCGGAACGCTGGTCGAGGAAGCAGCTCTTCGTCGCTCGGTCGGCATCGCCGCGACACAAGGCGACGCCGCACGATTCGCGCTGGCCTCGACGCAGTATGTCGCGACTTATCTCTACTCACCTTATGCAAGCCAGTTCGCCGATTCCTTCGTCTCAGGCGTCATTACGCTCCACATGTCGGTGAGCCAGGAGAAGCTCGTCGACATCACCTCGATGATGGATCCGGAGCGCGAGAAGGTCATCTATCTGCGCATCGCGCGCCGCGCCGCGATCGACGGGCTGACGGAACTCTCCGCCTTCGCTTCGGCCCGGGCCGAGCAGGGCCGGGATGGCAAAGGCAATCAGGACGATCCACGCGCCTTACTCTATTCCAGCCTTTCCACGGTGACGTCGGCCACCATCGAGGAGGTGCGCTCAAGGCTCGGCAAGATCGATCGCGGCAAGCTCTCGCAGGGCGACCGCGATTTGCTGGACGCGGCGCAGGCCGTCGCCGGTGAAGTCGTCGCCCCCGTGCCCGCAGCCGCCAAGACCAAACCCGTCCCTGCGGACCTCGTGGAAGATGGGGGCAAGGCGAAATCCGCCACCGAGCCCGCAGGCGCCGGTCAGGCCGACACCAGCCAGGCCGACGCCGCGACCTTGCCGCCCGTGGAAGGCGCGATGCCCGAGCAGCCGGCGCCCGCGGCAAGTTCGGCGCGGGACGCACCGTCGATAGCCGCCTCGCCGGCACCGGCGCAGCCTGTCACCGAGGCATCGGCCGCCGCTCCGGCGCAGGCCAATGCAGGGTCCGTCCTGCCCGCGTCGAAGCCGGCGTCCGGCGCGGGCCTTGATCCGCACGACCCCACCGACGCCGCGATGATCAGCGCGCGCCGTCAGCTCGACCAGATCGATCAACTACTGGGAGCCTCCCCCAAATGACCAGCGTCAGCCAGGCCTTGCCGGGACCAGCTTCCGCCCCCGCCCAGTCGCGCCAGCAGCATGCCGGCGGCAAGGAAAAGGACTCGGATTTCGGCGGGATGGTGCATGGCGCCGAAAGGCCACAAGGCAAGCGCTCGGCCACGTCCGGATCGACCGATGCTGCTGCGGTCAAAGACGCTTTCGCCAGTCCGGTCGAACCCCGGGAGGAGCACGAGGGGCGCGGCAAGGTCGGCTCGCAGAAACCTGCTTCCGGAAAAGCCGCGAAAAACGATGCCGACAAGGTCAAGGCCGCGGCCGATGGCGGCGCCGAAGCGCAGGCCACCGATGTCGCTACCTTGCAGGATCGTCTGCCGTTGCAAATGGCGCTGAGCGACATGAGGCATTTCGCTTCATCACCGGGCAAGAGCGGCAATGGTCCAGACGGCACAGGACAGACGCATGCCTTCAACGCGCCGGCTTCGTCGAACCTGCCGCTTCGCTCTGGCAAGCATCCATTATCCGACGACGACGGCTCCGCGACGTCCGAGCCGCCGACCCGATCCGCTGGTTCGAAAACCGCGCCCGGAAGCTCCGGGCCCGACTTCGGACAGAAGCCGGTGAGCCTTGCGCCGGCCTCGGAACTCCTGGCCCGCCGTGACGGCGCCCCGCTGCAGGCGCCAGAGGGTCAGGCGCAGGATGGTGCGGCGCCTCCTCAGCCTTGGCGCCCTGCCGCAAAGACCGCGCAAACGGGCGCTTCGGTGATATCGGCAACCCAGGTCAAGCCGTCCTCGTCCGCCGGACGTATGGATGTCGTCAGCCAGCAGAGCTTCCCGGCGCCGGCGCAGGTTCCGCTGAGCCAGACCGCATCGGCCCTGGTCGAGGCGATCGCTTCGGACGATGGCGTCCAGCAAGCGTTCTCAAATGCATCGCTCGCCTCTCAAACGACCACATCTGTTGCCGTTCCGACACATGTCCTGAAGATCGAACTCCACCCGTCCGAGCTTGGCGCGGTGACCGCAAGTCTTCGCCTTTCCGGCGGGCAACTTTCGATTGAGATGAAGCCGGAGACGCATGAGGCGTATCGTCGTCTTACCGCCGACAGCGAGGCCATCGTCAAGTCCATGCGGAGCCTCGGCTTCGAGGTCGATCACGTCACCATCTTGCAACCTTCGATAGCAGTGCATTCAGCCGGCCGGGCGGACACGGCCAGTCCGATGCCGATGTCGACGGGCCGCGACCAGCCCTCGTTCCAGCCGGGGAACTCGGGCGGCAACAACGCCGGCAACGGCCGGCAACCGGGAAGGAACGACGGCAATGGCGCTCAGGAACTCGGCCGCGCCGCTTCGCCTCTTCGCGAGCGCGCTGGCGACGATATGTATATCTAGCCTGGCCGGCGCCGCCGCCCAGGCGGCCACAAATCCTTGCGAGCCCGAGATCCTGCGCGCCGCCGACCGCTACGGCGTGCCGGCCGGTATCCTCTATGCGGTGGGCCTGACCGAGACCGGGAAGAAGGGCAGTCTGCAGCCTAACGCCATGAATATAGAGGGAAAAGCGGTCTTTCCACGCAGCCGCGGCGAGGCCCTCGCCACTTTCCAGAGCGCCCGCCGCGAGGGCAAGACGCTGATCGATCTCGGCTGCATGCAGATCAATCATCATTATCATGGCGACCATTTCCGCAGCGTCGACGACATGCTCGATCCGCACCAGAACGTCGACTATGCGGCGCGCTTCCTGGCCAGTCTCCACGCCCGCCATATGACCTGGTCGATGGCCGTCGCCCGCTACCATGCCGGGCCTGACAACGACCCCGCGCAGAAGGTCTATGTCTGCCGCGTGATTGCCAACATGGTCGCCACGGGCTTCGGCAAATGGACGCCAAATGCCAGCGCGTTCTGCAATCAATAGTTGCTTACCGGAACCGCGTCTGATCGCTGTCGGCGGCACGTTCGTCGGCTTCAATATCGTCGGCCGGTTGCAGCCGCCAATACACCCATGCAACCGGCTTAATTACGGTCTCCAAAAAACTCCCAAGAAAATAGCTACAAGAAATGATGGTTTTTCAGGATTCACCGCACCGGCTACCCCTCTGCGCACTGGGCTTATGAAGCTGATTCGGGGGCGGGTCGATGATCGTGATTGTTGATGAGCGCGAGCTCGTAACGGAAGGTTACAGCTCGCTTTTCGATCGCGAAGGCGTCGCCACCGCGGGCTTCGCGCCATGCGAATTCGGCGAGTGGGTGAGCTCCGCCGCCGACACCGACCTGAGATCGGTCAGGGCCTTTCTCATCGGCGACTGTCGCGAGGGTTCCGTCTCCCCACGCCAGATCCGCGACCGCACCGGCGCCCCGGTCATCGCGCTCTCCGAACAGCACTCGCTGGAACATACGCTGCGGCTTTTCGAAAGCGGCGTCGACGACGTCGTCCGCAAGCCTGTCCACATCCGCGAAATTCTTGCCCGCATCACCGCCATCCGCCGCCGCGCCCACGAAGAGGCTGCCTACACCGAGATCGGTTCGATGCGCATCTTCATGGACGGCCGCGATCCGGAGATCGACGGCGAGCCGCTGCCGTTGCCGCGCCGCGAGCGGCGCATCTTGGAATATCTGGCCAGCAACCGCGGTCGGCGGGTCACCAAGACGCAGGTTTTCAACGCCATCTACGGCATCTTCGACGAAGAGGTCGAGGAGAACGTGGTGGAGAGTCACATCAGCAAGCTGCGCAAGAAGCTGCGCGAGAAGCTCGGCCAGGATCCGATCGATTCCAAGCGCTTCCTCGGCTACCGGCTGGTGTTTTGATGTCGGCCACCGGCATTGCCCGCGCCAGCCTCGCGCAAGAAAACTGGCATAGCTTTAAGGCCTCTCACGTAGGCACCGAGGAGATGTATCGATGAGCCTCTACGGAATGATGCGGACCGGCGTCTCCGGCATGAACGCGCAGGCCAACCGGCTGTCGGCGGTGGCCGACAACATCGCCAACTCCGACACCACCGGTTACAAGCGCTCCTCGGCCGAATTCTCGACGCTGGTCATGCCGGGCACCGGCGGCGCCTACAATTCCGGCGGCGTGACGACCACGATCCGCTCCGCCATCAGTTCGCAGGGCGTGCTCCAGTACACCACTTCGGTGTCCGACCTCGCCGTCAACGGCGACGGCTTCTTCGTCGTGCAGAATGCGAGCGGCACGCCCTATCTCACCCGCGCCGGCTCATTCGTTCCGGACGCCCAGGGCAGACTGGTCAATGCCGCCGGCTACCAGTTGATGGCCTACAGCTACGCCAACGGCACCCCAGCCGCGACCGCGAACGGCTTCGAGGGTCTTGTTCCGGTGCAGATCTCCGATCAGGCGATGACCGCGACGCCGAGCACGCAGGGCAGCTTCACCGGCAATCTTCCCGCCGGTGCGACGCCGCCCTCCGGCGCTCTGCCTTCCAGCAACAGCGCAACGGCTGAGTACACTTCGAAGTCCTCGCTGGTTGCCTATGACAATCTCGGCAACAAGGTGCTGGTCGACGTCTATTTCACCAACACCGGTCCCGGCACCTGGGAGGTCGCTGCCTTCGACCAGTCGAAGGCAACCCCCGGCACTTCCTTCCCCTACACCGGCGGCTCGCTGGGCACCGCCAACCTCACCTTCGACACGACGACCGGCAAGCTCACCGGCTCGACCACGGGTCTCACGTTCACGGTGCCGAATGGCTCGTCCCTCAACCTCGATCTCTCCAAGCTGACGCAGCTCGGCACCGGCTTCACGGTGACCGACGCCAAGGTCAACGGCAATGCGCCGAGCACGATCGACAAGATCCAGATCGGCCAGGACGGCGTCATCTACGCGCAGTACGCGGATGGCAGCACCAAGGCGCTGTATAAGATACCGCTGGCGGACGTTCAGAGCCCCGACAATCTGACCGCGATGCCCGGCAATGTCTTTGTCCAGAGCGCCGATTCCGGCGCCGTTCATATCGGCTTTGCCAACGAGGGCAGGCTTGGCTCCATCGTATCGGGCGCGCTCGAGAATTCCAACGTCGATATCGCCGAGGAACTGACCAACATGATCGCGGCGCAGCGCAGCTACACCGCGAATTCGAAGGTCTTCCAGACAGGTTCCGACCTGATGGATGTCCTAGTCAACCTGAAGAGATAAACGACGGGCGCCGGCCCGTGAAAGATCCGCATGTCGCTTTCTTCCGCATTGAGCATCGCCCAGTCGGCGCTTCTGGCTACATCCAAGCAAACCAGCGTCGTGTCGCGCAATGTGGCCGACGCATCGAACCCCGACTATTCCCGCCGCGTCGCCGTAGTCACCAGCACGGCGCCGGGCGCTCGATCGGTGGAAATACAGCGTGCCGCCAATGACCTTCTGTTCCGCCAGAACCTGTCGGCTCTGTCGGCGTGGAGCGGCCAGAGCGCGCTGTACAGCGGCATGGACCAGCTCCAGCTCGCGGTCAACGGCGTCGACAATGCCTCGTCTCCGTCGACCGCCATCGCCAACCTACAGCAGGCGCTTCAGCTCTACGCGACGACGCCGTCGAACCAGAATCTCGGCACCAGCGTCATCGACGCGGCCAAGCAGGTGGTGAGCTCGCTTAACAGCGGAACGCAGGCGATACAGGATTTCCGCACCCAGACCGACGGCCAGATCGCCACGGCGGTCAGCGACCTGAATTCACTGCTCAGCCAGTTCCAGGACGCCAACAAGGCCGTCATCACCGGCACACGCTCGGGCACCGACGTATCGGACGCGCTCGACCAGCGCGACGCGCTCCTGAAGAAGATCGGCGAATATGTCCCGGTCTCCACCTTCACGCGTGGCGACAACGACATGGTCATCACCACCAAGGACGGCACGACGCTGTTCGAGACGGTGCCAAGGTCGGTGACCTTCACGGCCTCGGCTGGCTATACGGCCGGCACCCCCGGCAACAAGATCTACATCGACAACGTGCCGCTCTCCGGCACCTCCGACAACACGACCGCCGACGGCAAGCTGGCCGGCCTCCTGAAGCTGCGCGACGGCGTTGCCACGACCATGCAGAGCCAGCTCGACGAAATCGCGCGCGGACTGGTCACGGCATTCGCCGAAACCTCGTCGTCGCAGCCCAACGCGGCCGGCCTGTTCACCTGGTCCGGCGCGCCGGCCATTCCGGCAGCGGGCACGCTCGTCAACGGCCTCGCTGGGACGATCAAGATCAACGCCGCCTTCGATCCGAGCGCCGGCGGCAATCCGTCGCTGTTGCGCGACGGCGGCGCCAACGGCGCGGCCTATGTCGCCAACACCACCGGCGGCGCATCCTATTCGAACCTTCTCATCGGCTACGGCAACAAGCTGGATCAGCCGATGGCCTTCGATACGTCGGCCGGCATCACCGTGACATCCGGCGTCTCCGACTACGCCGCGAACGCCATCGGCTGGTTCGAGGGCGTGCGCCAACAGGCATCGACAAATGCCGACGCCAAGCAAGCGCTAGCGCAGCGCACCGCGGAGGCATTGTCGAATGACACCGGCGTGAACGTCGACCAGGAGATGTCCTTGATGCTCGATCTTGAGCACACCTATCAGGCTTCGGCGCGCATGATGAAGACCGTCAGCGACATGCTGGACGCCCTCTTGAGCGCGGTGGGTCCATGAAAGCGACAGGCGTTTCCTCGGCCGCATTAACCAACGCGATGCGCTACCAGCAGATGCGCATGCAGACCGATCTCGTCAACGCGACGAAGGAATCCCAAACCGGCAAGGTGGCCGATGTCGGGCTGGCGCTCGGCGGCCGCACCACCCAGGCCGTCACCTTCCAGCGCGATCTCGACCGGCTGAACGGCATCATCGATTCCAACTCGCTGGTCGCGGCGCGCCTGACCTCGACGCAGGATTCGCTCGGCCAGTTGTCCGACGTCGCGCAGAGCTTCCTTTCGGCGCTGACCAGCGCCGTCTCAGGCGACTCCTCCAGCAGCGTCACGCAGACGGCCGGCTCCACCGCGCTGCAACAGATGACGTCGATCCTCAACACCAGCGTCAACGGCGAGTATCTTTTCGCCGGCACCAACACCGACGTCAAACCGATCAGCGACTTCACCGCAGCCGGCTCGCCGGCCAAGGCCGCGTTCGACGCTGCCTTCACAAGCTATTTCGGCTTCCCGCAGACCGATCCGGCGGCGCAGAACATCACCTCCGCCCAGATGGACGACTTCATCACCACCAAGGTCGAGCCGCAATTCCTCGGGTCCGGCTGGCAGGCTAACTGGTCGAGCGCCACCGACCAGCAGATCACCAGCCGCATCGCATTGAACGAGACGACGCAGACCTCGGTCAGCGCCAACGAGCAGGGCATCCGCAAGCTCGCCATGGCCGCCGCCATGGTCAGCACGCTCTTCACCGGCAACATCAGCGCTGCTGGGCAGAACACGATCGTCAGTCGCGCGCAGAAGCTGGTCGGCGAAGCGATCGGCGGCATCGTTCAGGTGCAGTCCGAGGCCGGCCTCGCCCAGAAGCGCGTCTCAGACGCCAGCGATCGCATGAAGACGCAGGTCGACCTGTTTGAGAAACATATCATCGATCTCGAGGGCGTCGATCCTGCCGCCGCCGCAACCCGCGTTGCCGACCTCACGCAGCATATCGAAACGTCCTTCGCCTTGACCGCGCGACTGCAGCAGCTCAGCCTGCTGAACTACCTGACCTGACAACATAAACCGGAACGCCAGAGCTCCGACGATGTACCAATTCTCCTACGCCGACATACAGACCGACTCGGTTGCCGACGCCAAGGACCGGGAGCGACAGTTGCTCTCACGCTCGATCGACATGCTGTCCGCGGCCGCCGCCGTCGGACACGACTCGATGGAGGCGGTCGAAGCGCTGCACTTCACCAACCGCATCTGGACGACCTTCGTCGAGGATCTCGGCTCCAGCGACAACGCCCTGCCGAAAGAGCTGCGCGCCAACCTGATATCCATCGGCCTCTGGCTGCTGCGCGAAACGGAAGATATCCGGCAGGGCCGGACCAGCAACTTCGAAGGATTGATCGAGGTCTCCCAGATCATCCGAGACGGCATCCAATGACCAACACGCTGAAGATCTCGCTGAAGCCGAACGAGAAGATCTACATCAACGGCGCCGTCATCCGCGTCGACCGCAAGGTCACCATCGAACTGATGAACGACGTCCAGTTCCTGCTCGAAAGCCATGTCATCCAGGCCGAGCAGGCTTCGACGCCGCTCAGGCAGCTCTATTTCATCGTGCAGATCATGCTGATGAACCCGTCCAGCGCCTCGGAAGCGCGCGACATGTTCCGCCGCTCGCTGCCGATGCTGATCGCGAGCTTCGACAACCAGGAAATCTGCAACGCCTTGAAGCAGATCGACCGCATGGTCGGCGAGGATCACATCTACGAGGCGCTGAAGGCGATCCGCGCGCTTTATCCGCTCGAGCGCCAGGCGCTCAACGGCAATGACGACATTCCGGAAGCGCCGCGCGCGCTGGCTGTAGGAGCATAGAGCGATGGCCGTGGACATGACGACGACGATACCGGTGGGCGCCAACTCGAGCACCACGGCGACTTCGAAGACGGCGGTCGACTACCAGTCGTTCCTGAAGCTGCTGATCGCCGAGATGAAGAACCAGGATCCGACCAAACCGATGGACTCCACGCAGTATGTCGCGCAGCTTGCGACGTTCTCGCAGGTCGAGCAGTCGGTCCAGACGAACACCAAGCTCGACCAGATCATGCAGTCCTCGGCCCTGTCCCAGGCCGATGCGCTGATCGGCCGCTCGATCACCTCGGCCGACGGCAAGACCACCGGCACGGTGGCCTCGGTGACGCTCTCCAGCAACGGCCTGATCGCGGTGCTGCAGGACGGCACGCAGGTTCCGGTCGGCGCGGGCGTGTCGATCAAGCCGGCCAGCTAAGCCGGTTTCCGCCAGGGGTGCGCCAGCATGAATGAGGCCGACGCCCTCGATATCGTGCAATACGCCGTCTGGACGGTGCTCACCGCCTCCGCTCCGGTTGTGTTGGTGGCGATGGTGGTCGGCATCGGCATCGCGCTGATCCAGGCGCTCACCCAGATCCAGGAAATCACGCTCACCTTCGTCCCGAAGATCGTCGCCATCATGCTGGTCGTGGCATTGACCGGACCATTCATCGGCGGCCAGATCGCGGCCTTCACCAACGTCATCTTCGAACGGATCGAGCACGGCTTCTGACAAGCGCTCGTCGCCGCTCCGAGCCGCTTCGGCCCGGGCTGGAAGACGGCTTGCGGCCAGGTTTGTTGCAGCTAGATTGTCGGCTACGCCCGCGTCAGCGGGACACCGAATTTCAGGCGATCTCCGAGAAGCGATGGATCAGGCAAAAGCGGTCGTCGAGCCATGTGCGGAATAGCCGGCGTCTGGCGCAAGCGCGATCCGATCGGTGCCGTCGATCTCAAGGACGTCGCCCGCATGATGCAGGCGCTGGCGCATCGCGGCCCTGACGACCACGGCAATTGGTACAATGCCAGGCTGGCGCTCGGTCACCGCCGGCTCACCATCATCGACCCCTCCCCCGCCGCGCGTGAGCCGATGCTGACGACGGATGGCGAGGGTATCCTCTGCTACAATGGCGAGGTCTACAATTATCGTGCGCTGCGCGAGACGCTCGAGGCGGAAGGCCTGAGGTTTCGTTCAGTTTCCGACACGGAGGTGGTGCTTCAGGCCCTGCACCACTGGGGTCCCGACAAGGCGGTTCCGCTGTTCGACGGCATGTTCTCGCTTGCCTATTTCGATGCCCGCGCCAGCGCCGTGTGGCTTGCCCGCGACAGGCTGGGCATCAAGCCGATGTCCGTCGCCGAGACCGGCGAACGAATACTCTTCGCCTCCGAGGACAAGGCGATCCTCGCCTGCCATGATTTTCCGCGCGGCGCCGACGCACGCGAGCTTACCCTGCGGCTTGCCTGGCAGAGCCGCGATTCGAGCTACAGCGTCTTTGACGGGATCGAGCGCCTGCCTCCCGCCGGTCTCTGGAAAATCACCGGGGCCGGCATCGAGAAGCGCCGCTTCTGGCATGTCCTGGACGTGCTGGAGACCTCTCGCATCCTCGGCGACAGCGGCTCCGACGCCGAGCATATGGCCACGCTCGAGACTCTGCTCGAGCAGAGCGTCGAGCTGCATTGCATCGCCGACACCAGCCTGGCGACGGCCTGCAGTGGCGGCGTCGATTCCGGCCTGATCACCGCGCTCGCCGGGCGCTACAGGCCGGAGATGCACGGCTATGTCGTCGACCCGAAGCTTGGCCGCAGCGAGGCCGAGAGCGCCGAACGGACCGGCCGCCAGGTCGGCGTCAGCCTGCGCCGCGTGCCTGTGGACAGGGATCGGTTTCTCGAACTGTGGCCGCGCGCGGTCTGGCATCTCGAAAGCGACGGCTGGCACGCCAGCGTGGTCGGCTTGCTGGCGCTCGCCGATCAATGCCACGCCGACGGCATCAAGGTCCTGCTCACCGGCGAGGGAGCCGACGAACTCTTCGGCGGTTACAAGTGGCAGGCCTCGACGATCCGGCTCTGGCGTCTGTCGTGGCTGCAGCTGCTGTTTCGCTCCAAGGCCGGACGGGAACAGAAATTCCAGCGGCTCCGCCGCGCGCCGTTCCGCAATTCTATCGGCCGCGACGCGCCTTGGGACCGCAACGTCGCGTTGCGGGCACTGTCGCCGGAACTGAACTTCCTGCAGACCAAGCTGTTCGACCGGCTCGACGGCGTGAGCCCGGCCGCCGATCGCGCTTTCCTGGCAGCCTGCTTCTACGACCTCTATTCGCACCTTCAGGATCTCCTGCATCGGCATGACCGCCTGAGCATGGCAGCCTCCGTCGAGCTCAGGGTGCCGTTCCTCGAGAACCGGCTCATCGATTTCGCCATGCATCTTCCGAGGCGGCATAAATACCGACACAAGACGAGCAAATGGCTGTTGAAGAAGGTGGCCGAGCGCCATCTGCCGCGCGAGAACGTCCATGCGCCGAAGAACGGTTTCGAGATGTCCGACGCCTTTTCAGCCGGAACCGAGGGCCTGCTGCGCGGCGGTTACCTGCGCGACGCCATGAAATGGTCGGCATCCGAATTGGACGACCTCATCGACATGGCCAGAAGCCAGGAGCCGTCGAGGCTGCGCCTGGTCGGCATGGAGATGCTGCTCCGGCTTTACGTCGGCGGCGACACGACAGGCAGGCTCAGCGAGGCGCTGCTTGCCGAAAGCAGGGACGCCAAATGACCAAAGTTTGGTCCAGACCGGCAAGATGCTTGGTTTAAAGCTTCGCCGACGCATTTTCGCCTTTGCCTTCCTGTTCT
This sequence comes from Mesorhizobium sp., assembly GCF_024509055.1. GTDB lineage: Bacteria > Pseudomonadota > Alphaproteobacteria > Rhizobiales > Rhizobiaceae > Mesorhizobium. Next base: position 6,688 of record NZ_JANINM010000237.1, on the reverse strand, counting down.
TGGACCGCGATCCTTCGTGAGTCGCCAGCCTGGCACCGGCATGGCTTCGGGCGTACGCAAGGCAATGTTGAAGGCGGGACTGCGACCATGAACGACGACGAGCCGGAAAGCGAACGCGCCTCGGCTCTGGCGCCGTTCCGGCACGGCATTTTCCGCGCCGTCTGGTCGGCCAGCCTGGTCTCGAATTTCGGCGGCCTTATCCAAGGCGTCGGCGCCGCCTGGATGATGACCACGATCGCCACATCTCCCTACCAGGTGGCGCTGGTCCAGGCCTCGACCACCTTGCCGATCATGCTGTTCGCGCTGGTCGCCGGCGCCATCGCCGACAGCTTCAATCGCCGCAAGGTGATGCTGGTGGCGCAGACCTTCATGCTCGTCGTCTCGGCGCTGCTGACCGTCTTCACCTGGAAAGGCTGGATGACGCCGTGGACCCTGCTGGCCTTCACCTTCCTGATCGACAGCGGCACGGCGCTCAACAGTCCCGCCTGGCAGGCGTCCGTCGGCGACATGGTGCCGCGCGCCAAGGTGCCGGCAGCGGTGGCGCTCAACTCGCTGGGCTTCAACATCACCCGCAGCGTCGGCCCGGCCATCGGCGGTGTCATCGTCGCTGCTGCGGGCGCGGCGGCGGCCTTCGCCGCCAATGCGGTCAGCTATATCGGCCTGATCGTCGTGCTCGCCCGCTGGAAGCCGGCCGTGCCCGAGCAGACGCTGCCGCGCGAGTCGCTCGGCGCCGCCATGGGAGCAGGCTTGCGCTATGTCGCCATGTCGCCCAACATCGCCAAGGTGCTGGTGCGCGGTTCGGCTTTCGGCTTCAGCGCCGGCGCGGTGTTGGCGCTGCTGCCGCTGGTGGCGCGCGATGTCGTCAAGGGCGACGCCTTGACCTACGGCATCATGCTCGGCGCCTTCGGCATCGGCGCGGTCGGCGGCGCGCTGATCAGCGTCAGGCTGCGGCAGCTGCTCTCCAGCGAGACGATGGTGCGCATGGCCTTCACGGGCTTCGCGCTCTGCGCCCTCAACGCCGCCGTCAGCCACAATGCCTGGCAGACCTCCGCCGGCCTGCTCATCGGCGGCGCCTGCTGGGTGATCGCGCTGTCGCATTTCAACGTCACGGTGCAGATGTCGACACCGCGCTGGGTGGTCGGTCGCGTGCTGTCGGTCTACCAGACGGCGACCTTCGGCGGCATCGCCCTGGGCAGCTGGATCTGGGGCGTCGTCGCCGACGCGCATGGCGCCGAAACCGCGCTGATCGCGGCAGCGATCGCGATGCTCGCCGGCGGCGCCATCGGCTTCTTCCTTCCGCTGCCGCAGCAGAAGACGCTCAACCTCGATCCGCTCAACCGTTTCAAGGAGCCGATGCTGGCGCTCAACCTCAAGCCGCGCAGCGGCCCGATCGCCATCATGATCGAATACATCATCCGCGAGGACGACGTGCCGGAATTCCTCGCCACCATGGCCGAGCGCGGCCGCATCCGCCGCCGCGACGGCGCCCGCAACTGGACGCTCGCGCGGGATCTCGAAAATCCATCCGTGTGGATCGAGCACTACCATACGCCGACCTGGGTCGAGTATATCCGCCACAACCGGCGCGCCACCCACGCCGACGCTGTTGTCGGCGAACGCATTCGTGCGCTGCACAGCGGCGAAAACCCGCCGCGCGTGCGCCGCATGATCGAGCGGCCGACCACCGCCGGCACGGCCATCGTCTCACCCAAGGGACCGATAGATCATTGACGGGTGTCGCCCAAGGGCGACACCCCTCGAAGCGGGAGCGGCGGGTCAATCCGCCGACTGGATCATGTAGAGCTTGCGCGTCCTCTCGCGGATTAGCCACTCGCCCTTCCAGCCTCGCGGCAGGACGAGCAGATCACCCGGCCCCAGTTCGCGCATCTCGCCGTCGGCGCGGCTCACCTCGACCCGACCCGAAATGATGTGGCAGATCTCCGACGAGTCCGAACGATCGGCCGTGAAGCGGCCGGGGGTGCACTCCCAGATGCCGATATCGACGGTCCCGTCAGGCGATTGGAAGAGCGAACGCGCCGCCTCGACCTGATCTCCTTCGATGGATGTCGGCTTTGGCGAGAAAGCGCCGATATCGGCCTTGGCGAGGTCGTGGAAAGTCGAAAGATCGATCAAGTCAGACTCCATGGATCAAGGCGCTTCCAAGCAATTTGCCGCTTGGAGATGCGTGAAGGCGAACGGTTGAAGCGGCTCGGCCAACGGCGAACCGCGCTAGTGGCCTGTGATGCTGTCGGCCAACGCCGCGAGCTTCGAGGTGTGCGCAAGTCCCGCCGCCTCGCGCTGGTCGGCGATACGGTAGAGCTGGTACATCGAATGGACGCCGAGCCAGCGGAAGGGCTCCGGCTCCCAGGGCCGGACCCTGCGATTGACCCAGGGCAAGCGCGTAAGGTCGCTGTCCTGGCGGAGGATCAGATCGGCGAGCGTCCGTCCCGAAAGGTTGGAGCTCGATACGCCCAGCCCGACATAGCCGCCCGCCCAGCCGATGCGTGTCTTGGGATCGAGGCCGACCGTCGTGCACCAGTCGCGTGGCACGCCGAGCACCCCGCACCAGGCATGCTCGATGCGGCTTCCGGCCGTCTGCGGCAGAAGCGTCGTCAGGATCGTGTGCAACTGGTCGATCGTGGCCTGCTGCGTCTGCCCGTTGACGTCGGTGCGCGACCCGTAGCGATAGGGCACGCCGCGCCCACCCATGGTGATGCGGCCTTCACGCGTGCGCTGGGCATAGCAATAGGCGTGCGCGGCATTGCCGAGCAACTCATGCCCTTCCCAGCCGATCTCGCGCCACAGCTCGGGCGACAGCGGCTCGGTGACGATCTGCGCGCTGTTCAGCGCTAGCCATGTCCGCTCCTCTCCGGGAATGCCGGCGGTAAACCCTTCCGTGGCGCGGATGATGGTTTCGGCGCGGACGGTGCCTCTGTCCGTCGTCACGCTGCCCTTGGCGATCGCTGTCACCGTCGTCTTCTCGTAGATCGGCACGCCGAGACGCTCGACCGCTGCCGCCAGCCCGCGCACCAGCTTGGCCGGCTGCACCCGCGCTTGGCCATGGATGACGAAGCCGCCCATGGCGTTCTTGATGTTGATGCGCGCGCGTGTCGCCGCTGCGTCGAGCGGCTCGATTCGGTCGGGGTCGGCATCCCAGGAGCGGATCGTCTCGCATTCCTCGCGCACGCGCTCCAGCTGCGCCGGATTGGTCGCGACGGTGAGGTTGTCGACGCGCCGGATATCGGCGTCGATGCCTTCCTCGGTCGCCACCCGGATAACCTCGTCGACGCAGCCGGCCATCGCCTTTTGCATGGCGACGACGGCCTGCCGGTTCGAGGTCTTGAGATACTTTTCGCGCGACCAGCCGAAGCCGCCCGACAACCAGCCGCCGTTGCGGCCCGAAGCGCCGAAGCCGGCGAACTCGCGCTCCAGCAGCACGACGCGAAGCGAGGGCTTTGCCTTCTTCAGATAATATGCGGTCCAGAGCCCGGTATAGCCGGCGCCGACGATCGCGACGTCGGCTTCGATGTCGCCGGGCAAAGGCGGACGCGGCGCGGGAACCGCGCCCAAATCCGCATACCAGAACGAGATATCGCCGTTGCGTTTGACTTGCATGGGAGGGCTTCCGCGAGAGCAATTCCAGGAAAAGTGAGAGGCGGTTTTCCGTCCGGAATTGCGTTAAACAAAGAGTGGATTAGGTAAGCGTCGTGTCGGCCGTGCTGTCGTCGGGAAGCAGTTTGGCGTCGGCGCCGTTGAAGCAAAGCTCGACCTTGTCGCCATGGCCGAAACTCTCGCCGGTCAGGGGCGAGCGCACGATTGCCATGGAGCCGTCGGCGAGCTTCACTTCGTATTTCGACCCGGAGCCCAGATAGATCGCTTCGGCGATCGTCCCGGACAATCGGTTGTTGTCGCCAGTCTGGCCTGGTCTTCGAATGGCAAGTTTTTCTGGCCGCAGCAGCATCACCGGGCTGGCCTCGCCAGTGATGCGCCTTGGAGCCGTCACCGTCTCGCCGGCGACTGTCAGCGCCGTGCTGGTGCCATCGCTCCTCGCCTCGCCGCGCAGCACGGTGGAGTCGCCGATGAAGCGGCCGACGAACAGCGTCGCCGGCTCGTCGTAAAGCTGGCGGCCGGTGCCGACCTGCTCGATCCGCCCGCGATTGAACACGGCGATTCGGTCGGACAGCACAAGCGCTTCCTCCTGGTCGTGGGTGACATAGACGAAGGTGGTGCCGAGCTCGCGGTGGATGCGCTTGATCTCGAGCTGCAGCCATTCGCGCAGCTTCTTGTCCAGCGCGCCGAGCGGCTCGTCCATCAGGAGCAGCGGCGGGTCGAAGACGATAGCGCGCGCCAGCGCCACGCGCTGCTGCTGGCCGCCCGACAATTCACTCGGATAGCGATGCGCGAAATCGCCCATCTTGACCATGTCGAGCGCCTTTGCCACCCGGGCCTGGCGTTCGGCCTTCCCAACGCCGCGCAGCGTCAGCGGATAGGCGACGTTGCGGCCGACGGTCATATGCGGGAACAGGGCGTAGTGCTGGAAGACGACGCCGATGTTGCGCTTGTGCGCCGGTACGCCGACGACGCTTTTTCCTCCGACCAGAAGCTTGCCGTTGGTCACATCGGTGAAGCCGGCGATCACGTTGAGCGTCGTGGTCTTGCCCGAGCCGCTCGGCCCCAGCAGCGTCATGAACTCGCCGGGCTCGATCCTGAGCGAGACGCCGTCCAGCGCCTTGAACGCGCCATAGGCCTTGCTGACGGTTTCGAGGTCGATCGCCGCGCCGCGATTTTCCGGTCTCGGATTCATAGGCGTCCCTTCCGCTCGCGGCCAAGAAGAAGCATGCCGCCACCGATCAGGGCCGTGGTGGCGAACAAAAGGATGGTGCCGACAGCGGCAACCGTCGGATCGGCATCGCGTGTGATCGAGGAGAAGATCTGCACCGGCAATGTCTTGAGATAGGGGTTGGTGATGAAGAGCGACACGACGATCTCATCAAAGGATGTGGCGAAGGCGAACAGCAGCCCGGACAGCATGCCTGGCAGGATCAGCGGCAACGTCACCGTTCGGAACGTGGTGAGCGCGCCGGCGCCGAGACTTGATGCGGCCGTCTCCAGCCTTCTGTCGAACACTTCGAGATTGGCCGAAACCGCGATCAGCACGAAAGGCAGCGCAAGGATGGTATGGGCCAGCACGAAGCCCGTCAGCGTTCCGACGAGCTGGGCGTCGAGATAGACGGCATAGATGCCGATGGCCAGCACGACGCCCGGCACCACCATCGGCGTCAGCATCAGCATCCGCAACAGATTGGCCGGCCGCGCCTTCATGCGGTCGAGCCCGAAGGCGGCGAGCGTGCCGAGCACCGTCGCCAGCACCGCCACGATCGAAGCGACCTTCAGCGAATTCAGGAAACTGGTCGACCATTCCGGGTTGGTGGCGAAGTTCTGATACCACTGCCACGAAAAGCCCTGCGGCGGAAAGGCGAGCGACTTGTTCTCGTTGAACGACATCGGCACGACGACGAGCGTCGGCGCCACCAGCCAGATCGCCACGAGCAGGCAGACAAGGCCGAGAACCACACGTGTGAGCGGCTTCATTTCCATCAGCGTCGCCCCGCTTCCCGATGCCTCGACCGCATCACCGGCGCTGCGAGCGCTAGGAGCAGGAAGGTCGTGACGAGCAGGATCACGCCCATCGCCCCGCCGCGTCCCCATTGCAGCAGACTGAGTACCTGGGTCTGCACCAGTGTAGACAGCATGGTTGAGCGCGGTCCGCCGAGCAGCGCCGGCGTGATGTAGAAGCCCAGCGCCAGGATGAAGACGATGATCGCGCCGGCATAGACGCCCGGCAGCGACAGCGGCAGATAGACCGTGAAGAAGGCGCGGGATGGCCGCGCGCCGAGGCTCCGCGCCGCGCGCACCAGCCTGAGGTCGATCCCCTTCATCACCGAATAGAGCGGCAGGATCATGAAAGGCAGAAGCACCTGCGCCATGCCGATCACCACGCCCGTCTGGGTTCGGATCAGCCGGATGCCATCAAAGCCGACCGCGCGAAGTAGCGAATTGATGACGCCGGAATCCTGCAGCAGGATCACCCAGGACAAGGTTCGCACCACCCCGCTGACCCAGAACGGGATGAGGACGCAAAGCACCAGCACAAGCCGCACGCGCGGCCCGACCGCCGTCATAAGATAGGCGTAAGGATAGGCGCAGATCACACAGACCAGCGTGACCCACGCCGAGATCGTAAAGGTGCGCTGGAGCACAGTGAGGTTGACCGGAGCCCCGAAGAACCACGAATAGTTCTGCAAGCCCCATTGAGGCTCCGACAGGCTGCGCAGCACGATGGTGAGGAGCGGGTAGCCGATCACGGCCACCAGCAGGAGGAGCGCCGGCAGCGTGAGCGCGTACGGCCGCCATGCCCAGCCAGCCCGGTTCGGGACGGACGGAGTCGTCGGTTCGAGCGCGCTCACTGGTCTGTCTCCTGGTCAGCTGTTTAGTTGCCGGCCATCAGCGCCGACCACTTCTCCTGCGCCACCGCGAAGTTCGGGACCCAGAACTTGAAGTTCTGCTTGTAGCCCTGCTTCTGGCGATCAGGCGTGTTGGTCAGGAAGGCGGCGACGGAATCGTCGACCTTGGGCTGGGCTTCGCTGTTGATCGGCGTGTAGGACGTCTTCTCGGTCAGGACCTCCTG
>NZ_JANINM010000236.1 GCF_024509055.1 Mesorhizobium sp. | reverse complement strand
CCCGCTCCGCTGAGGCCGGCGATCGACACCAGCTTGCCCTCGACACCGTCTTCGTCGAGCTCGGGAAAACAGCCGTCCCAGTAACGGCTCGCAATGCCCGCGAGGATCTTCAAGCCGTCCCTGAGCCCGGCGAACCCTTCGGTGCGAACAAGCGCTTCGACCAGCCAGGCCGCAACTTCGAGATCCTTGCCGCCACGGCTCAGCAACTCGCCTGCCGAGGTAACGACGGTGCCCCATGCTTCCGGCGTCGGCCGCCCCGTTTCCACCGATGCGCGCTCTTCGGACCGCGCAGCATTGCGCGCGTCCTTGACCTGATAGTAAAGTGAATTAGCCGAACCTTCGGCTCGCGGGTCCGCACCGGCCGGCGACTCGTCCGAAACCGGAGCGAGAAGGGTATCGATGTCGATAACCTGCGGCGCTGCCATTTACTAACTTTCCTCCCGCCAATTTAGACACTGATAGAATTCAATGTCCGAATCAAACGCTAAATACGCGCCGCGATCGATGACCGCCGGTATTGTCCTCATCGTTCAAGATTCGTCGCGGGGCGGTCGGACTTCAGCCGGCCGTTCCCGCCATTTGCGATGTCCATCCCGCGAAGCATCGCGGCCTCGAATCTTTGGTCCAGCTTCTGCGGCTCGCCACCGGTGATCGCTAACAGCACCGATGCCCCGACGCCGATCGCGCCGAGGCTGGGATCCGGCAATGCATCCGGCATGTTGGCCGGTGCCAGACTGCCGCCCGACCAGAAGACCGCCAGCGCGGCATAGGCGGCGGCGCCTTCGAGATTTGCGCCTTCTGCTGCTTCCATGCAGGCACGGCGCCTGGCGTCGCCAGGTTCGTAGACCCAGGCGGTCGCTCTCTCGAGGCAGTCTGCCTCGGGCGCCGACAACTGATCCTGGCTGCCGCCGACGGTGACACATGCCCACCAGATCGCTTCTCTGATCGGCAACGCGAAGGCAAGGAAGCGAACCGCATCGCCAATATGCTTGTTGTCGGCGAGCAGCGCCAGGAAACCTTGCGGTGAGAGACTCGGCAGCAAGAATGCCTTGGCCTCCTGTGACAGGTCCACGCGGCTGCAGATTTCCTGCGCCGTCGCTTCTTTCACCTTGCGAAAGGGGTCCGTCTGAACCTTCACTTCGCGAGTTCCCGCACGAATCGACGCGTCCCGGCCAGCGACAGGGCGAAAAGGCGGCATGGACATCTCCGCATCCGAGCCGTCGCTCTTTTTTCGTTGCCTCCCAAACGCAGTCTCCGCCCTGCCTCGATCGCCGACTGCGATCCAGACTAATTGATCTTGACCAGACCACCTTTGACGGTCGCCATCGCGTCCGCCGCGATATCGATGATCGGCGCCTTCGTTTCAGCTTTGGCCGTTCCGGCGATCTTGACCTGCATTCCGTTTATCTCGATGCCCTGCTGGGTCAGCTTGATGGTGTTCTCACCGCATTTCAGCGTGATGCCGTTCATTGCTTCGATCGTCACCGACCCCACCGCCGCCTTCGTCGTCTGGTTGCCCTGGCTGATGGTGATGGTCCGGTTGCCCTTGGACACGGTCAGGGCGTCGTTGCCTTCCGAGATGGTGGTCTTGCGATCGTTCTTGATCGTGCTTGTCTGGTCGTGCTTCACGTCCAGCGTGTCATCATTCTCCACCTCGCGCAGAAAGTCCTTCTGCGCGTGGAAAACGATCTTCTCAGACCCGGCCTTGTCGTCGAACGACAGTTCGTTGGCGTCCTCCTTGCTCGCGCTCGCCATGGACCGGGTGAGAAGGCCGCTCTTCGTCCCGTTTTCCTTCGATATCCATGGCGGGGCGTTGGAGGAATTGTAGACGGCGCCGGTCACCAGCGGCCGGTCGGGATCACCGTCGAGGAAGTGAACGAGGACTTCCATGCCACCGCGTGGGACGAAAACGGCCCCCCACTGGTCGCCAGCGACCGACTGCGCGACGCGCACGTGGCAGGTCGCCTTGTTGTTCTTCTCTCCCTCACGGTCCCAGAAGAACCGGACCTGTATCCTGCCATACTCGTCGGTCGCGACGTCACCCTTCGTACCGACCACGAGCGCGGTCTGCGGGCCCAGCACGATCGGCTTTGGCATCGGCAGCGCCGGGCGCGCTAGCCGACCTACCGGAATGCAGGTGAAGCTGTTGCGATAGAAAGGTTTGCCTTCGATACCGGGCTTGGTCGTGAAATAGCTTTGATCCCTTGCCTCGTGGACCACCCGCGTCAACACGAATTCCTTGCCCTTGACCTGATCGACAGGATGCTCCTTGACCGTGAATCGGTAGCCTGGCGTGAAGCTGGCCGCGGTCCCCCGGCCACTGGCAACCTCGAAGCCCGCATCCACGGCATCGACGGCAACGCCCGCAAGCTGTGTCAGCCGGCCTGTCTTCATCCCATCGCCGGGATAGCGAAACTGCTCCCAGTCCTTGGAGGCTGCCGGCTTCAGCGCGGTCTTTTTCGTGTGTTCGACAGGGTTGGCCGCGCTCTCGTAGTTGTAATCCCGCAGGGTCCAGCTCGTATCGGTCAGGTTGGCGCCGAAATCCAACGCATGAACAGCGTCGGCCACGTCGATCATGTCCTGCCTGTATTCGATCGTCTTCTGATCGGCCTCGGGGTAGGCGTTGGCTTGGTCGCAAAGCACCATCTTGTGATCGGACTGGCTGTGCTTGAAATAGAAGAATATCCCCTCCTCGGCGAGCAGGCGCTGCAGGAAGGCGAGATCGGTTTCACC
>NZ_JANINM010000235.1 GCF_024509055.1 Mesorhizobium sp. | reverse complement strand
GCGGGACAGCGCCCCCCTCTGTCCTGCCGGACATCTCCCCCACGAGGGGGGAGATTAGCTGTACCGGCGCCGGCGCGCGCTCTGCAATGTTAGCGACTGGCGGGCAGAAGGAACGCGGCGCGGACGGTCGCGCGACCTGTCTACCAGTTGAACTGCAGCCCCGCATTGCCGCCGACGGCCTTTCCGGCAAAGGCGATGCCCAGCGTTCCCTCGAGCCGGTCGCCGGGGCCTTCGGTCAGCATGGCGGCTCCCGTCAGGCCGACGGCGTTGGCCTGGCCGGCATTGCCCCAGTTGATCCGCAGGCCGAAATGCTCGCCCTGGACAAGGTCTGGAGCGGCAAGGGCCGCGGCGATCGAGGCGTTCTGGAAGGCGCGCGTGATGCGGCCGTCGATGTCGTCGATCTGGCTCTTGAGCGCGGTCTCCCCGGTGACGGTGGTGGTGCCGCCATTGCCGTCGCTGACTTCCTGCTTGGTTATGCCGGTTTCGGCGTTGACGCAGGTATCGGTGCCGGGAATGTAATAATAGTTGGCGCCGTAGATGGAACATACCCTGGCGTAGGAGATCACCGCGGCCGCCGGCCCCGGCAGACCGCAGATCGCGCCGAGCAGCGCGCAGGCTAGGACATATCTCGCTTTGAACATGGCTCCCCCCGGCAGCTCTTACCAGGTGAGCTGCAGGCCGGCGTTGCCGCCGACGGTGCTGTCCGAGAAGGCGACGCCGGCGGCGCCCGCCAGCCGGCCCTTGCCGCCGGGGAAGAAGCCCTCGCCCAGCACGGCCGCGCCGGTGACGCCCATGGCGTTGGCCTGGCCGGCATTGCCCCAGTTGACCCGCACGCCGAAATGCTCGCCCTGCACCAGATTGGGGCCAGCCAGCGCCGAGGCCACCGAGGCGCTCTCGAAGGCGCGCTCGACGCGGTTGTCGATATCGTCCACCTGGCTCGCCAGCGCGGTCTTGCCGTACACGGTGCCATCGGCGCTGGGCGTCCTGGTCTCGCCGGTGTTGGCGTTGATGCAGGTATCGGTCCCCGGGCTGTAGTAATACTGCACGCCATAGAGCGTGCAGACCTTGACATACTCGACCGGCGCCGCCAGCGCCGAGCCTGAAAAGCCGCCAGCCGCGACCAGAAACGCAAACGAAACGATACGGTTGACGCCCCGCATTTTGTCCCTCCGGAATTTGGTGGTTAAGAACCCCCCTGCCGCGAGAGGCGCATGCGCCGGCGCGGCGAGTCAACGCACGCGCGCCGGCAATACCTGACTTTTACTGGGTGCATTCAAATAGCGCCGGAAGCGTTGCAGCAACGCCACATCGAATGACTTGCCAGCAAAGCAAGCCGCCCGGCACACCAAAGAAATATTTTAGAACATTCTAATGCTGGACGGAGATGAAATGCGCCAGCGGCGGCGGGCACCACCAGCCCCGCGCGCGTGCGCGTCGCGCCAGCCGCGGCCTGCGGCCAGACGCATTTCTTTGCGATCAAGCGGAACTCCGCCGAAGGATCTCAGCCCTTGGTTTTCGGCTTGGCGGCCTTGGCTGGTTTCTCGGCCTTGGCGGGCTTCTCCGCCTTTGCGGCCTTGGGCTTCTCTGCCTTGGCGGCAGCGACTTTCTTGGTGGCCTTGGCCTTCGGCTTCTTCTCGGCGTCGATCTCGGCAGTCGCCTGGTCCCAATGGTCCATATGCGCGCCTTCGGGCCGGCCGGCCTGTTCCCATATTTCATGCGCCCGCCGGCGAATGCGTTCCTGCCTGTCGTCCGTCACTGTCGCCTCCTAAGGTTGGGACCGATCCCCCGAAGAGCAAACATTAGCGGAATTTTCAGGCGGCGTCTCGGGGTGCCGGACGCGCGTTTTGAGCGGCCGGAGCGATGCCGGGAGAGGCAGGATGCGGCAACCTCTCTCAGTGAGCGTCCGAGACGACAGCCACTCCCAGATGCGCCGCCTTCTTGGCGATAAGTCCGGCCAGATCGGCATCGGAGCGGTCGGTTCCGCAGCGCTCGCGCAGCAGCGCGATCGCCTGCGTCATCGACAGCAGGCCGGTCCTGTGCTCGGCCAGCAGCCTATCGACATGCTGGGTTATATTGGGTGTTTCGACATGCGGATGATGCATGGCCGCGCCTCCTTCCGGGCGCCTTCTGCGTGCCGTCCGCAGTATATCACGCTTTACATGGACGGCACGCAGATAAGCCGACACCCTCCCGCCCACGGGCGGGAGGATCAGGCTCGCAAGCGCTGGCTTACTGGATCACCTGGATGACCCGACGCGTACCGGGATCGATCAGCACGGTGTGGTCGTTCACGACCGCGTAGCGGTACTTGACGTCCGGCACCTGCTGCAATTCGACGGTATCCGGCACCGTCGAGCCAACGCCGAGCTCGAGGCCGAGCACGTTGACCGAGGCGATCGGATGCTTGTGCACATATTCCTTCACGACTGTCTGCTGCTCGGGAGTGACGATCACTTCGTCAGCGGCCGCGAAACCAACGCCGGCGATCAGAGCCAGACCGGCGAGAGCGGGAATGAGAGTGGTCTTCATTGTAAGTCTCCTGTTTTGTTTTGCGAGCTCCGCCCTGCCTCCGCACAGCGGAAACAACGACAGGTCGAACTTGCGAGCTCCCGGGGCAAACGTCCGCGCCGTACACTTGTTCCGTCAGCATCGCCTAATTGATATTGCCCTGTGGGCGGAACACTTGCCGCGGCTTTGCATTGAAAGACTTTCGCAATGCAGAAAGAGTCCGCACATGAAGGAAGGTTTCGTCAGGAGCGATATCGAGCTCCGCGCCCCGGTGGCGATCGCCGTCGGCGCCGGTTTCAGGCGCGAGATCGCCTCGCTCGCCCAAATGCAGAATTTCCTCAAGGAGTGGCCGCGAGCCACGCGGGGCCAGCTCTATGGCGTTGCCTTGCGCACCTGCGAGGCCGCCCGCGCCGGCCGGATGGAGCCCGACGCGGCACGGCGCGCCTTCCTCAGCTTCGCCGTGGGCGCCGGCATCGCATGGACCGGGGTCGACCCGGTGGCAGCGTTGCGCGACGCCAGGATCAGACGCGTCAGAACCAGGCGCGACGGCCTGGTCCAGCACTGAAAAGATTCTCCGAACCTGAAAACGACAAAGCCCCCCGCGATGCGAGGGGCTTCGATCCCAGGCGGCCAATGGGCCGCAACGCTATGCAGATGAGATCAGCCGGATCTCAACGATTGATCCAACCCACAGCCTGACGTCGCCAACTGCGTTGCGCGCCCTGCCCCGGCGAGCCAGTCAACCATTGTCGACGTGAAGGACGGACTGTCGTCAGATCGGCCTCGTCGGCGCGCCGTCGACCCAAAGGTCGTCAGGCAGGCGGCTTCTGCTGCGACACCGGAACAGCCGCCGTCACCGTGCTCAGCTTCTGGCGCATGGCCAGCGCTGGCTTTTCGTAGACCTTCTTCATCCGAACGCCCCCTGTTGCCGGTTTCCCGTCGCGCAAGATCGGGCGGCGATCGAACCGTTGTCAATCGGCCAGCCCCCGGTCGCCAGGCTTGCGGACGCCGGTGTGTGGCCGATGCGCAACTTTCTTCGCCGCCGCCCGGAAGCGGGTACGGCGAAGGAGTGGGTATCGGATGACGGAGGAGGCCGCTGTCAGTTCAGCGACGATTCGCCGAGCGGTTCGGTGAGGAAGGACGCGGCGATCAAATCGTCCGCGTCAATGCGTAGGGAGCCCTCGCCGCCCCCCATGATGGCCGCGACCTTCTGGAAGGTCTTCATTTCGTGCTCGGTGATCCTGGCATCCTGCATCCTGGCTCTCAGATCGGCGACACGCATCCCGAGCGAACGGGATGTTCCGATTTCTCGTTTCGACATATTAGTTTGCCTCCTCCCCCTTGCCCTATTCGCCGCCGCCCGAAACCGCACCCTGCCCGCCGCTTGTGTCCTCGATGAGGCAGCCTCGACGAGGCGGGGCGGTTCCAGAGGCGGCAACGTCGGCTCGGGCGGAAGGTTCCGTTAGCATATGGTAACAAAATAATACTGCATCCACGCCCGCGACCGGACCCGCCGGCCGGCGAAGCCTGCCGATCCCAACGCCGTCGGGCCCAGGCTGGTTCCTCGAGAAAATGCCGGCGCGCCGACCCCGAAAACGTCCACGGCATTTCGCCAAACAATTTCGGAACAATGGCTTTCAAGCAGGGTTACCCCAGCGAAGGGACCGAATTTCCGAGGAGAAACGCAATGAAACATCTGCTGATCACAAGCATGCTCGCACTAAGCGTCGGTTGCGGCGCAGCAATGGCTCAGAGCGCCCAGACAGGCGGCGACAGCAACTGCGCGTCCGGCCAGACGGACTGCCAGAAGGGCGGCAAGGCCGGCGAACAGGTCCAGGGCAAGGCCAAGGCGGGCGTGCAGGCGCAGGGCAAGGCCGGCGCCAACACGCAGGAACAGGCCCAGGGCAAGGCCAAGGTCAAGACCGACCAGCAGGCCCAGGGCCAGGCGGGCACCGACCAGAACGCCCAGGACAACACCCAGCTGAAGAAGAAGCAGCAGGCCCAGGGCAAGGCCAAGAATGGCACTGAGCAGAATGCCCAGGGCAGCACCAAGATGCAGACCAACCAGCAGGCACAGGGCCAGGCGGGCACCGACCAGAATGCCCAGGACAACACCCAGCTCAAGAAGAAGCAGCAGGCGCAGGGCAGCACCAAGGCGCAGACCAATGAGCAGGCCCAGGGCAAGGCCGGCACCAACACCGAGCAGAACGCCCAGGGCAACGTCGACCAGAACAGCAAGACGGCGTCGATCAACAACGTGACCGTCGAGCAGAAGACCCAGGTCACGCAGATCATCCACGAGACCAAGGTCGAACCTGTTCGCGACGTGAACTTCGACATCTCGGTCGGCATCGAGGTGCCTCGTCAGAGGATCCACCTGCATCGCCTGCCGTCGCGCATCGTCAAGATCGTCCCGGCCTATGAGGGCTATGAATATTTCGTGCTGGCCGACGGGCGGATCGTCATCGTCGACCCGGACAGCTACAGGATCGTGCTGATCCTCACCTGATCGGGACAGCCTCGTAAGAAAAGGCCCGCATCGCTTCCGGCGATGCGGGCCTTTCTTTGCGAGACCCCGAGTCCAGGTTCCCGTGGAAGCAGCGGTTTTGGCGCAGCCCACATTCATCGGCTGGTTGTGGCTGGGGTCGCGGTAGTGGGAGCGCCGGTGGGCTCGCTAGAAGGATAGGGTGGCGGGTCATTCCCTCTCAACCGGCGCTCGTGGCGCTGTTGGGGTTTGGGGCGCCACAAGTACCGTATATGGGGCGAACCGACAGCACTCATCCCTCGATTGCATGACGGCGGGAACAAACCACATGTACTCCGCAGTGGCTGGTGCTAATATAGAATCGGGGAAATGGGGTATTGTTAGCGGGATGCCATATGCCGCCGACATCGAGCGGGTTGAGCAGCATATTCGCGATATCGAAGAGCGGATAACCCACCAGCTTGCGGTGATCGCGCAAGCGGACGAAAGCGGTCTGTCTACAGTCGGTCCAAAAGCTCTCCTGAACTTCCTGAGAGCATCGTTGAGCCTCAGCCGGGATCATCTGGCCCGCTTGATTACGGATGATGCCTTGGAAGGCCGGGCACACGACAACCCCTAATGACGGCTAAGCGCCTCCTGAAGGCGCACCGACGGAGCGAATAACCGACCGCTCACGCCAGGCGTTCTCCTTAGAACCTGATCAGGCCATGCGCCTGCAGGAGGTAAAGGACGCCGAGCCCGATTGCGATCAGCGCGACCCAAATCATCGTTCGGCTCATTTGACGGTCCGCCGCAAAAGAAAGCCCCGCGTTGGCAACTACCGGAACGCGAGGCTGAAAAACAAGACTTCTTAGCGAGCGGATTCGTAACGCACTTTGGCAAGGATGGCGACTTACGGATTTGTAAACCACGAGTCGTGGGCGTTCGCGAGGGTTTCGTGAGCCGGGTCCAGCAGGCAAAAACCGGCGGGAAACGAAGCTATGCATGAAAATCCAAACCCGCCGTCTTGGCGTGCAAGGCGGCGGGTCTGGCCCCCGCCGACGAAGGGACGATCTCGGCGGTAGTGGGAAAAAGCGGGCTTCAGCCGAGCAGGAAGCCGGCGGCGGCAACGACTGCGCCGAGACCGAGCAAAGGCCCGAGAAGCCACCGCGCCTGATACACGCTGCGGTCCATTAGTTCCTCCTGATCAATATTCGGGAAGGGAACGGATCGCCCGCCGCTTGGTTCCTCCAACAAAGGTCCCCCGACCTTAGGTCCCGCCCCGGGCGCGGCCAAAGGCCTACGCAACGGAGGCTACGGCCGCCTTGCGGTCCTCCTGGAAAAGGTGCATGGGTCAAGATGGGTAGAGAAATGGGTGCAATCGTCGACGACCGGCAACGGTCGCGGCGTTGGGTTGGGCAAATGTATTTTCCGCAGTTTCTTGTGGGAATGGCAGCAACGCTCCTGGTGGTGCTCGGCTGGACTTACGCGTCCACCGGATCGATGCTGGCAGCGTTGGGCTGGACGTTCCTGGCGGGCGTGGTGCTGCAGGCCGGCTACTTCGTCGCGGTGTTGTGGCTGGTGCACGGCGAGCGCCCCGCAACCGACGAGACCAAGGGCGACATCGGACCAGCGCCGGCGAAGCATCCCGCGCCATTCGAACGGGACGGCATCATCCACGCCCTGCTCGCGTGGCTGTTCCCGGGACTGATGTCCTAGAGCGTTTCAGCGTTTCACGGAAACGCCGAACCGCTCCACCTTTGTGTTTCACGCAATTCCGAACGGAAAACCGTTTCACACTTTTCCTGGAATTGCTCTGAGCCGGATGATCCCGGGTCACATCGACCTGAAATCCGGATCCGGCTCCAAATCAATACAGACAGCGCCCGAGGAACTCAGCGCGCCGCGGCGGACGTCGCCGAACGCTGTGCCTGCGAGGATGAGAAGACCACGACGGCAAAGACCAGCACGCCGGCGGCGACGATCAGCGAGCCGATGCCCAGCACCGGCTCCATGGCGTCGTTGCCATTGGCATATTTCAGGTAAAGCGCCGGCAGCATGACCACCAGGCCGAGCGTGTAGAGGCCGTAATGGATCATGGCGAGGCGACGCTCGGCCTTGGCCGGATTGAGCGCATAGTAGCCGCCGAAGATCGCGCTGGTCACCCAGCCCAGAAGATTGAAGTGGGCATGCGCCGGGAAGGCGCCGTGATCGCCCGAGATCCCCATCTTCAGCCCGATCGCGATGCCGAGGATCAAGAAGATGATGGCGGTCTTGAAGAAAAGTTCCGAAACGCGTGGCATGTTGTCCTCCCGATGCCCTCTGTAAACCCTGCGCACCAAGCCTACACCGCATAAGGCTTATTAGCCATCACGCAGCCGTGAAGGCAGTGGGTTTGGTGTGGATTTCGGGGTTCGGAGGTTCCGCGACGCCAGTCGTCAACGTCGGCGGGACAGCACCCCCCTCTGTCCTGCCGGACATCTCCCCCTCAAGGGGGGGAGATTGGCAGCATCGGCGCCTGCGCTCCCGCTGCGACCTTGGCGATTGGCGAAACCGATTGAGAGCATCATCTCCCCCCTTGAGGGGGAGATGTCCGGCAGGACAGAGGGGGGTGCGCCGGAACGCGGCTGCGGGATGCGTTGCGCCAAAACAAAACGCCGCCGGGAAACCCCGGCGGCGCTGCCGTTCACCCTCTTATGATTTCTGTTACGGCGACATCGCCGCCGCCTCGGCGTCGATCCTGCTGGCCAGCGTGCCCTTGGCCCAGGCGGTGACGGTGGCGTCGACCGGTTTGTTGGACATGGTGCCGAGCGCCTTGCCCAAAGAGGCGTCGTCGGTGCCGACCGCGGCAGCCGCCGCCGCGGCCTGAGCCGCGGCCGCGGCGGCGGTGTCGGTGGAGAGCGTGGCCTGCTCGGCGGTGATCTGGTTCTGGGTGTCGGTGATCTGCTGCGCGAGCGCCGCCTTCTGCGCGGCCGTAAAGCCGGTCTGGTCGGTCGCCTGCAGCGCGGCCAGCTGCGCGGTGAGCGTGCTGATCTTGGCCTGGTCGGCGGCCACCGTGGCGGCGGCAGCCGCGGCCGCGGCCGCGGCGACCTTGGCCTTCGCCGACAGCGTCACGAAGGCCTGGACGGCGGCGAACTTCTTGCTCTTGGAATGCATGTAGGCGTTGATGTTGCGCTGCAACGAGTTCAGCCGGCCGAGCTTGGCGTGGATGTTCCCGCCCGTCGAGGTGTCGGGCGTGGTGTCCGTGGTCGTGCTGGACGTGGTCGTGTTGTCGGCCGTGTCGTCAGCCTTGCTGACCTGCCCCGGAGCCGAGGACGACTTGCCGTGGTCGCCGCTGTTCCCGTTTCCGTTTCCGTTGCCGCCGCCGTTACCATTGCCGTGGCCGGCAAGAGCGGGCGCAGTCGCAAGCGCCACGATGGCAAGCGAGGCCAAGAGGGTTTTACGGATCGTCATAAGATATCTCCTGCGGTGAATCGCCACCTCTGCCCGACCGCTAGGCCGCCTCATATGAGAATTCCCTAATGGCGTGGAGTAACTTTTATGAAAATGCGGTCGCGATGCCGGGAGGAGCCGCGGCAATCCCCGCGAAAGGGCCGGCAATAAGCCTATAACGTTTTGAAAATATTAGTAAAAACAAAGGCCCGACCGGGTTTGGGCCGTTTGCGACAATGAAGACCCATGTCGCGCCGGACCATGGTCCCAATGCCCTGCGATAGAGACGCGAATCCGGACCCTGGCGGACCATGTCTCAATCCGGGACAGAAGCCTTGGCATCCATCTTGCAACGCCCGTCGTGCCGGCTGATCCCGGCCCCGGTCGCGTATCCTGATCGGGTTGTAGGCTCGTCGGGCTCGAGGTTGTTGTTGGGGGCCTCGCCCGGCGAGTTGAGCATTCCATCCGGTTCGAGGAAGCGAATGTTTAGCGACAAAGAAACCCGAGTGGTCGAGGCCTGCCTGCTGGTTGCCGTGCCATTGTCGATCGCGCTGGCGGCGGTTTTTGCCTGGCTCATTCCGTTCTGAGCGGCGCAATTCGCCCGCGAGCACGGCCCGGTCAACGGCGGCCTTCGCCAGATCCGACGAAACAGATCGCCAGCCTCGACCCGGGCCGCCTAGTTGACCAGCGGCACGTTCACGGTGGTCGAGTAGTTGATCGGGTAGTTGCTGAAATAGGGGAAGTTGATGACGTACGAGTAGGTCGCGGTCACATGCGCCATGCGGAAGCCGTTGCTCGCCGGATCGGTCGCGATGGTGACATTGATGTTCTGCAGGCCGAGCGACTGCAATTTCTGCGTGGCGATCGACTGGATGGCGGACTGGCTCAGCGTGTTGTTGAGCTGCAGCGAGCGCGCGGACGCCTCCAGCGTGTAGCGCACGCTGGAGTCCGCATTCATCGACCAGCCGAAGGCGAAGACGCCGAACAGCAGCATGATGAGGAGCGGCGCGACCAGCGCGAACTCCAGCGCGGCGCCGCCGGAGATGTTCCCGGCAAACGATCTTGCGGCTCTATCTCTTTGTTCCGGCGGAAAACCGCTGCGCACTCTTGCTGCAATTGCTCTCTTGCCTGTCGCAATTGCGGACGGAAAACCGCTGCGCACTTTTCCTGCAATTGCTTTAACGCACACGGACCACCTGCTGATGGCTGATCGCGGTGTTGCTCGGGAAGACGCCGAAGATGAAAGGCGGGGTCCATGTGCCCGACGCCTGGATCTGGACATAGACCGACGGGGACTTCAAGTTGGAGCAAATGGTCGTCGAGGTGACCACGGTGGTTCCGCATTGATAGATGCGGGTGATGGTCACCTGGGCGTCGGCGGGTGGGTTTTGCCAGCTCGACAGCCCCGCGGCCTGGGTGGCGCTGTCGTTGGTGGCGCCGGCCATGACCATGTTCGCCGCCGTCTTCACCCCGGCGCGCATCGACAGCGAACTGGTGACATAGGACCAGCCGTCCAGGATGCCGAGCAGCGCCGCGCACAGGACGGGCACAACCATCGCGAATTCCACCGCGGCGATGCCCGCCCGGTCGTACCAGAGCCGGATCAATCGGCGGGCCATTCGCGTCATTCGACGATCGCGACCGCCTGGGCCGCGGGAATATCCTTCATCCCGAGGCTCGAGCAGTTCTGGTTGATGGTGGAATTGCCGGACCACAGGATGGTGTCGGCCACGACCTGCGTGCAGCCGCTCTGGCCCGAGAAGTTGCCGAGATAGCTGACCTGCTGCGTCGGCAGATAGATCGCGCCGGTCAGCGAGGACGCCGCCGTGCCGTTGAAGGTGCTCGCGGCGCCGCTGCCGGTTCGGTCGCCATAGAACAGCACGCCGGAATAGGTGCCCGAGGTCGGCGCGCTAAGGTTGACCGTGGCGTTGCCGTTGATGCTGATCGACGTACTGCCGGCCATGAAGATGGTCACGCCGGTGCAGGGCGAGGCGCAGGTGACCACCGCGTTGGCGTTGATCTTCAGATTGCCTTGCAGGACATAAACACCGGAAGAAAGCGCGACATTGCCGCTTAGGCTCAAGCCGCTGCAGTAGGTGCCTGCAGTCAGTGTCGATTTGTTGGTGTTCTCGCACTTGCTGCCGGCCGCGGGCGTCGGCAGGCCGGCATAGGGATCGGCGGCGGGCAGCGCCTGGGTGATGGGAGCACTGCACACCATGGGCACCGGATTGCTCAGCGAAACGCCGCCGGCCGTGATGAGGCAGTCGGCCTGGAGCGACGCCGAGCCCTGCACCTTGATGGCGCTGGAGGAATTCGAATTCGCCATCACCGAGCAGCCGGTGAGCTTGACGCTGGTGTTGCCTGAGAACAGCGCCGCCTGCGAGGCGGTCGGGTCAAGCGCCAGCACGCAGGCCTTCGAGGCGTTGGTTATGAGCGCCACCGCCCTCGCCTGCTGCGGAACCTTGCCCTGCAGGAAGATCGAGGTGAAGACCCGGTCGAGGTTCTGGTTGAGGATGACCTCGACGGCGTTGTTGGCCGTGTTCGGGCCGCTGGTCGGCGGCACGTTGACGACGATGGTGCCAGACCCCAGGCCGTTGGTGGTGGCGGACTGCGTCGCCGTCGTCACGATGGTCGGCGTGTCGGAGCCGTTGATCTTTTCGATGGCGCCGGCATAGGCGGCGGCATCCGCGGTCGACTGCAGCTTCAGGCTCGAATAGTACCAATAAGACGTCTCGACGCCGAGCCCGGCGCCCCCGACCACGACCGGCAAGGTCATGGCAAAGATGATGGCGACGTTGCCGCCCTTGCCTTTCATCAGGCTGTTGACGGCAAGCCGTCGCAAGATACGGCCGAATAGTTCCATGGCGCAGCATGCCCAAGCTAACCCAACGCGCATGGAGCACTGGCGGAATAAACGAATGGCTAATTTTTTCGCTCGACTTGCGCTCTTCGGACCCAAGAGACGGCCTTGCCAGCCTTACGCCGGGAGCTATCGGACTTTAGGCCTATGCTACTTCTGACATTGGTCTTAATTCGCGGATAATGTTACTATTTTAGCATTTGCGAATCTTATTCTTTTTGGAAATGAGCCATAGAGGCGGCAGGCGTATCCCTTTGGCGATACCGGGTGAAGGGTGCCGCCATGATTGGACGCTTCTGGACTTCGACGCAGGGCAATTTCGCGATCGCGACGGCGGTCGCGGTGGTGCCGCTCGTGCTGGCCGTGGCCGGCGCCGTCGACCTCGTGGGCACCAGCGACGATGCCGCCCAGTTGCAGAACTCGCTCGATGCGGCAGGCCTCGCCATCGGGACCAAGTACCAGGCCAGCATGACTGCCAGCGACGTGCAGCAGCTCGGCCTCAATTTCTTCAGCGCCAACATGAGCGTCGGCAATGCACAGGAATATGCCGGCAGCGTCGCCGGCTTCCAGGCCACCGCCAGCGGCGACCCGAGCGGCTACACCGTTTCGGTGTCTTCCAGCGTCAACCGGGCGAGCTTCGTCGGCACTCTGGCCTCATGGCAGGCGACGCGCTCGTCCTCGGTAAAGGTCATGCCGGGCGCCGAGGCCTGCGTGCTCGCGCTCGACCCGAGCGCCAGCGCCGCCGTCAACCTGCAAGGCTCGACCAATGTCGCGATGACCGGCTGCGTCATCGCCGCCAATTCCAGCTCGTCCAGCGCCATCAGCCGGGGCGGCTCGGCACAGGTCAGCGCCGCATGCATGTCGACGGTCGGCTCGACCTCGGGCATCACCGCGCCTAACGCCACGCTCGCCTGCGGCGCGCCGCTCACCGGCCAGTATGCCTCCTTCGATCCGCTGGCCAATGTGGTGCCTCCCGCCTATGGCACCTGCCAGTCAATTCCCAACGGCAAGACCATCACGCTCTCGCCCGGCACTTATTGCGACAAGACCATCTCGGGAAACATCACGCTCAACCCGGGCATCTACATCATGCGCAACGTCACCATCAAGCCGGGCGGCAATGGCAGCCTGACCGGTATCGGCGTGACGATCTTCCTGATGGAAAGCTCGCAACTCTACATCAACGCCAACGAGGTGGTGAACCTGTCGCCGCCATCCAGCGGGCCCTATGCCGGCATCACCATTTTCCAGGACCACGGCAACACGTCGGCGCTGACGATCAATGGCGGATCCGGCTCGGTGGTCAGCGGCTTCATCTACGCCCCCGACGCGGCCATCACCTATGCCGGCAATTCCAACATGAGCGCGGCCGGCAGTTGCCTGCGGCTGGTGGCCGACACCGTGACGATGACCGGAAACTCCAACGTCAAATCGGATTGCGCCGCCGAGCTCGGCAGCCGTGAGATGTATGCCAGCCGGTCGATCACGCTGGTGAAGTAAGGAGTTGATCTCGCCCCTCGAGGGGCGAGATCAGATGGCGCTCACGATGTCGGCGCCCGGCTGCTCGTCGAAGAGCACGGCCCAGCCGCGCTCGAGCGCGACCTGGGTCAGCGCGTTGGCCGCAGCCTCGTCCGAAGAGACGAAGTCGCCAGTCAGGACACGCAATTCCTCGACGGCTTTAGACATTGAGACGACCGAGCCGGCGGCGCGACCGCTCGCGCAAGCCTCGACGGCACAAAGAAGATCGATGAGTTCGAAGTTGTCCACGGTGGCCTCCGCCAGCGCCATCCCTTCGTCTATTCAACGGCGCTGCCGGCCGGTTGGTTCCGCGCGACCGATCCCGGCCGCGGCCGCGCGGGCGCCAGCCTGAGGTTGAAGTGGTTCGGCAGGCAAGGCTCCAGGCAACTCCCGCCTATAGACCCCGTGATGGTCCGGTCGTGCGGCAGCGGGATCACCATCCGCGCCTCGCGGTGGGGAAAGAGCGGCCTGCCGAAGAGGAGGAAGATGCCGACGAGGACGGTTGCCAGCAGCAGGAAAGCGAAGATGTCCGCGATGATCTTGCCGGGCTGCATGCAGCGCTCCTTGGAAAGCAATTCCAGGAAGGCCATTCCGGGACTGCATCGAAACGAACGGGGCCCGGCGGAGCCGAGGCACCCAGGAGGTGCCCGCCACGTCGAAGGAAATGGCGGGCACTCCATTGGTGAACCGCCGATGAAGGGACTTTGCTCGACGGCATGTGTGCCAATGAACGGGAGCCGCGCTGGTTTCTAAAAAAATGCCCGGTCGGGCCTCTGCGCCGGGGGTACCGACTTCGGTCCCAAGGCTCGATCCGACCGTGGCCCGAGGGCGGGAACATTCGCGATCCGCCGCCGTTGGCCAGCGGTCGAAATCATCGAGAAGGAGAGGAAATCATGTCCGATGGACCAACCGTGGTGAACACCGGCGGCGGCGGTAGCGGCACCGCGATCGCGATCATCCTCGCGATCGTCGCGATCGTGGTGCTGCTGTTCTTTACCGGCATCATCAATATCGGCGGCGGCGGCGGCTCGAATGTCAACGTCAAGGTCGACGCGCCGAAGATCGAGGCCCCGAAGGCCAGCGCCCCGAAGGCGGACACGCCGCCGGCGCCGGCGAAGCCATCGGTGCCGGCGGCTCCGGCTCCAGGCCCCGCGCCGGCTCCCGCCAGCGGCGGCTGACGCAACAAGTCAAGGTGGAGGGTGTTGAAGGCCGCCCGTTCCACCTGGGCCCGCGCACGCCACGAAAGCGCGGGCCCCTTCTTGGAGCGGCTCCGCCTTTGCTGCAAAGCGTCGAGCCGCTCCAAGTATCTTCCCCCGCAAGCACGATCGATCAGTCGTCCAGTTCCATCGGCCGATGCTCGGGCTGCTGATGCCAGAGGACCTGACGGTAATCAGTCAGCTCGACCACCTGGCTGCAGACCGGGCAGAGATAGTGGTCGCAGCATTGCCGCAGCGCCGGAGGACCGCGGCGGACAGCCACGGCCGGCGGCGGCGCATCGGTCTTGGGATATTGTTGAAGCATGGGTTCCTCCCTGTTTTCGGTCGATTGCCCTTCGCCCTGAAAGCCTCCCCTTCCCGACGCGCGGCCCGACAGGCGGCGCGCGTCCGGCTGCGGGATCGTCGTGATGGGATTGCGGCTGCGGAAGCTGCGACGAGGTATCGCCCGGATCGGTTGCCGAGGGTGCATCGAATTCTCCCTTTCGGGCGAGAACGGATGGTCCCTCAACCATCGTCGTGCCAGCGCGGGAATAGGAAATCACCGGACGTGGCCGCGGCGCATTAACTTTCGATAAGACGCGGCAAAAATCCGCGCGCCTGGCAAGCCGAGGCGTATGCCTCCCGCGGCGTCCGCTTGAATGTATCGCAGGGATGCGCGAATATGGCGCGCGCCCGCCACGCGATATGAGCACCAATGAAGCCGACGAAAAAGGCACCGCCTTTCGTGCCGACCGAGTTTCACGTAAGCACGGTCGAGGATGACGAGGGCGCTCTTTGCATCCTCTCTATACAGACCGCGCAAGGGCTGTTGGATATCGCGCTGGATGGGCCAGCTGCCAATGCCATCCTGAAGGCGATAGGCTCGATCAAGACGAAGCTGGCAACGGCCTAAAGGAAAGCCCGGTCTCGCAAACCTGTGTTGGGAACGCGGGCCAATCGGGGAGGAATAGCCCCTCCCCGGCTTGCATCACTTCCGTGACGCTTTGGCGAAAACCTCGTTAGGCCAGACCAGCCTGTCGCCAAGCATCAACCGGTAGCGGTCATCCAGGCTCGGGATGATCGTCTGTGCCTCGCGCAGCGTATGGAAGACAGCGATTGCCACGGTTGATCCATCGTCTTCGATGCGCTCCAGCCGGTATGCGTCACGACGCTCCGGTTTGTTGTCCTCAATCACCCGATACTCCCCAGGGGAGTCACGCTAGCCGCCTTTGATGACGATTTCGTGATCAGCCGAGGCCCCAGGAGGTGTCCGGCTGCGGGATCGTCGTGATGGGATTGCGGCTGCGGAAGCTGAGACGAGGTATCGCCCGGATGGGTTGCCGAGGGTGCATCGGATTCTCCCGTTCGGGCGAGAACGGATGGTCCCTCAACCATCGTCATGCCAGCGCGGGAGCAGCAAATCACCGGTCGTTGCCGCGGCGCATTAACTTTCGATAAGACGCGGCAAAAATCCGCGAGCCTGGCAAGCCGATATTATATTAGTAATTACTCATAACAAGGCGTATGACTCCCACGGCGGTCGCCGACGATCGCAGCGTCAGGCTCCGCTTGAACAAGGGAGGATGACATGGCCGAAGCCGCGGTGAAGGTCACCAAATTCGAATCCAAGTCGCACAACAGCCCCGACGAGGTCCGCTCGCCGGCCAAGACGCGCGTCGAGATCGTGCGCCTGCCGGGATACACGCTGGGGCGAATGAACCTCGAGCCGGGCTGGAGATGGTCGGAATGCGTGAAGCCTGTGGTCAAGACCGACAGTTGCCAGGTCTCGCATGTCGGCTACGTCGTCTCGGGCCGGCTCACCGTCAAGCTCGAAGACGGCACGCAAAAGACATTCGAGTCCGGCATGTCCTACACCATCCCGCCCGGCCATGACGCCTGGGTCGAAGGCGGCCAGCCGTTCCAGTGCATAGAAGTGCTGAGCGCGGAAGAATACGCCAGGCCGGCTTAGGCAGGTCGTTCTCCCGAGGCTTGCGGTATGCAACCGGCGCTACAGTCACCGGTTGCGTACTCGCTCGTCCGGCTTGACAGCAGACCGCTTTTGTTCTCTTAATGTTCCGTAAACATCCCTTGCAACAGATACCGCTAATGCAGCAATGCCGCGAAGCGGATGGGAGCGGAGCGCGCGATGCTTGCCCCGGACGCTTCGGCCGCGACCATTCTGCATGCCGATCTCGACGCCTTCTACGCCTCGGTCGAGCAGCTGCTCGACCCTTCGCTGCGCGGCAAGCCGATCGCGGTCGGCGGCGGCGTGGTGCTGGCGGCCTCCTATGAAGCCAAGGCCTTCGGCGTGCGCGGCGGCATGCCGGGACGCAAGGCGCGCGAACTCTGCCCGCAGCTGATTTTCGTCGGCGGCCATTTTTCCGACTACCAGCGGCTCGGCGACGCCGCGATCCGCGTGCTCGACGATTTCACGCCGGTGGTCGAGCGCATTTCCATCGACGAAGCCTTCGCCGACGTCGCGGGCTGCACGCATCTGTTCGGGCCGCCGGACGAGATCGCCCGGACGATCCGCCATCGCGTCAAGGCCGAGCTCGGCCTGCCGATCTCGATCGGCGTGGCGCGCACCAAGCACCTCGCCAAGATCGCCTCGCAGGTGGCCAAGCCCGACGGGCTGGTGGTGGTCGCGCCCGGCACCGAGCTCGCCTTCCTGCACGATTTGCCGGTGTCGCTGATGTGGGGCGTCGGCCCGGCGACGAAGGCGCGGCTCGCCGAAATCGGCGTCGAGACCATCGGGCAGCTGGCGCGCACCCATAGCGGGGCGCTGGAGCGGCTGATTGGCCACGCCGCCGGCCAGAAGCTGGCGGCACTCGCCTGGAACCGCGACCCGCGAAGGCTGGAGACGCACCGCCGCGCGATCTCGGCCGGCGCGCAGTCGGCGCTCGGCCGCAAGCCGGCGCTGGCGCGCGTCTTCGTGCCGACGCTGCTGCACCTGGCCGACCGCGTCGCCAGCCGCCTGCGCGCCAAGGCGCGGCCGGGCCGCACGGTAACGGTGCGCGTGCGCTTCGCCGACATGCGCGCGGTCTCGCGCTCGGTGACGCTGGAGCAGCCGATTTCGGCCACCGCGATGCTGGCCGAAATCGCCGAGGAGCTGGTGCGCGGCGTGCTTGCCGCCAATCCCGGCGAACACGAAATCTCGCTGCTCGCCATCTCGGTCTCGCATCTGGAGGAAAGCGCCGCCCTGCAACTCGAACTGCCGCTCGGCCTCGCCGACGAGAAGCGCAAGCCCGGCAGCCGCAAGGGCCTCGCCCGCTTCGGCGCCGACCGCGCCATCGACAAGATCCGCGAACGCTTCGGCCGCGAGGCCGTAGGATACGGCACCGTGGCGCTGGAAGGCCCGCGCTCGGTGCCGGACGGGTTCAGGGAGTTGGCGGAGAAGGAGCTGTGAGGGCCCTCCTCTCGAGGGGGTCCCAATGGACCGCCAACAGTCCATAAGCTAACGTTTGCAAATTACAGCTCGCCAGAACAGGCCTCCCCAAATGGAGCTCCCGCTCGCCCAAGGTCTTCTCCCGGACTATCCATGCGGCGAACGGACAGTCGTTTTGTTCGTGGCAAGCGTTATTGGGCTCAGCTGCTTTTGCGCGCTTTTCTTCTGGCTCTCGCGGATGCTTCCGCCAATGACATGGGAGTCGAGCGGCCGCTTTGGGCGCGTGGCCTATTTGGACGACCTGCCCCAGAACCAGAACTCCTCATGGCATCCCGATCCCAAAACCGCAGGATCGGCGCCCGTTGGATTGTTCGCGCTTTCCATTCTCATAGCGTCGCTCGTTCCACCTTTTTCCCACTCCCTGCTCAGTATCGTCGCCACCGACACGTCGATCATCGGCACCAGCTGCTACATGGCGAGCACGGAGCGAGATGTCTTCGACCGCGCCGAGGCCCATATCACCTACCGGTATGACTACGGCAGGAACCACGGTCGGATCGACTGGCTGGAAGTGCGCCAAGGAAGCAACAGGCCGTTGATCGTATCGCTGAACCGAAACCGATACCTGAACAACTGGGCGCAAATCGCACCGGACGCGATCCGCGAATATCGCGCACAGCCGGATTGACAGAGGCCACATGACGGTCAGCCTGGACCGCCGAACTAGCGCGCCCTCGCCCATTTGCGCAGGCGCGCGGTCGCGTCGCGGGTGATGACGCCGCCATGGCCGAAGCCGACGGCGTCGAATGAAAGACCGGCGAGCCTGGCCTGGCTTGCGCGACCGTCCGCAAGGTTCTCGAAGCCGAGCGGGTCGCCGAGCCCCATGACGTTCATGAACACGTCGGCCGCGAACAGCATGCGTCCCGGCCGCCAGAGCAAGGCGACCTGCCCCGCGCAGTGGCCGGGAACGTGGATGACGTCGATGCCGCCGGCGATCGGCAAGGTTGTCCCGTCAACCAGGGGTTCGTCGATGGCGACGGGGGCCAGCCGTTCGTTGTGATCGTAGAGCACCCGGCACAAGACCCGCCGCAGCATGCCGGGCGCCGGCGCCATCGGCCGGAACGGGCCGCCCGTCTCGGCCAGCGGGATATCCGCCTCGTGCAAATAGGTCCGCGCGCCGGTTTCGCGCACGATCGCGGCGGCGCTGCCGATGTGATCGGGATGGCCGTGGGTGAGGATCAGATGCTTCAGCTGGTCCGGCGTGCGGCCGAGCGCGCGGATGGCCGTGAAGACGGCGGCCTCCTTGTCCGGGAAACCGGCGTCGATCAGCGCCAGCCCGTCCTCTGCCTCGATCAGGTAGGCGTTTGCATTTCCCATGGGGACGACATGCACGCCGTCGATAATGCGCTTGATAGCCATAGCCAACGCTCCCAGTTAGGTTTACACTGTACACATGGCAGGATGTTTACACTGTAAACGGAGACATGGCAAGTGGATGCGCAGGCAGGACTTCGAGAGACGCTGATCGTGGAAGCATTGAGGATGCTGGAGGCCGGAAGCGAGGAACCCACGCTGCGCGCGGTGGCTCGGGCCGCGGGCGTATCGGCCATGGCGCCCTACCGGCACTTTCCGGACAAGGCCGGCCTGATGGCCGCCGTCGCCAATCGCGGTTTCGAAATGCTGCGCGACATGCTGGCCGTCGCCGACGACAGGCCCGATCCCCGCGACGCCCTGTTCGCGCAGGGCATGGCCTTCATCGACTTCGCGCGGGCAAACCCGGCGCTGTTCCGGCTGATGTACAGCCATCAATACGGCCAGGCGGGCACAGATGCGGTCCGGGCTTCCTACGACGTCCTGGCCGCGCGCGTGGCCGGCATCGTGCCCGCCAACGCCGTCGCCGCCGCCACGCTTGCCTGCCGGTCGCTGGTGCAAGGCATGGCGACGATAGAACTGAGCGGCAGGCTGGCGCCGGCGAAACCCGACGATATTGCGGTTGCGCTAAGGCTGTTCGTGTCGGGATTGGGCGCGAGGTCGGCGTAAGGAGCTAAGGAACGCGGCCCTTCATTTCGTCATCCCTGGGCAAAGCAAGGAGCGAAGCGACGCGCACAGACCCTGGGATCCATGCCGTGCCCTGCGAGCGTTGCAACGGTGCAGAATTCTGACAAGCCGCATATTTCGGCCGCCGTCACGGCATGGATCCTCGGGTCAAGCCCGAGGATGACGAAGCGCTGGCGGCGCCTGCGCCTAAAAAACTTCCGCGCTCATGTCGGATCGGCCGTGGCCCGTTCGTCCTAGGCGTGTAAAAACGGCAACCACACGGAGAGAAACGATATGCCCGGCACCGTCCGCCTGCACCGCGTCCTGACGACCAAGCCCGAAAAGATCTACCGCGCCTTCATCGAGGCCGACGCGCTGGCCAAGTGGCTTCCGCCGAACGGTTTCACCTGCACGGTCCATCACCTGGAGGCCAAGGTCGGCGGCACGTTCAGGATGTCGTTCCGCAACTTCACCACGGGCGAAGGCCACGTCTTCGGCGGCGAATATGTCGAGCTCGCCCCTGGCGAGCGCATCCGCTACACCGACAAGTTCGACGACCCCAACCTGCCCGGCGAGATGCAGGTGACGGTGACGCTGAAGAAGGTCTCCGTCGGCACCGAGGTCGAGATCACCCAGGCCGGCATTCCCGACCTCATCCCGGTCGAGGCCTGCTATCTCGGCTGGCAGGAATCGCTGCGCAATCTCGCCAAGCTCGTCGAGCCGGAGATCAATCAGTAGGGCGTCGCGGCTGAGGAACGCGTCGGTCGAACGACGGCACCAGCGCACAGATGGCCAGTTTCCTTGACTCGGCCAACGCTTTCGTCATCCTCGGGCTTGACCCGAGGATCCATGCCGTGACGCCGGACGAGGTATGCGGCTTGTCAGAATTCCGCACCGTTGCAACGCTCATGGGTCACGGCATGGATCCTAGGGTCTGCGCGCGTCGCTCCGCTCCTTGCTTCGCCCTAGGATGACGAAGCGTTGTGCTGTGCTTCTCAACGCTTCGCTCCACCACTGCGCTATGAGAGAAAATAATCGCGGCTGGTCGGGATCGGGTTGGGCATGAACCAGCGTCCCTGCCAGTCCGGCGTCAGCTTGAGGAAGCCGCCAGAGTTGGCGACCGGGGGCTTGCCGGTGTCAATCAGCGACTGGCGCAGGCTGTCGGAGAGTTTCGCCCGCATCAGATAGTGGTCGTAGACGTCCAGCACATGGATCGCGTAGGCGATGGCGAGCGGCTGGTTGCCGCGGATGATGAGCAGGTTCTCGTCGTTCTGGTAGGACGCCTTGTAGCCGAAGTTGTGGCTGCCGGTGACGACCGTGCAGGCCTCGCTGTCCAGCGGATCGATGACGATGATCTTGTCGTGGATGATGGCCGGGCCGGCCGACAGCAGCTCCGGTTGCAGGGGGCCGGTCGGCACGGTGACGGCGGCGGCGCGGATGATCGCGATGCGGCTGGTGTCGCCGCCCGGCCACCAGACCGCCGGCGCCGGCAATTTCTGCGTCGTTCCGTCGGGCGCCGTGTAGGTGGTGGGCTGGCCGGCCTTGGCCGGCGGCGGCAGCGCCTTGGGGTCGCTGACCGCCCCCTGGACCAGGAGGTCGGAGCGCGCGGCGGCAAGCTTGGCCGCCTCGCCGATGATGTTCTGCACGCCGTTGTAGCCGGGCAGGAAAGCCAGGAACAGGATGGCGTGGCTGGCGTGCTCCATCAGCGAATAGACCCGGCTGAGGTCGACGGGCGTGGGCGAGTTGAGGTTCTTCGTCTTGGCCTTGGTGTTGGGCGAGAACAGCACTTCCACCGTGCCGCCGCCGGCAAGCGTGTCGGCCGGTGCCGGCGTCGCGTTCGCGGCGCGCAGCGTCGCGCCCTGCACGCCGCTGTTCGGGGCGAAGCCCTGCAGCGGCTTGTTGCGGTAGGTGATGTCCAGTTCCTCGCCGGCGGGCTGCGGATCGTCCAGCAGGCGCTTCCAATAGTCCAGATAATGCCCGGCGACCCGCTCGTCCTCGATGATGATGACGTTGTTGGACTGTGTGCAGAGACCCGTCGAGGTCCAGTTCGTGCTGCCGGCGAGGACGGATTTCGCAACGCCGCCCTCGACATAGACGGCGAACTTGTTGTGGCCGATATGCGCCGTGTTGTTGAACAGCCTGTCCTCTACATTAGCCGCCGAGGCCGCGTGTAGGCCGGCCCGCGCCGGGTGGTTCTCGGTGTCCCAGACGACGGGTTGCTTCTGTCCGGCGGGCGTCCCGCGCGGATTGGGATCGACATCGCCCGCCGTCGACAGGATGACATGCGCCTTTCCGGCCGCCGTCAGCTTGGTCAGCCGGTCGATGAGCTGCGGGTCATGCAGCTCGTAGAGCGCCAAATAGAGCTCGCCGTCGCCCTGTTCGGCGCGGTCGATCATCGACAGCAGGAAGCCGAGCACGTCGGCGGTGAGGAACATCCTGATCGGATCGTCCTGCGCGGGGATGTGGTCCTGCAGCGTCTTCAACAGGCCGGTGGTGTAGCTCGGGGCCGGCCCGGCGGCCAAGCCCTGCGACGCGCTCGCCTGCGCCGCTTTCAGCTGCTGCAACAGGTTCTGCGTGGACAGGATGCCGTTGGTGTAGGTGGCGCGCACGCCATCATAATCATGGGTGACGTCGATCGCCGGCGTCACAATTGCGTCGCCGAGCGCGGCCAGCGGATGCTGCGGCCCGCCATAGCGGGGATTGCCCTTGTCATCGAGATAGGGCGCCGTCGGCGAGGCCGGCAGCGCCGCGCGCCCTGGGCCGGCGAGGCCGACCGGCGTGATCTCGTAATGGACGCGGAAATCGATCGGCCGCACCTTGGCCGTGTCGCGCGAGCGGCGCAGCGTCAGGTCGCGCCATTCATATTGCTGGATCGGCCAGACCGAACTGTCCTGGTCCAGCCAGTCCGGATTCGTCTGGTCGGTGAAACCGATCCAGGTGGGCAGCAGCCGACGCTGCCCCGCGTCCTCGCCCGTCTCGTGCACGCGCGTGATCATGAAACCGAGGCAGTCGGGGATCGGCCCGTCCGCCTGCCATGAAAGATACGCCACCTCGCCATTGCACCACGCACCCGCGTTGATCAGCTTCGCCATGCTCCGCTCTCCCACAGCAAGAAACAGTCTTCTATGATTATTACTCTTTCAGGATAGTCTTATAATTTCGCCGGCAAAAATATTCATTCACCGGTCTTCAAATCATTCCACGTCAATTACTTCTGTTATTATGCTTGCAGTTTTCGCCAGCAACAACATGTGACCCACTTCACAGTTTGCTGATGAAATTTCCGCGCCCGCGGGCGAAGCGCTTCGCGTGAATCCATGCGAACGCGGTGTGTCTTCGGCGCGGCGGGACAGCACCCCCTCTGTCCTGCCGGACATCTCCCCCTCAAGAGGGGAGATCGGCAGTTCCGCCGCTTTCGCCACCCCTGCTTGGCGCAATCCAATCCGGTTCATGCCTTGCCCTGTCCATGCTAACAGAGGCGCCTTCAACAATTCCAACGAATGGATCGGGACATGGCGGACAAGGTAGCTCTGGTGACGGCGGGCGGCAGCGGCATGGGGGCGGCGGCGGCAAAGCGGCTGGCGGCGGACGGGTTCAAGGTCGGCGTGCTCTCCTCATCCGGCAAGGGCGAGGCGCTGGGCCAGGAGCTCGGCGGCTTCGGCGTCACCGGCTCCAACCAGTCGAATGACGACCTGAAGCGCCTGACCGATGGCGCGCTGGAGCGCTGGGGCCGCATCGACGTGCTGGTCAACAGCGCCGGCCACGGGCCGCGCGCGCAGATCATCGAGATCAGCGACGAGGACTGGCACAAGGGCATCGACACCTATTTCCTCAATGTGGTGCGCCCGACCCGGCTGGTGACGCCGGTGATGCAGAAGCAGAAGTCTGGCGCGATCATCAACATCTCGACCGCCTGGGTGTCGGAGCCGAGCGCAATGTTCCCGACCTCGGCCGTGGCTCGCGCGGGGCTCGCCGCCTTCACCAAGATCTTCGCCGACACCTACGCGGCCGACAACATCCGCATCAACAACGTGCTGCCGGGCTGGATCGACAGCCTGCCCAAGACCGAGGAGCGCCGCGACAGCGTGCCGATGAAGCGCTACGGCACTTCGGAAGAGGTCGCGGCGACGATTTCCTTCCTGGCCTCGGACGGCGCGGCCTACATCACGGGACAGAGCCTGCGCGTCGACGGCGGACTGATACGCAGCGTGTGAGCGGCGGCAACGCCGCGCCCGCGAAGCTGGAGCGGTTTGTCGTTTGCGCGAAACGATGAACCGCCCGGTTCCCGGACCTGCCTAGGATTGCGGGCAGCCGCAGACCTCGCGGTTATAGCCCGGCACGCAATGATACGAGCCGCCATGCGGGCAACCGAACAGCAATGAGTGGACGGCGGACGCCACGGCCGCCAGGAACAGCAGCGCCGCCGTCCCGAGAATGATTTTCTTCACGACCGCCTCCGACCCGCGAGCGGGTCGGATGATAGCACGTTGCGGCGGGCTCGCGAACCTGGACGCGAGCGCCGGTGGTGGGTCAGTTTGAAACTTCCATGCCGTTACGGCATCGGACTTCGGTTCCGCTGAATTGACTCGTGGCTGCACATTTTTGGGTGTATCGTTCCCGGGTCGCCCGTACCCAATAGAGGCAAGCGGACGCTTGGAAGCGAATAGCATGCTTTCGCCCCGATGAGGGAGACGAGCATGTCGGTTTACGGTGTGGCGGATTCCGCCCAACTTGCCGTTCTTGCAAAGGCTCTGAACGACTACTGCGCAAGGCATCCTGTCGAGTGCAAGGATCAAAACGGCCGGGAACGGATCGGACGCAGGATCATGTGCCTGTTCGGTCAGGGAATAATCGACCCGGTGGAACTTTCAAACCGGCTCAGGCGGGCAGGCTAGGCTGGCAACAACTAGCCATGCTGGGTAGTCCGGCCCGTGAATCCTGTGTCACCAGTTGATAAGCGAGCCGGGCTATTCAGCCGCCAGGCGAGTATGGCATGCGCTTCCGCCTGTCTCCGGACAGGGCATAGGCGAAAGCGGCTGTTGTGATCGGGGCGAGATTTCAAGCTGACCCGCTACCCGAGCGTCACCCAATTGCTCTAGTCGTCGGTTTCACCGGTCGTGGTGGTGGACGAACCGCCCTCGGTCTCGGTGTCGGACCCGCCGGTACCGGTCGTCCCCGTGCCAGTGCCAGTGCCGGTTGTGCCGCCATTGCCTTCGCCCTGGTCGTCGTTGTCGTCGCCCTGGTCGTCCTGGTGGCCGCCGGTGGTACCACCAGTCGTGCCACCGGTCGTGCCGCCGCTGCTGCCGTGGCTGTCGCCGCCATCGTGGTCGCCGCCATCATGGTCGCCGCCACCATTGCCGCCATTGCCACCTTCGCCGCCACCGCCGCCGCTACCGCCATTGCCGCCGTTTCCGCCCTCGGACTCCGCGTGGGCGGCCGCCGGCACCAGCTTGGCCGCGCCATCGAGCGTCAGGTGGTAGGGGGCGAAGGTGAGCACCAGTGCCGTGGAGGCGCGCAGCGCGAGCCAGGCAAGCCGATTGAAGGGAAGTCTGGTCATCGATCATCTCCTCGTCGTCGTGGCCGCGTCGTTCCGGCCAGTGGCGCGCCCTTGAATCGGCGCGGAAAGCGGCCGAACAATTGTCCTCTTGCTGCCTCGTCGGAAGCGGCCCACGACCCCTGCCCAGCACGGTCGGACCTTTTTGGCGCCGTGCGGGGACCATGGTCGCATGGATCGGCTCAGCCTTGGACCGGAGCCGGCGCGATTGCCGTGAAAAGCTTTACAAGCGCTTAACCAAGTGTTTGGAAATGTTTATGTTTCTTCGCTCTTGCCACGATGGATTCCAGCGCTGGAAGACACGCCGACGGGCGTTTCATCCTTCATGGCCGGCAAGCGGCGTCGCTTTGTTTGCGGTCGAAAAACAAAGTGATCCCGGCCTGCCTTCAAATCGCTGAGAGCATCGGGTTTGTTCCGCCGCGAACGAGATGATGGAGAGCTCGATGAAACCGTTCGCCCTTGCCCTAGCGGGCGCCATGCTGTTGCCCTTGTCCCCCGTGCAGGCCGCGCCGATGCTTGCCGCGCCTGCCACAGACAGCCTGGTGCACCAGGCCGACGTGCGCTGCGCCTACCTCACCGAGGACGGCTACTGCGTGCGGCCGCACAAGACGCATAAATACTGGAAGCACCGGCATCATTACCGGCCCGTCTACCGCACCTACGAGCCGCAACCGCCGCCGGACGAGTATGACTGGCGCTACGAGCGTCAGCGGCCGGTCATCCGGGTCATTCCCCGCTACCCGCAGGATGACGACAACTGGGACGACTGGAACAACTGAGCGTGCGTCGGGGCCTGGCGCATCGCGGGCCCCACCTAACTACCCGCGTGTGCGAAAAAGACCCGCCGGCATGACCGGCGGGCGACAGGGTCTGTAAACCAGGAGCCACCCTGGCAAAGCGATAACCGCGCCGGAGCGCGAAGGTTCCCGATCCAGCGGCGGGGCAGGATAGCCTCGCGCGACCGCGCGGAACCACAGCGGCGTGACGCCGTTGTTTGTTCACGATTTTCTTAAGTAAGCCGAAATCAACAGATACCGCGCCGACGCGCCTTGCGCGTCCGCCGTGGAGGGACAGGCCTTGACCGATGTGACTTCGGACGTTTCGCGGGAACAAAGCAACATTGTCGCGAAAGGGCCGTTCCAACGGTTCCTGCGGACCATCGGGCCGGGCTTCATCACCGGCGCGTCCGACGACGATCCCTCCGGCATCGGCACCTACAGCCAGGCCGGGGCGCAGCTTGGCTTCAACATCGGCTGGAGCATGGTGCTCGCCTTCCCGCTGATGGCGGCGATCCAGGAGATTTCGGCCCGCATCGGCCGCACCACGGGAAAAGGGATCTCGGGCAATTTGTCCCGCCATTACCCGGCCTCGCTGCTCTACTTCATCGTCCTGCTGCTCTTCGTCGCCAACGTCATCAACATCGGCGCCGACCTCAGCGCCATGGCCGACGCGCTGCAGCTCCTGGTGGGCGGGCCAAGCTCGCTTTATGTCGTGGCGTTCGCGCTGGTGTGCGTGGTGGCGATCGTCTTCCTGCACTACAGCCGCTACGTCACGATCCTCAAATGGACGACGCTCAGCCTGTTCGCCTATGTGGTGGCGATGTTCGCGGTGAAGATGCCCTGGGGCGAAGCGGCCAGGGGGCTCTTGATCCCGCATGTCGAATGGAGCGGCGCGTTCTTCACCACGCTGCTGGCCATCCTCGGCACGACGATATCGCCCTACCTGTTCTTCTGGCAGGCCTCGCAGGAAGTGGAGGACGAACAGCTCGACCCCGCTGCCAAGCCGCTGAGATGGGCGCCGTGGCAGGCTTCCAAAGCCTTCAAGCGCATCCGCGCCGACACGCTGATCGGCATGGCGCTATCGGACCTCATCGCCGTCGCCATCATCTTCACCACAGCCGCGACGCTGCACAAGGCAGGCGTGACCGACATCGCGTCGTCCACCGACGCGGCGAAGGCGCTTGAGCCGGTGGCCGGCAAGTTCGCCTTCATCGTCTTTGCCGCCGGCATCGTCGGCACCGGCCTGCTCGCCGTGCCGGTGCTGGCCGGCTCCGCCGCCTTCGCAGTAGGCGAGGCGATGCACTGGAAGGTCGGCCTGGCGCGCAAGCCCAAGGAGGCGGTGGCGTTCTACGGCACGCTGGCCGCCGCGACGGCGCTCGGCACCGGCATCATGTTCACGCCCATCGACCCGATCAAGGCGCTCTACTGGAGCGCCGTCATTAACGGCGTCTGCGCCGTGCCGGTGATGGTGGTCATGATGCTGATGGCCGGCCGGGGCGACATCATGGGCGAGTTTCCCGTGCAAGGCTGGCTGAGGTCGCTCGGCTGGCTGTCCACCATCGCGATGGCGCTGGCGGCGCTCGGCCTCGGCGTGCAGTGGTTCGTCTAGGCATCGATTGCTTCGACCGGTTTGTGCCTTGACGCTGGACAAGGCCCGCGGCCTCCCGCACGCTGGGAACAGCAAAGGGAGGCTGGGCATGAGCGCTCGACTAAAACTCGGCATCGTCGGCGGCGCGGGCTGGCTCGGCGGGGCCATCGCCGGCGCGGCGATCGAGGCGGGCGTCGTGCATCCGCAGGACCTCGCCCTGTCCTACCGCAGCGCGAAGCCCGACCGCTTTCCCGGCGCGTTCTGGACCGTAGACAACCAGGCGCTCGCCGACCGCTCGGACATCATCATGCTATCTGTGCGGCCGCAGGACTGGCCGCCGCTCGACATCGACGCCAAGGGCAAGCTGGTCATCTCGGTGATGGCCGGCATCCGCCTTGCCGAGGTCGGCGAGAAGCACGGCACGCGCCGCGTCGTGCGCTCGCTGCCAAACGCGGCCGCCGAGGTGGCGAGATCCTACACGCCGTGGATCGCGAGCATCGACACCACCGAGGCGGACCGCGCCGCGGTGCGCGCGATCTTCGACGCCTGCGGCTTGCAGGACGAGGTCGGCAGCGAACGCGACATCGACTACCTCACCGGGTTGACCGGTTCCGGCCCCGCCTTCCCTGCCCTGCTGGCGGCGGCGATGATGCGCGACGCGGTCCGCTTCGGCCTCGCGCCCGATGTCGCGCGGCGCGCCGTCAACACCGTGCTCGCCGGCACCGGCCGCATGCTGGAACGCAACGACGCCGAGCCGGACGACACCGTGGCAGCCTTCCTCGATTATCGCGGCACGACCGCCGCCGCGATCGAGACCATGCGCAAGGAAGGTTTCGACGAGGCCGTGGCCAAGGGGCTGGCGGCGGCGTTCGCGAAGTCGATCGCGATGGGCGAGAAGTGAGCGGAACGCGAAAACCGGCCGCAACGACCCATTGCAGACATGCGGCCGCGCGGTAGGGTCGCGGGCCAAACTGCGGAGTTTGCCGTTGCCGGAAACACTGATCGGCGTCTACTGGCCAGCGCGCGCTTGTGATCTGAATGCATGCGCGCGGTTGGCCCATACCCACTTCGAGGCCATCTCACATTTCGACAAAGGTCTGGCAAGTTGGTTCAAACTTGCGTCGCGGAAACCCAAAGTACCAGTAGCCGCGGATGTCGGGTCCCTTGATGCCTTGACTGGTCTACTGCGGAAGGGCGTTTCGCGAACGGACACTGATCGTTCGGTCATCGAGGAGCTTGGGTGGTCCATTCGCTTCTGGAATGGTGAGGTCGGTGGCTGCACCGCCAACACCAGCATCAAGTGCGGCTGCACATCGCCTTGGGTCAGCAATGCCGCTTATGTGAGTATAAGCCGCGAGGGAAGCGTTGGCATGGATGACGCAAAAGCCCTCAAGCTCATGGAAGCTCTCGTTGGCATCTGGAACCCAGAGAGCGGTGTTGTTCAGCAAAGCAGATGGAATGCCGAGACGCAGGCGCACGAGACCACGGAGGTCGCGACATTCAAACGCGAGAGGTAGGGCAGTTGCACTGCATGCCTTGGTTCCGCGAGATCGGCAAGGGGGCTGCTCCCCATGTCACCTTGGTCAATCTGCATTTATGAGTTCACTGCCTAGGTCGGCCGCGCTGCATCAAAATGCACCCACACGCGGCAGCCTGCATAATCTTTCGGCAGAAAATCTTGAAATATTAAGTAAAATCGGCAGCGCTTCACGCCATGATTGTATTAGGCGCAGCTTATTCTATTTGCCACAAAATATCGATAAAAATACAGGCGTTTTTTTTCTGTACTAATTGCTTGTTTTCGGGAACGATAGTCCGGGTTGCAAGTTGGGTTGCAGCGATCCTGCAAACAGCCATCCGGGCGGGGCCAGCGCGGAAGGATTGTCCAATGAGCTTCATCGTCAACGCCGTGGGCGTTCCTCTCTACTATAGCGGCGCTTCCACCCATTGGCTTTCGGCGGCTTCGTCGGGGCCGACCCTGTACGGAACATCCGGCAACGACTCCATGTGGGGTGCCAGCGGCGTCAACGTCACCATGTATGGCGGGCCGGGCGACGACATCTACTATCTCTACGGGCCGGGCAACAAGGTGGTCGAGAACCCTGGCGAGGGCATCGACACGATCAACACCTGGATGAACTACACGCTGCCCGACAATGTCGAGAACCTCATCGTCACCAACCCCAACAACTACGCCTTCGGCAATTCGCTGGACAACATCATCACCGCCACGGCCGGCTACCAGACGCTTGACGGCGGTGGCGGCAACGACGTGCTGATCGACGGCGGCGGCGGCAACGACACCTTCATCATATCGAAGGGCAACGGCAGCGACTCGATCGTCAATTTCGCCGCGACCGACACCGTGCGCCTCGACGGCTACAGCTTCGCCTCGTTCGACGCGGTCCACTCCGCCATGATCCAGGCGGGGCCGAACGTGGTCCTCAACCTCGGATCCGGCGAGATCCTGGAGTTCAAGAACACGACCATCGACAAGTTCCAACCCAGCCAGTTCGAGTTGCCGATCGACAAGTCGGGCATGACGCTGTCCTTCAACGACGACTTCAATTCGCTGAGCCTCTGGAACGGCCACAGCGGCACATGGGACTCCAACTTCTGGTGGGGAGCGGCAAACGGCAGCACGCTGACCGGCAACAACGAGCTGCAATGGTACATCAACACCAATTACGCGCCGACGAGCTCGGTGAACCCGTTCAGCATCTCGAACGGGATCCTCACCATCACCGCGGCGCAGGCGCCGGCCGACATCAAGCCCCTCATCAACAATTACGAGTACACATCCGGCATGCTCAACACGCACGAGTCCTTCTCGCAGACCTACGGCTATTTCGAAATGCGGGCCGAGCTGCCCCATAATGCCGGGGCATGGCCGGCCTTCTGGCTGCTGCCGGAAGACGGCTCTTGGCCGCCGGAACTGGACGTCATGGAAATGCGGGGCCAGGAGCCGAACAAGCTCTACATGACGGCGCATTCCAACGCGACCGGCACGCACACCGAGGTTTCGTCCACGGTGAACGTCATGGATACCGGGGGCTTCCATACCTATGGCGTGCTGTGGACGCCGGACGAGCTGGTCTGGACCTATGACGGCGTAGAGGTCGCCGAGAAGGCGACGCCGGCCGACATGCACAGCCCGATGTACATGCTGGTCAATCTCGCGGTCGGCGGCTTCGCCGGCGCGCCGCCCGATCACCTTGCCACGCCGGCCGAGATGAAGATCGACTATATCCGCGCCTATACGCTGAACGACCTGTCGAGCCACACGCTGGCGTCGGCCAGCCATACGACCACCAGCACGCATATCGGCATGACCAACGAGCATGCGGCCTGACGCGGGTGCCCAGGCCTCGGAGGGGTGCGGACATGACGGAGCAAACGGATCCGCGGCCCGTTCTACGTCGGGCGGTCGCCGATGTCGGGCTGTTCTCGCTGCTCATCAACGCCCTGCTGCTGGTGGTCCCGCTCTACCTCCTGCAGGTCTATGACCGGGTGCTGCCCTCCTCCAGTGTCGAGACGCTGCTTTACTTGTCGGCAATGGCGGTCGTCGCGCTGGCCTTCCTCGGCTTCCTCGACGCCGTGCGCGCCATCTACACGCAGCGCGTGGCGGCGACGCTGGACCGGCAGCTCGGCGCAAGGACGTTCGCCGCGGCGCTCGGCGCCGGACAAGCCGGCGGCATCCTGTCGCCGCTGCGCGACCTCGCCTCGGTCTGCGCCTTCATCCGCTCGCGCGGCGTGGCGGTGCTCTTCGACCTGCCTTTCGCCCCGCTCTTCCTCGCGCTGCTCTACCTCATCCATCCGCTGCTGTTCTGGCTGACGCTCGCGGGTGCGGTGGCGCTCTTCATGCTGGTGGTGGCGAACCAGCTCGCCATCGGCCGCAACGATGCGCTTTCCACGGAGCGCACGGCGCTGGCCAGCCAGGCCGAACAGGCCTTCATCCGCAACGCCGAAACGCTGCGCGCCATGGGCATGGTCCGGAACGCCGCCCGGCTATGGGGGCGCCATGTCGGCGAAGCGCTCGTCCTGCACGACCGCTCGGCCAGCGCCAATGCGGCGTTCAGTGGCGCCTCGCGGGCGCTGCGCATGGTTCTGCAGCTGGCGATACTGGGCGCCGGCGCGTGGCTGGTGCTGGGCGGCAAGATGACCGCCGGCATGATCTTCGCCTCCTCGCTGGTCTCCTCGCGCGCGCTGCAACCGCTCGACCAGCTGATCGGCTCCTGGCGGCAGATCGTCGATGCAAGGCGCGCCTGGCGGCGGCTGGGCGAAGCGCTTGCAGGGCAGCCGCAAGAGGGCGGCAAGCTGGCCCTGCCCGACCCGTCCGGCGCGATCGCCGTGCAGGACCTCGTCTTCACGGCGCCGAAGGCCCTGCCCGGGGCCGCGCCCATCATCAAGCGGCTGAACTTCGCGATTGCCGCCGGACAGGCGGTGGCGATCGTCGGCCCGAGCGGCGCCGGCAAATCGACGCTGGCGCGGCTGCTGGTCGGCGCCACGCAGCCGACCAGCGGCGCGGTCAGGATCGACGGCGCCGACCTCCGGACGTGGGACGAAAACCAGATCGGCAGGCATATCGGCTATCTGGCGCAGGAGGTGGAGCTCTTCCCTGGCACGATCGCGCAGAATGTCGCCCGGCTCGATCCCGACGCGGACGACGCCGCGATCGTCGAGGCGGCGAAACGCGCCGATGCGCATGAGCTCATCGTAGCGCAGCCGGACGGCTACCAGACCCGGATCGGCCCCTCGGACCGGACGCTGTCCGGCGGCGAGCGCCAGCGGATCGGGCTGGCGCGCGCGCTTTACGGCAAGCCGCGCATCCTGGTGCTGGACGAGCCGAGCACTCATCTCGACGGCACCGGCGAGGCTTCGCTGGAAGCGGTGCTTGCGGCCGCGCGCGCCGCGGGCGTCACGGTCATCGTGATCACGCACCGGCCGTCGATCGCCATGGCCTGCGACCGGGTGATGCTGCTGCGCGGCGGCATGATCGAAGCCTTCGGCCCGAGCACGGACGTGCTGCGGCAGTCCACGACGGCCAAGGGTCCGCAACAGAAGCCGGTCGCCACCGGATCGTTCACGCCAACGATCCGCGCGCCAGGCGTGCGCTTCGGGTCCTGAGCGATGTCCGCGCCAAGCCTCGACAGCCAGCCGCGCACCGATTTCCGCCGCGTCGCTTTCGCCGGCTATGCCGCGACCGCGCTCCTGGTCGGCGGCTTCGGTTATTGGGCGGCGAGCGCGCCGCTGGCCGGCGCGGTCATCACCCAGGGCACGATCTCGGCCACCGGCGGCAACATCCTGATCCAGCATGCCGAGGGCGGCATCGTCCAGCAGCTGCTGGTGCATGAGGGCGACCGCGTGCGGGAAGGACAGGACCTGATCGTCCTCGACAAGACGGCAGCGCAGGCCGAGCTCAACCGGCTGGCCAGGCAGTCGATCGCGCTCGAGGCGAGTGCGCTGCGGCTAGAGGCGGAGCGCGACGGGCTGGACAGGCTGGCGCCGGTCACCGAGGCGGCGCCGGCGGCGTTCCAGCACGATTTCGAGATGCTGATCGGCGAGCAGCAGAAGGAATTCGATGCAAGGCTTGCCCGCTTCCGCTCCGAGCAGTCGATCCTGGCGCAACGGGTCGCCATGCAGCGCGAGTCGCTGCAGGGCCTGAACGCGCAGAAGCTCGCCATCCAGCAGCAGGCCGACGTGGTGAAGAAGGAGCTCGACATCAAGTCGAGCCTGCTCGACCGGGGCCTCACCAACCGCAGCGAATATTCGCAGCTTCTGCGCAGCGAGGCCGACCTCGTCGGCCAGGCCGGCACGCTGGAGGCCGACTTCGCCTCGGTCAAGACGCAGATCATCGAGGCTGAGGACCAGACCGAGCGCCTGACGACGCAGCGCGTGGAGGACGCGCTGACTAAGCTCGACGATGTCCGCACCAAGCTCGCCGACATCGGCGAGCAGACGCGGGCGGCCGAGGCGGTGCTGGAACGCACGACGATCAGGGCGCCGGCCGACGGCATCGTCGTGTCCTCGACCTACAATTCGAAGGGCAGCGTGATCGGACCTGGCGAGAAGATCATGGAGATCCTGCCGACGGCGTCGGGCCTGATCGTCGACGCCAAGCTCAGGCCGGGCGACATCGACCGCGTGCGCGTCGGCCAGCCGGCGAGACTGAGGCTATCGGCGCTCAACATGCGGCTGACGCCCGAGGTGCCGGCCACGGTGACGCAGATTTCCGCCGACCGGCTGTTCGACCCGGCCACCCACGAGCCCTATTTCCGCGCCAGGCTGAAGATCGCCGACGCCCTGCCCCCCGAGGTGAAGGCCGGGCAGCTCTATCCTGGAACGCCTGTCGAGGCCTTCATCGGCACCGGCGACCGGACCTTCCTCGAATACCTTGCACGACCGCTGCTGGATTCCTTCGCGCGGGCGTTCAGGGAGCATTAGGCGGCGGCGGGGCCGCGACGCGCAGCTTACGGATTTGTAAATTGCCCTCTGTGGCAGGTTCGAGATACCGCTGACGCGCGGCCTGGTTTACGAGTCCAAGTTGATGGGCAACAGAACTGGATAAATGATCCGGGTCGCCCCAACAGCTATTGATTAATCTGGGAGAACACCATGATTCGCAAAGTTCTGGTTGCTGCTTCGATTGTGACGCTCGTCAGCATGCCTGCGTTCGCCGCTACCCAATACTGGGTGGGCAAGGACGCCACGACGAAGAAGTGCTCCGTGGTTTCCACGAAGCCCGACGGCAAGAAAGTGACTGACGCCGGAACGAAGGCTTACGATTCCCAAGCCAATGCCGAGAAGGCATTGAAGATGCTCAAAGACTGCAAATAAGGGAATAGAAGCTTCCGCCCGCTCCAGAACACCGGAGCGGGCTTTTTTGTATCTGGGCAGCCGTCAGCAGCGGCGATGCTTATCATGCCGCCGTTGGCGGTCGGTCGCCTTCGCAGCCTGGGTCCGGCCCGTCAGAACCAGCCGCGCCATTTGAACCACGCGAGCGGAATGACGGCGCTAAGAACGATCATCGCCAGCCCGTAGGGATAGCCATAGGCCCAGTCATATTCGGGCATGCCCTTGAAATTCATGCCGTAGATGCCGGCGATGAGCGTCGGCGGGATGCCGACGATCGAGACGATGGTGAGGATCTTGAAGATATCGTTCTGCGCCATGCCGATCAGCCCGACCATGGCGTCGAGCAGGAATTGCACCTTG
The DNA here is from genome assembly GCF_024509055.1 of Mesorhizobium sp. GTDB lineage: Bacteria > Pseudomonadota > Alphaproteobacteria > Rhizobiales > Rhizobiaceae > Mesorhizobium. The sequence continues at coordinate 6,514 of NZ_JANINM010000235.1, read as the reverse complement.
TCGGCGAGGTGGACCTCGTAGTCGGCCAGCGAGGCCAGGTCCTGCTTGAGACCATCCATTCGCGACATCACCTGGCCGGCGTCCCAGTCGGTGGTCATCTCGATGCTGAAATTCACGGCGCGCGCCAGCGCCAGCAGGGCGTCCCGCTTCTCAGAAAGATAATCCCCCAGTCGACCGACATGGCGCAGCTGGCCCCGGATCACCCGGTTGGAGCGGATCGCCTTGCGGCCCGCGCTGTCGGGGACATGGAAGGAGGACGCGGACAGGCTGCGCAGCTCGGTCGCGACCTGCTCCAGGCTGTCGGCGAGGCGGTCGACGATCTCCTCGCAAAGATCGACGAACACCTCCAGGCTGCAGGTCGGGCTGCGGGCTGGATCGCCGAAGCGCCCGGCGACGTCGTCGAAGGCCGGCAGCGCGGCGAAGCGGACGGTGACGAGGCGGTCGCGCGAAAGCACGAAGCCGACGGGCGCGACCTGCGGCGGCCCGCCTTCGACACGGGTGATCATCGGCACGCTCATGGAAAGCACGCCGTCGCGCGCCTTGAGCCGGCTCGAATTCTCGATCTCGGCAAGGCTTTCGCGGCTCGGCACCGCAACGCCGATCAGCTTCTGGACTTCGGCGGCTTCCGCGGGAACGGGATCGCGCAGGTCCAGCCAGATGGCCTGCGCCATCGCTTCGGGGGACTTGCCTTGCGGATAGAAGCTCAACATCTGTGGGGCGCGGCCGATATGAGGAGGGATCGGGCGTCCTTAGCATGCCGTGGCTTCCCGGGCGAGCGCCGGACAGGCAGCGGCGGCCGCGCCTTCGCAACCGGAACGATGACACTGCCGTGATCGCCTGTCCCGCCCGTGGAGTCCGGGCGCGCGGCCATGCTAGCCTGCGCATCCATCGAGCCGCCTGAAGCTCGAGCCTGAGGGGCAATTCATGCTGGACCAGTGGAGCAATTTCTTCGTCATGGTGGGCGGCGGCGCGGCGGGCCTTGCCGGTCTGATCTTCGTCGCCATCTCGATCAACCCGGAACGCATCGTGCGCAACACCACGCACAAGAACCGCGCGATCAACATGCTGTCGGGCTTCAGCGCGATCTTCATGGCGTGCAGCCTTGCGCTGCTGGGCAACCAGTATCTTCCGGCGCTCGGCCTCGAATGGCTTTTCCTCTGGGTGATCGCGACGTTCATCTTCGTCAGGGGCTATGTCGTGGCCATCATGGAGGGGATGAGTTCCATCGGGCTGACCGGGCCGCGGCTCGCGGGCGGCACGGCGTGCTACCTCGCCGAGGTCCTGGGCGCGATCTTCCTCATTTTCGGGCGCAGCATAGGCCTTTACATCGCGGCCATCGGAACCATCGTGCTCTTCGCCTTCCTGATCTCGGGCGCCTGGCTGCTCATCATCGGCATCTACGAGGAGCCGGCCCAGGGGTGAGCCTATGCCCGGCTCTCCTGTCATCGACTGGCGACCGCCAGCCAGTGGCAACGTCGGGAGAATCCAAATGGCGCACTTTGGAGACGCCGCATTCGCGGCGGCGATGACGCCTGGCTTGTGCTCGACCGCAGCGTCGGCGGCCCAGAGGCAAATGCCCAGCTTTTTGGGACCGAGGCGCAGGCCCGACCCTCGATTTGTCAAAGGCGACTATGGGTGCGAAGGGTGTCGCGGTCCAACGCTCCTGGCGCCGTTCAGCCCGTTCTTGCCCGATCACTTGCCACAGGCCGGTTCGCCCGGCTTCCCGCAAGGTGGCCTCTTTTGTGATTCCTGCGGCTGCGGCCTGGGTTGCTGTTGCGGCGCGCGGCGCTCCTGCATCTGAGGCCTCGGCTGCTCCTGCGGCGCCCGACGTTCCTGCATCTGCGGCCTCGGCTGCTCCTGCGGCGACCGGCGCTCCTGCATCTGTGGCCTCGGCTGCTCCTGCGGCGCCCGGCGCTCCTGCATCTGTGGCCTCGGCTGCTCCACCTGCGGCAGACGGCGCTCCCGCACCTGAGGCCTCGGCTGCTCCACCTGCGGCACGCGGCGCTCCTGGATCTGAGGTCTCGGCTGCGCGTTGAACTGCGGTTTGCGCAGCCTCGGTTCCTGCGCGTTCGGTTGTGCCTGCTCGCGGCGTCGCTGCGCACTTGCATTAGGCTTGTTCGGCCTCAAGTTTCGCTGGACATTCAGTTCACCGCCCTGAGGCACGCCGCCGGCCTCGGGAAGCTTGCGCAGCTTCCGGTTCCTCTCGTTTGCATTCGGCGAGGCACCCTGCCCGCTTGGCCCTGCGGCAGCCTGGCCGGACGATTTGAGCTGGTTGCGCGGCAGCTTGTTTTGCTTGCCTTCCGGCGCGTTCTGGTTCGACGGCGGGTTGTTCTTGCCCAACCTCCGCTGCGCGTTCTGGCCACTTTGCGAAGGAGCGCCGTTGACGTTCGGAAGCTTGCGGAGGTTGCGCTTGCCCTGGCCTGTCGCGTTCTGCTCGCCGGTGACCGGGGCGCCCGCATTCCCGGTAGCCTGTTGGTTGTCGCCGCCAGCCGTCCCCTGCTTGCCCAGCGCCTTCCTCGACTTGTTGTCGTTCGGCAGGTTCTGGCCGTTGAGGACCGGCTTGCCGTTGACGGGCGGGAGCGTCTTGGCGTTCGGCAGGGCGTGATCGGTCGACAGCTTGCCCAGTGTCTTGGATTGCAGTGTCTTGGACTGCAGCGTCTTCGACTGCGGCGTCGCTCCGCCTGACTGCTGGCCTTGCGCCGTTCCTTGGCCACCCTGACTCTGATTGACCGGAGCCTGATGGGACGCCGCTCGCTTCTGCAGCAATGGGGGCAGCGCGACCCGGGCCGCCAGCGCGGCCGCGCCGGCGCCGACGGCCAACTTCTGGCCCGTGGTGAGGTTGCCCCCAGCATTGGCGTTCGGGTGTTCGGCCTGGCCGGCGCTCTCCTTGATCGTCGTGTTGTTGATGTTGTTGATGACGGTCGTGTTGTGGATGTTGTTGAAGATGACGTCGTTCGGCGGCGCCACGATGTCCGCCGGCGGGTTGAAGAATGCTGGTATCGGCACGAAGACCGGCGTCGGCAGGACGAAGACGTCGACCGGCGGCGGCGGCGCTTCCAGCTCGACGAAGTCCGGCGGCGGCGGCGGCAGGAAGATCACGTCGACCGGCGGCGGCGGCTCGAAGTCGAAATCGGGGTCGTCGAAATAGAGCACCGGACGGTCGACATAGACGATCTCTTCCGGCGGCGGCGGCGGCACGTCGTAGGCATAGACGGTGAACTCTTCGGGCGGCTCCAGGGCAGCGTCGAAATGCTCCAGCCGGCGGCGGGCGTCCCATGCATGCGGACCATGCGGGTATCGCCTCAGATAGGACCAGTAGGCATCCGGCGAGTCCTGCAGCCATGTCTCGCGCCAGGTGATCGCCTCACGCCGCGCGGCGATGATGGCACGTACCCGCTTGGCCATGGGATCGCGCGGATAGGCGACGAGGAAATCCTGATAGCCGTGCATCGTGTCGCGGTCGAGCGCCGCGACATAGGCATCGCGCGCGTTGAAATCGCGGATCGCCTTCGTTCGGTTGGCCCGGGATTCGGCCTCGGAAACCTTCGGCGCCGGCGCATCCGGAGCGCGGTCGAAGAAGACGAAAGGCGCGCTGACCTTGGAGGCGTTCCATGGCACCTGGGCGCCCTGCGTCACTTCGTTGACGCGCAGCCGCGTGCGGTCGAACACATCCTGCAGCGACAGGCCGCCTTCGCGCATCATCTCGGCGAGCGCCTGGGCGTAGGCGCCATACGGCCCCTTGCCTTCCGGCGCGACGGTTCCCGGCGCGGCATTGAAGGCAATCAGCATGTTCGGATCCGGATCGACCAAGGCAAGTCCCCCGGCCAGCGGCTGGTTCGACTGCGGCAGGCTATTCGGCCGCGCCGCGTCGAGCACGACCACCTTGACCTTCGCCGGCAATCCGGAAAGCGACTTGGTGACATCGGCAATCCGCATGGCCTGGAGCGGAACATCATTCGGATTGGCGATCTGGGCATCAACCGGGAGGAAGTAGTTCTCGCCCTCGAACTGCACGCCCTCGCCGGCCAGATAGACGAAAACGACCGCATCCGGACCCGCGGCGGAAACCTTGCCCGCAAAATCGCGGAACGCCCCGCGCAGCGAGTCCTGGTCCACGTCACGCGCGCCAACCACGTCGAAGCCCGCGGCCTGCAATGTCTGCGCTATGAGACCGGCATCGTTGGCCGCCGTGGCAAGCTCGCCCGTCTGGTAGGCGCCGTTGCCGATGACAAGCGCCAACCGCTTTTCACCTTCCGCCTGCGCCCCGGAATGGGCTGCGATGAAGAGGAGAACGACCGTGAGGCCGAGGATTTTCAAGAGCGCGCGCATCACAATCCGCTAGCAATATCCCACTCCGCAACGACAACGCCGGGGAGGCCGGAAGGTTTCCCGAGGCAGGCAGTTCAACCGCGCAAGAAGGCGGCTTTGCGGCGGAATTTCGTCGAAAAAACAGAGGCTTCGTAGTTGACTGCCAAGCGCCCTCTTGACCTGGACGCGCTCTGGACGGTGGAGCGGAGCTGATCGTAGCCATCATGTCCGAGGCCGCTCTTTTCAACGGATGAACGACAGCGTGCCCGACGACGGTGCACAGGTCGCCCTTGCCTGGATCGGCACGGCATCCCCCGGCCGCCTCCACAACATTACCAATTTGTAATGTTTGCGAAAGGCAACGGCAAAGTCAGTATGGCATTCATTCGAATCGGGACCGGTCGCGCGCAGAAATCGGACACGCGCATCCGGACGCGGGGGGTGCAAGCTGAAAGCCGACAACGTCGCTACGGACCTGCGCGAAGGGCTGTTCCGTTTCTTCGCGCTCGCCTTTGCCGCCTTGTTCGTCTATCGCGGCATCCATAACTTCCTCCTCGATCCAGGTCGTATCAACGTCCTGCTGCTGACGATTTCCGAAGGGCTCGACTTCCTCTGGCTCCTGCTGTCCAGACGCCCGTTGGTGCGTGACTGGAATCCGCTGACCGTGGTCGTCGCCTTAACGGCGGGCTTCGGCTCAGGTCTGATCTCATTCGAGCGCGGCATAGAGTTCATACCGATCTATGTCTGCGCGCCACTGCAGTTCATGGGGCTGCTGCTCGTCATTTGGGGCAAGGTCTCGCTCGGGCGTTCCTTCGCCATCCTGCCTGGCAACCGCGGCGTCGTGACGTGGGGCGCCTATCGATATCTGCGGCATCCGATCTATGCCGGCTACCTGGCGGGCCACATCCTGTTCCTGCTGTCGAGCTTCTCGGTCTACAATTTCACCGTCTACGCGGTCATCACCCTATTCCAGATCTATCGCATCCTGCGCGAGGAGCGCATCCTGGCGATGACGCAGGAATATCGCGACTATAAGGAGCGGGTTCGCTACAGGCTCTGCCCGGGAATCTTCTGACAGCGCGCCGGCCTCCGGCTCGCATGTTCCTTGAAATTCACACCGTCCTCACCATTTGAAAGGGCGGTAGGCATCCCCGTGGGAGGTGCCGCGATCGAGGAACGAAAATGAACACGCGCGTGCTTGACGGCGAAATCATCACCACGAGGTTCGAGGACACCCGCGCTTATCGCGGGGTGCGGACAAGGCGCATCTTTGCCTTCATCCTCGACTATCTCTTCGTCTTGCTGCTGACCATTCCTTTCGCCATTCTGGTAGCCATTTTCGGTCTGTTGACCTTCGGCCTCGGCTGGGCGCTGTTCTCCGTTCTGCTGCCGCTTGTCGCCATCCTGTATATCTGGAACACGCTGGGCAGCCGCGACCAGGCGACGACCGGCATGAAGATCATGGGCATCCGCCTGGAAAAACTCGACGGCAGCCGCATCGACGGCATGACGGCGGTCGTGCATTCCGTGCTGTTCTGGGCCGGCAACGTCATCCTGACGCCGCTGGTGCTCCTGGTCACGCTGTTCTCCGATCGCAAGCGGACGCTGCACGACCTGCTGCTCGGCACCGTGGTCACCCGCACCGACATCTGACGGTGCCCACGGCCGCGCTCATCGAACCGCCGCGCCGCCTGCGCTCAAATATGAACAGCTCGCGGCCGTCGCGGCACCACAATCCTGTTGAATTTTTCGCTGGCCGGGCCAAAGGTAGGGCGATTCGCAGGAGCGTTTCCAAGATTAGATGACGCAGCATCCGACACAGTCGCCGCAGTTCTTCCTGACCGCGCCGTCGCCGTGCCCCTATCTGGAGGGACAATTCGAGCGCAAGGTGTTCACCCACCTTGTCGCAACATGCGCCGCGTTATCCACCGCAATGCCGATCTCGTCGGCGCCATGCATGACGCCCAGCCCTCGACCGAACAATACTCGCTCTTCCGCTCCTATCTCGATGCCCGCCATCGCCGCGGCGGCATGTCGGACATGACCGTGCTCGACTATGCGATGATGGTGGAAGACACGCATGTCGACACCAAGATCATCGAATACCGGCGTCGCGGCCCGGACACGTTCATCACCGGCAAGGGCCAGGGCGAGTTGATCGCGGTGGCGCTCACCGACAAGATGGCCGACGGGCTGTCCATGGTCT
>NZ_JANINM010000234.1 GCF_024509055.1 Mesorhizobium sp. | reverse complement strand
TGTGCTCCCGTCCGCCGCGGCATGGTGCGAGAGCGACGGCACCTTCACCAACAGCGAGCGGCGGATTCAGCTTGTGCGAAAGGCATTGGAATCGCCCGGGAGTGCGAAGGACGATATCGAGATCATTCGCCTTGTCGCAGAGCGTATGGGGCGCGGCTGGTCACAACAGACCGCCGAGCAAATCTGGGATGAGCTGCGTGCGGTGTCGCCGAAACACCATGGAATGACCTATCGGCTGCTCAAGGAACGTGGCGGCTTGCAGTGGCCGTTCCCCGACGAAAACGGTCCTGAGTCGCCGTTCCTGCATGGCAGACTCTGGGAGAAGGATCCCGAGAAGCGCGGGCAGCTTGCACCGTTCGGCACTCCGGAACACAGCCTGCCGGTGGACAAGCTCGACGATGAATTCCCGCTGCGCCTGACGACAGGGCGGCGGCTGACCGACTACAACACCGGCGTGCAGTCTGGCGGCTTCAACTCGCCAATTCGATTTGGTGCCTGCATCGATCTTTCTCCGGAGGATATGGCTCGGCTTGATGTCGTCGAGGGCGAATGGGTGCGTGTGAGTTCGCGCCGAGGCTCCGTGCTGGCACCTGTGCGCAGGGAGCCGGGGCTGCGTCCCGGATTGCTGTTCATGGCGTGCAACTTTCCTGATGAAGTGGACGTCAACTCTCTCACCATCGAGGCGAACGACCCGATCTCTGGAACTGCGGAGTTCAAGGCGACCGCGGTGAAGGTAGAGAAGACAAACGAAGTGCCGACTTGGGAGAGAAACCTCTTCGTCAAGCTCAATCGTGAGAAACAAGATTTCGTGCCTGCAGAATAGGATGGACCAACTGTGGATCTGAAGTTCTCCAATGCCGAGCCGTTCGCAGACGAACGAGATGCGGTCGATCGGTTGCTGGGGGCAGGCGAAGGCGGCTGGCACGGAGGCGAACGAGACGAGAAAGACCATCGGCGGGCGCACAGCGGCCACGCAGCACGGTCGCAGCGGCATCTCGTCATGGAAGCGCTACATGCAGTGAATGACCGCGTGGGCTGGATCAGTCCCGGCGCTCTGAACTACATTGGAAGGCGGCTCAGCGTGGCGCCAGCCGATGTCTATAGCGTCGCGACGTTCTATGCGCTGTTCTCCACCAACGTAAGGCCGAAGCGCATCGTCCATGTCTGCACTGACATTGCGTGTATGGCACGCGGATCCAAGGACGTCTGTGCCGATCTCGAAAAGCGGCTGGGTCCGGCCTCGGCCACCAACGGCTGGAAGCATAGCCCTTGCCTCGGTGTGTGCGAGCGCGCCCCCGCCGCAATGGCGGTGGAAGCCGGCGACCCGCCTCATGAGCACCTGATCGGGCCCGCCACTGTCGAAGAAATCGTTCTCGCACTGAATGACGGGCCTGCGGCACTCGCAGCCGAGGCGCCGGCGATCATGGCGGTGCCGCAGGCCGGCCAGGAAGGCCTGATGCTGCTCAAGCGGGTCGGCCGGGTCGATCCGGAAAGCATCGACGACTATCTTGCGATCGACGGCTACGCCGGATTGCGGCGGGCGTTCGAGATGGGACCGGCGAAAGTCATCAGCGAGGTCAAGGACTCCCGGCTGATGGGGCGCGGCGGGGCGGCGTTCCCGGCTGGCACCAAGTGGGAAAGCACCGCCAAACAGCCTGCGACGCCTCGCTACCTCGTCTGTAACGCCGACGAGAGCGAGCCGGGCACGTTCAAGGATCGCGCCATCCTCGAGGGCGACCCGTTCGCGCTGATCGAATCGATGACCATCGCGGGTTACGCCTTCGGCGCCGAGCGGGGCTTTATCTATCTGCGTGGCGAGTATCCGCGCGCCAACCGGCTCCTGCACAACGCTATCGAAAAGGCCCGCGAACGCGGATTTCTGGGTGCTGACATTCAGGGCAGCGGTTGGAGCTTCGAGCTGGAGATACGGCGCGGCGCCGGCGCTTACATCTGCGGCGAAGAGACCGCGATCTTCAACTCGATCGAGGGCTATCGCGGCGAGCCGCGCTCCAAGCCGCCGTTCCCGTTCGAGGCTGGCCTCTTCGGCAAGCCGACCGTCGTCAACAACGTCGAGACTTTGTGCAACGTGCCGCTGATCATGCAGATGGGCGGCGCGCAGTACGCCAAGATCGGGACGGAGGGCTCAACAGGCCCGAAACTGTTCTGTGTTTCGGGCAATCTTGTACGCCCCGGCGTTTACGAAGTGCCTTTCGGTGCAACGTTGGGCGATGTTCTCAAGTTAGCCGGCGGTGTTGCAAAGGGCCGAAAACTGCAGGCCGTGCTGCTAGGCGGCGCTGCAGGCGGGTTCGTGCGCGCCGACGAACTCGACATCCCGCTCACCTTCGAGGGCGCCCGCGCTAACAACACCACCCTGGGCTCAGGCGTGGTGCTGGCCTTCGACGACACTGTCGAATTGCCCGCTATTTTGCTGCGCATCGCGCGCTTTTTCCGTGATGAGTCCTGCGGACAGTGTGTACCCTGCCGCGTGGGCACGGTGCGCCAGGAGGAGGCGCTGCTGCGCATTGCGAATAACCGCAAGGATGTTGCGGCCAAGGGACGCGACATCGGCTTGCTGCGCGATGTCGGGTTGGTGATGAAGGATTCTTCGATCTGCGGTCTCGGTCAGGCCGCCTGGAATGCCGTCGAGTCGGCTATCGATCGCCTCGGCGTACTGAGGGAAAGCAGATGAACATTCATTACCCGGGTGGTCCTGCGGTTACGCCGGCCAAGCAGATTACGATCGTTATCGATGGCGAAGAGGTGAGCGTCCCCGAGGGGAGCACTATCCTGACGGCCTGC
>NZ_JANINM010000233.1 GCF_024509055.1 Mesorhizobium sp. | reverse complement strand
AGCCGGTCGTCGTTCATGGCCAGGCACATCGAGCAGCCCGGCTCGCGCCAGTCGAAGCCGGCGGCAAGGAAGATCTTGTCCAGACCCTCGGCCTCGGCCTGTTCCTTGACCAGGCCGGAACCGGGCACGATCATGGCGTTGACGCGCGGGTTGACGGTCTTGCCCTCGACAACCTTGGCGGCGGCGCGCAGGTCCTCGATCCGGCCGTTGGTGCAGGAGCCGATGAACACGCGGTCGAGCGCGATATCGGTGATCTTCGTTCCAGGCGTCAGCCCCATATATTCAAGCGCCCGGTGCTTGGAGGAGCGCTTGTTCTCGTCCGTGATGTCTTCGGGGTTGGGCACGATGCCCTGCACTGAGACGACGTCCTCTGGCGAAGAGCCCCAGGAGACGATCGGCGGCAGCTTCGCGGCGTCAAGCACGATCACCTTGTCGAAATGCGCGCCCTCGTCGGTCTGAAGCGTCTTCCAGTAGGCGAGCGCGGCATCCCATGCGGCGCCCTTCGGCGCGCGCGGCTTGTCCTTGACATAGGCGAAGGTCGTCTCGTCGGGCGCGATCAGGCCGGCGCGGGCGCCGCCCTCGATCGACATGTTGCAGATCGTCATGCGGCCTTCCATCGACAGCGAGCGGATCGCCTCGCCGGCATATTCGATGACATAGCCGGTGCCGCCGGCGGTGCCGATCTCGCCGATGATGGCGAGGATGATGTCCTTGGCGGTGACGCCTTCCGGCAGCTGGCCGTCGACGCGCACCAGCATGTTCTTGGCCTTGCGCTGGATCAGCGTCTGGGTGGCCAGCACATGCTCGACTTCCGACGTGCCGATGCCATGCGCCAGCGCGCCGAAGGCGCCGTGCGTGGAGGTGTGGCTATCGCCGCAGACGATGGTCATGCCGGGCAGCGTGAAGCCCTGCTCCGGCCCGATGATATGGACGATGCCTTGGCGGATATCGTTCTCGGAATAGTATTCGATGCCGAAATCCTTGGCGTTCTTGGCCAGCGCCTCGACCTGGATGCGGCTTTCCTCGTTCTTGATGCCGAACTTGCGCTCGGGCGAGGTCGACACATTGTGGTCGACCACGGCGAGCGTCTTTTCGGGATGCCGAACTTTTCTGCCGCTCATGCGCAGGCCCTCGAAGGCCTGCGGGCTAGTCACTTCATGGACGAGATGGCGATCGATGTAGAGCAGGCAGGTGCCGTCGTCCTGGCGGTCGACGACGTGGTCGTCGAATATCTTGTCGTAGAGGGTGCGCGGTGCGCTCATGTGCGTAAATCCGTCGATATGAGAATGGGAAGAGCTGACGCTGGATGGTGCATATCCGGCAAGGCGACGAGGCGGTATCGGCCTTAGCTAAGTCGGCTGGTGAGCGCGCCGGAGACGCGCGCGGCAAATCGCGACGGCAGGCGCTTTCTGTCCTGCAGCACGAAACCCTTGTAGGCCGGATCGCTGAAAAGCTTTTCCATGGCGCAGTAGATAGCAATCTTTGCCGATTTCGGCAATTGCGGCGTGATTGCACCAGCCCTCGAGATTGACAGGCGCCGGCGGACAGGGTGAGAGGCCGCATTCCGATGCCTGGAACAGGACGCTGGAAATGAGTATTCTTCACGATATGCATGGCCACAAGGTTCTCGAATGGCAGGCGGCGGCTGCGAAAGTCCTCGACCTCATCGGCGATGCATCGGCCTCCGATCCGGATTGGGTGGCAATTTCGACCTCCGCCTTGCCGGCGGATTTCTTCGAGCTGAAGACCGGCATTGCCGGGGAATGGACGCAGAAATGCGTCAACTACGGCATCAGGCTGGCAATTCTCGGCGACGTTTCGCGCTATATCGCCCGAAGCAAGGCATTCGCCGATTTCGTGCGCGAGGCCAATCGCGGCGGCCAGCTCTGGTTCCTTGACGATCTGGAGGCGTTGGGCGCACGCCTTGCCGGGCAGCCGCGCCGCGGCGAACGCTGACTGTTCAAAGCACCTCGAATACGAACGTCTTCACCAGTGCCTCAGGGTCGCCGATCGCGTAGCAGCGGAACCATGGGCTCTGCTCGGCGAGGCGCCATTTCCCCGCCTCGGAAAGCTCGTCGAACACCGCCTGGAAGCCGCCGCTCTCGAACACCTGGTCGCGCACGGTGAAGATGGCGTGACCGCCGGCTTTCGTGATGCGCACCAGCTCGCGTAGTCCCGAGGCCGGCGCATGGCCGATGGTGAAGACGCCGGTAGAAAAGAAGGCCCGGAAATGCCGGTCGGGCCAGGGCAGCGGACCGCCGAGCATGGCCTTCTTCAACTCGCCATAGGCATTGCGGCCGCCGGCAAGCTTCAGCATGTCGTCGGAAAGGTCGAGCCCGGCGATGTCGTCATAGCCCAGCGCCTTCAGCGACGGCCCCGAAAGGCCGGTGCCGCAGCCGGCGTCCAGCAGCGGACCTTCGCCCGCCGGCACGTGGCGCGCCACCCAGGCGCTAATCAGGAAAGGCAGGAGGTAGCCGAGCGATGCGGTTTCGCTGTCATAGGTCGCGGCCCAGTCGGCGTAGGCGCTGGCGAGCGCCTCCGGCGTATCGGCCGTGTAGACGGAGTCCAGCGCGGCATTGGCCTTGTCGAGATTCATGGGTCGGCTCCTCCGCCCTATGCATGTCGTCCAAGGTAGAGCAATTCCGGGAAAAGTGGGAACCGGTTTCGGCGAACTTGTCCCACCGGCTAGTCCTCGTGCTGCCTGCGCAGCCGCTGCTCCAGCGCCCGCAGCGCCAGCGACAGGCCGACGGTCAGGATGAGATAGATATAGGCGACGATCGTATAGGTCTCGAAGAAGCGGAACG